>CAJUQB010000038.1 GCA_910588285.1 uncultured Lachnospiraceae bacterium
CAGCTTGCAAGCGGAACATATATTCCGGCTGGCTGTTATTTTTATACCCATTTTTAAGGAGGGAACCATATGAAGATTGAAAAGCTGCCATCCGGCTCCTACCGGATAAGGAAAATGTACAAAGGGCAGACCTACACCGTCATATTTGACTACAAGCCCACCCAGAAGGAAGCCATGCAGGCCATGGCTGCGGAACTGGACAAAGTGAAAGGGGATGGGAAGCCGGCGCACATGACATTCCAGGCCGCCGCCAGCCAGTACATAGAATCTAAGCGTAATGTGCTTTCCCCCAGCACAATAAGGGGCTACGTCACTATCATAAACCAGCTGCCCAAAAACTTTATGGCTTGCAATGTCCATGACATAACCGCCATGGATGTGCAGAAATTCATTAATAGCATTTCAAAAAAATGCAGCCCAAAAACTGTCAGGAATTACCACAGCTTCATATCGGCTGTTTTAGGCGCTTTCCATCCAAACCTTAAGCTGGACACCACCCTTCCGCAAAAGACCAAGGATGAGCCTTATATCCCCTCTGACGAGGATATAAGGAGGATCCTTAGCCACTCAAGGGACACGCAATATGAAATCCCCATCATTTTGGCCTGCTATGGGATGCGCCGCTCTGAAATATGCGCCTTATCTCCAGGGGACATAGAAGGGGATGTGGTCCACATTAACAAAGCCCTGGTCCAGGACGAAAAAAAGGAGTGGGTAATGAAAACTACAAAGACAACTGCCAGCACAAGGGACGTGGTGATCCCCATGGAAACCGCTGACAAAATACGGCGGCAAGGGTATGTCTACCATGGCTCCCCAGGGAGGATTACCGCTTTCCTGCATTCCGCCCAGGATAAGCTTGGCATGCCAAGGTTCTCCCTACATAAGCTGCGGCACTACTTTGCATCAAAAATGAGCGCCTTAAATATCCCGGATGCGGACATCATGAAAATGGGTGGTTGGGAGACAGACCATATCATGAAGTCGGTCTACAGGCATTCCACGATGGACAGGGAAGAAGATGCAAAAAGGAAGGCGGCAGAAAAGCTACGGAATTCCATCTTTATTTAAAAACATCATGACAAATCTTATGACAAAAAATATTATTATAATATATAATATCGTATTTTATACTTTGATAAAAATGGAAATAAAAGAGCCTCAAACCATTGATTCCACCAAGAAACCATAAAGTTTTAGGCTTTTAATAAGAAGAGCGATAGACGGGGCTCGAACCCGAACACTTATTCCTTATAACTATTGTAAATATCAGCATTTTCCAATTCTGTGACAAATTACATGACAAATTTTAAAATTAGTATTGACATTACCACGAATTCGTGGTAATATATAGCCATCAAAGGAACGGAGGATATGGAAGATGAGAAAATACGATTTATCAGTAATCATGAAAAGGGCTTGGGAGTTAAAAAAAGAGGATTCAAATAATATATTTTCCATTTGCCTTAAAATGGCATGGGAAGAGGAAAAGGGGAAGGATAAGGAAGTTAAAATCTCTATCAAGAGCTGGTTCCAGTCAAAAATGGAAAACGAAAACGGCGCCTCTTTATACTCCTGGGGGAACACCCCAGTTAGGGAGACGGCGAAGGCTATCCTGCTTCCTGTCACATTCCAGACAAGTTACGGAAGGGAATTCACAGAAAACTGTTGGATCCCAAAAATCTGCCTTGGGAAAGATGAGAAGAAGTTTATGGTCGTTGAGTACGCGAAAAAGGCTGGGATCCCATTATTGAAAAGGGCTTAAAATTTATATTATAACATTCAGATTAAAAATAAAGGAGACATGGTATGAAATTCAAAGAAACGCAGGATTTATTGAGAAATATTAAGACGATTTACGAAAAATTATATGAAAACGGAGAAAAAGAAAGCGTTGCCGCAAGGGATTTACAGGAAGACATAAACGCCCTGGAAAGGGCGATAAGGATATTGAGGGAGGAAGAAGGCTTAGGCTTGGATTCAAAAGCGCATTCCGATGTTACGATTGAGACAGAAGAAGGAAGAGAAATAACCCTTGCAGAATGGTCCAGGAGAAACGGGATCGACTCTTCCACGGCAAGGCACAAGGCGATAAAAGGGGGGTTTGACACAGCGAGAAAGGTTGGAGGGGTTTGGCTGATAAACGAAAATGAAAAAAATGTGGACAAAAGGAGGAAGAAAATGGACAAAAACAAAATTTTACAGGAATTACTATTCAAAAAAACAGGCAGGGTGTTTTCTGGAAGTTCTATTTGGGAAGAGATTGAGCGTGCCGCCGGGGAAGCTGAGGAAGGGAGCCAGTGGATTACGGGACAGGATGACATTCTTGAAAAGTGGGATTATTACGTTAAGATAAAAAGGGCGTACGATAAAGATTTCGACCAGTGGGAGAAAGATATTTTCTTGGAAGAAATCAAAATAACAGATAAAAAAACCGGAAATGCAACTTACGTACAGGTGAAGGGTGCGGAATTATAGAGGATATTATAAAAATTTAAACATAAAATCAGAAAACTTGGAACTTGATGAGCTTGAACTTGTAATTCCAGAAGGGTTCCAGAAGAAATTAAATGATATGGAAAAATCAATGCTGCTGGACGACCAGCTTCTTGACCACGGGCTTCAATTAGGGTATTATATTTTCGGGTCGCTTAAAATCTTCCCAGCAAATAAAAAGGCGAAGCATGTCGAAGAGAACTTTCAAATTTCAAAAAGGCTTCGTGAGTACATTGAAAAATTCAATGCCATGTAAATTCAAGCCCCGGCCAAAACCGGGGCTATTTTTAAATCATCCCAAGAAGGGACTTCCACATTTTCTTCCCAGCAGTCACCTCCCCATCCAGGCTCTTATAGCCCAGCACATTTTTCTGGTAGGAATTCACTGCCGCGGTGAATTTAACTCCTGCAATGCCATCCACTGTGCCGCAATCAAAGCCTAAGGCGTTCAGGCGCTTTTGCAATGGCACAACTACAGGGTGCTTCCGGTTCCTGGATGCGGATACTGTGATGGTATTTCTGATGGTTTCACTTCCAGCTTTTCCGTCCACTTTTGAGCCAGTGCAGGCCTGCACATCCATAATAAACTGCGTGCGCTCATACCCGGATGGGGAAACTTTGTTTATTTCCTGAATTGCATCCACAGTAACTTTTCCATCCCCCCAGGTCTGCATAAACTGTTCTGGGGTTCCGTATTGATTTTTTAATTTTGTCGTAGTGCTGCCCCAGTCAGGAAGATATAAATGCGGCCTGTCCTTGAAGCTTGTCCAATCCCCGCCCCAGCCTAAACCAATGGATTTGGCAATGGCGCCAACGCGCCCAAACAGGCCTGTGGAATTATTAAATGCATCATCCTTTTTATCGCCGTCCCCATCAACGTCCATATTAATATAGAAGTCAATGGCAATACCCCATTGGTGCTGGGAGCTGTATGTGCTGCCTTTTGCGTTTGTAACGATATTGCCGGGAGCCGTCCTGCCCTGCGCATATAAAGCATCCTGCTCCGCTTTCGTCCTTAAGCACTCGCTGAAAAGAATTGATATCACTTGCTTTTCACACTCTTCTTTTAAAAGTGCTGCTTTTGTCTGTAACCTTGGGTGTAATGCTGTGATGTCCCTCATGCTATTTTACCTCGCTTTCGTTTAATTCAGGAAGTCCCTTGATAGATGTCAGAAGAGATACGACACCTGCCAATGCCGCTGTACTAATAACCACTGCCCAGTCAACCTCCGTGATGGTTGCCGCTGCGGGGATTAATGCCAAAGCCCCCTGTGCCATGGTTTTCACAGCCCTGGCGCCTGCCGCCTTCCACCACTCTTTCCAATCTCTGTTTCTCATGCGTTCTCCTTCCTTATAAAATCATTATAATTGCCGTTACCGCGGCGCCCACAACAGTCCCGATAACTGCAGTAACAATGGACTGCTTCACCTGATTGTAACTTTCAATTGGCTCATTTTCTAACTCTTCCAACCGTTTCCCCTGCTTTTTAAGCTCCTCTAGCATAGTTCCAATATTGACAGCCATTTTTTCCACTGATACCGTAAGGTCATTGATATGGTTGACGCTTTTTTCCAAAATATCAAGGCGCCTATTTTGCCTAGTGTCTTCCGCTTTCATTCTTTCAGCAAATTCTCTGTGGAACCCATCATGCTCAGCCCTTGTCAGCTCCCCCATGTGTCCGCCTCCTAACATCTTTTTATATATTATAATTCATTTTTAAATGCTGGTTGTACCACATTAACCCTCATCACCCAATCACGGTCTCTGTCCATTGTGTGGTGTATTTCTTTAACACGCCAGACATTTTCCTATAGAAAATAATTCCATCAAAATTATATGAGAGCAAGATTGCTGACCCCCATGCCCTGCTGTTGTAGCACTGAATGATAATTGTATATGCTTGGCCCCGTAGGAACCTCCCCAGGCATATTTTATTTGTCCCTAATGGGGCTTTGTTAAACACATCCTTCACTACATCGTCCACAGACATCGTGAGGTGGTCGTATGTGCCGAAGTCAGCGCATTCCACATAGGAAAGGTCGGAGTACCCAAGGTCGACTTCTTTGCTTGCATACCCGGACGGGATTGCGGCATCTGCGAAGTTGTCGTCAACCCATTCTTTCCTCTCCAAAGTGCTGTTACGTGCCAGCCTGTAATACCACACATCGTCTTTCTCAAAAAATGAGGGGCTATGCTCTAAAAAAACATCCACACAAATATTATTGTTTAAATTTGCCGCTGGATAATATAAGACCCTTGCCTTCTTCACCCTGACATCCTGCCCAGTGTAACTCACGAAAATTTTCTGTATGTTAAAAGATTTCCCAACAACGCTACTGCACGCCCCGCCAACAACAAATTTCACTGCCTCAGACGGGGTGTTGTTCCAAGAATGTGAAAGTATGAACTCACCATAAAATGTTGCATCTTTCTCAACATGACCTAGCCTGTACCATTTCCCGCCAGAAGGTGGATGGAAGGTCTTCCCAGGGCTTCGGAAGACAGTGCCAAGGTTGACCACGGCTCCTGATATTTTTTGTGTGGATTCCGATATCGCGGCATTCAGGGACGGAACCCCAAAGACAGAGGAAGTGTTTTTTCCTTCTGGGTATGTGTAGGAAATGTTTGTCCCACCCCCAATTACATTGGTAGTGACCCCGACGTGGGATGCGCTGGCGGCGCCTATATCAGAGGCCTTTGTCGGTATGTTGTCCCTATGCGCGATTTCCCGCCACGCCTCCCACGCCTCATCCCCAACCCTGTGCATCAGCCGCCCGTCTCCGGTGAACCCAAGCTCATGCGCCTTTCCGCCAGACCTGTCCTTCCACCCACGGATCCCAAGCAACGTTGAGTATATGCCAGGTATGCCAGACCCCACTGGTGACTTTAAGCCCACTGGAAGGAATTTCTCACTGTATGTCTCAGGCGTGGTCGCCACGTCCCTCGTGTCAGCCCATCCTGAGAGCTGCTTCGCGGAACTGACATTCTTATTGGCATCATGTGTGTTATCGACATTACCCAAGCCTATGTTTGCAGGGGTGATGTTGACATAGCCGCTCCTATATTCACGCTCCGCGCTTCCTTTCACTGCTGTCACGAATTCATGCCAAACCCCATAGGTTTGCGAGCCTTCATTCCATATCGTTCTATAGAACATCCTGATACCGTAAAGTTCAGTCGCAAGCTGTGTCCGGTTCCCCATGTCCACCCCAGTCGTCACAATAAACCACCTGCCCCCAGACAGGTCATCTATATCATAATGCGGAAGGTCACCCACCCTAAAGTCAGGGTATGTCAATGCCACTGACTGGGCTGGGAGGTCATATATGGTGTCTATGTCGCTGTCCACCCCATTCAGCTTAATGATTTTGAACGCCCCTGCCCCTCCAAGCTCCTTTATTGCCCCTGTCACAGTCCCATCCGCTATCCCTTCGATATCAGCATCCCCAACCAATTTTATGAGATCCGCCAAATCGCTGCTGGATGCTATCCCCTCCGCCTTGTCCGCACTCTCCTTTGCCTGCCTGGCATATTCCATGGCGTTGTCCGTGTCCTCCCCTTCCCTTACCCCAGTCCCGCCATGGGCGTAGCTTTCAGACAGCTTTGCATAGCCTTTTGCTTCTTCTGCGCTTTGCTGCGCCTTCCCCTGCTCCACTCTTATGTCCGCAAGGTAATCCGGCCTTAAGTGTTTTTCCTGTATACTCCCTTCCCTTACCAATGCTTTGACTTTCCCGTCTGGCTGCACTTCAAATGAAATTGTGTCAGATGCCATGAATTCATACTGCGTGATTAGGGCTGACAAATCCACCCTTTTAACGGTGCCATCGTCAAGAATGATGATAAGCTGCTGGGAAACTTCGTCATAGTCCCAGTTGGTCGCAACTTTTTCCAGGATTGTGTCAATTGTTTTAGTTGTATTGTCGTAATATGTAATGGTAAAAATGCCAGTATCTTCATCCAAATCAATGTTTTTTACCAGCTTGAAGGATTCTGTTTTGTCAAACTTATTCTCATTCAGCCAAACCACCCGTTCGTCCAACAGGTGGATGGCTAAATCCATTTTGTTTAAGTTACGCTCATTCACTGGGGTTTTGTCACTTGGGTAATTTTCCCAATCAATGCGGACGTAAATTATGTTATTCCCATGAACCATCCTTCTTCCTCCTCAAAACCTAAAAAAATCAAACCGGAACGGCATTTCCAAACGTTCCTCTGAAATTATGTTTTCATTACTTACATTCCTCACAGAAAGCACCCCGCCTGTATCAATTGTCAAAAAGAATGGCCTTGTGCCGATATTACTAATAGACCTAACACTGTGGTGTTTTGGCAAGTACAGGCTTCCTTTGTCGCTTATCTGGAACTCCACGGATTCGCCAGCCATATGCGTTTTCGTGGAATAAGAGCCATATACGCACACGAATGCCCCTGAAACCCTTGCCAGGATTTTCATTTTCCCAATACTGCTCCCCTCACTCGTCCCTGTAAGTTCCGCCTCTTCCTTGAATGTCTGCTGCAGGCTCTTTATAAATGCGCTTTCCACAACTGCCCCATTCGGGAAATACGGGGTGTCCATTAACTTAAACTCATCTGGGTTATCAGAATAAAGCCCAGTACCAATTATTATGCATGGTGTCCCAAGAGGGGAATATATATTTAAAAACGGATGGTTAGGGATCCCTCCCTCAGACGGATTATCGTAACCAGTCTTTGCAAACAGATAGGTTTTTGTCGTAGGGGGGCGTGTGCTTGAATCTAAGTATTGCAGGTGGATACCATTGATCGCTTTCACTATGCTGCCCTCAATCTCGCCCCCAACTATCTTCTGACCATTGATCTCCCCTCCGTTAAGCAGGTCACAGTTTATCTCCCCAGTCGTTATATTCTTCCCATTTATAGTGGTCTTGCCCTCATTTGAAAGGTCTGAGAATACAACCATGCCTGACATCTCTATTATCCCTTTCAGCTCACTTTCAAACCCATCCTCATTTTCGAGCGTTATGGAGATCCCTGCCGTTTTTTCCCCATTCTTAACCTCCAGCTTTATGCTTTTCACGGTCTGCGCTATCCTTGAGGACAAGTTTTCAGTTATAAGTTTAAGCTGCTCCACTAATTCCCAAGATGCCCCGTTTGAAAGGTATAGATTTCCATTTCCCTGGTTCAAGTAATATTTACCATTATTCTCGCTTGCTTCATATTTAATTTCTTCTCCATCTTCGTATCCGAACAAACCGACTTCATAATTCTTTGTGTCATACTTGCTTGTAGCTGCACTTACTGTTGAAGTAATGTTTTCTGCCGTCTGCACAATACTAGACCTTACATCTGTAAAGTTCCCTGCGGTATCCCTTTCAAAACTTGTTAATTCCGACCTTGTCTCATTAACATTCCTTACCAAAGTATTTGTTTTCCCTTTTAACTGGATAATTGAACTCTGGACACCGTTTACCTTGTCCCCATATTCCTCAACCCCATCTGCCCCAATTTCATCCCTCAAGGCCTGGATCCCCTTTAACGTCCTTTTCAGTATGTAGCTTTCCACTATGTCGTATTTGGTTGGGATCCTGATGGCATCCCCAACTTCAAGGCATGGATTTCCAATTACGTCGCAGCTAAAAGGTATGTATGTGATGTCTGTAATTTTCCCAAAAATATTTTTCGCAATTTCCCGCAGCTCCTGGTCTGACTTCCCGTAAACAAGGAAATTATCTTCGATGACATAGCAGTTGCCATCTTGGCTTAAATCCTCCTCCGGCCAGATTATGCCTATATCGTTCTCACTGTTCCTGATTTGCAACTTTGTAATCCTCTTTGTGAAATAATCCCCCCAATCGCATTCTATGTACTCGCTTTTCCCAATCCTGTAAGAATCCGGGTCCTGGGGGTACAGATGCCCGGTCTTTGACTGGGCCAGGTGTTCCGGGACATGGTCCGGGAACAAGCCATCAGAAGGATAAAGGCCGCCTATGTCCTGCTTAAGGTAAACATAATGGAATTTTCCATCCCGGCCGATATGCCCAAAGCACCCATTAATTTCACATATGGCCGTAATGACGTCCCTACCACTTATCTGCTCTGGCTGGATTGTCCGTTTTACCACCATTCCGTCATTCACAAGGCCGCCTTCCGGAATGGATTCAGCCAGACCAAAATGGCGCAAAAAAGATTCCCGGAACTGCCGTATGGCTACTGTACTTCCATCATTTGGGAGGATTGCATTATACCACCCGGCCACGTCCGTTTTTAAAATATCGTACATGGCATCGTAAGCCACTATTTCCCGGTACTTCCTGTCAGCGGAAATTTTATCGGAATCTTTGTCGGATCCTACCTTGTATTTTCCGACTGGGAAAATGGTATCCGGGTTCCCCTCCAGTTCCAGTTTTACATCCAACCGTTTCCCGGCCATCGGCAAGAAAATGTTTGAAGACTTAAATTTAAGTACGCTTGCTTCGCAGGAGCCAAAACGAAGCTCCCCTTCGGAACAAAGGCTTTCCTCCAATTCCATTTCCTGGTTATACAAATCATCATTTGTAAGCACTACGCCATCAAATTCAATTGCAATCTGTTTTGGTATGCTGTTCTTTAAAAACAAATCAAAATACTTATAATTAACCATCCCAGCCCCCTAATATTCAATCAGTTCTATTGAGAAAGGATTATATTCTATGTCATTTGTCGCTTCATTTACCGTATGTATGGAATAGGTTACGTCCGGCATGTACATGACTGCGGCCTTATATTCCAGTTCTTCATCGTTCCAATACGTAACCATTAGGCGCCGTTCCCTTTTGCTTGTTATTTCAAGGGTCGCAAGACCTAGCACATTTTTGAAGGCCGTCATTTCCGCTAAGTCCATGGGGCGGATATTGAGCGTCAGGTAAGTCTTAAAATTTTCACTCGTTTCCCTGTGCAGCAATACATTTGCATCCCGGTACGCATCAAGCTCCACGCGCTGGTTCGGCGTGGATTCCCAGCCATCCGCAAGGATAAAGCTATTGGGGAGTATGACATTCCCGAATTTTATCAGCCATCCGTTAAACATTTTCCTCCCCTCCTAATGCAAAAATAAATCTTTCCCAGTTTTTTTGAAATATGTATCCGCCTCTGTTTTCACTGCCTTGGTAATGTCCTTTCCCCCCAGGAACACGCGAACGCTGATATCTCCCCCCATGCCACCGTTCTTTTTCATGGCATTGGAAACAGCTTTTTCAATCGTGGACAGCGGGGCTTCCACATTTGTCTGCCCAAACCTCTGGTCGCCCAGGACGGCCAGGAATGGGTTTCCGCCACGGATAACCGCACCGGATGCAAGCTGTGGGATCTGCATCCCAGAAGCGGATGCCATGGCCGGAGGGTAAGCTGCCGCCCTCCCAATCCCACCAGCCACTCCACCAAATGCACCTCCTGCTATCGAAGTTGCAGCACTTGCTTTTGAACCTATGCTTCCTATCTTTTCAAGCAAGTTCTTAACCATATCAGATATCCACCCGAATACATCGTTAATAATTTTTTTGATATTTCCTAAAATTTCATTAACTTTACCAAATATTCCATCCCATATCCCATCCCATATTCCCTTGATGGAACCCAGGACATTGGAAATGGTCCCTTTCACTGCATTTATCGCATTTGAAACAACTTTTTTTATCCCATTCCATAAACTGTTTGTCTTCAACTTGATTGCGCTCCATGCGGCTATAATTATACTTTTTATTAAATTAAAAACAGAAGATACTATCGACTTTAACCTATTCCAATTTCCTGTCAATAAGGATTTTATAATGTCCCAAACGGTTGACGTTATAATTTTAATTCCGTTCCAAACATTTGATATAGCTTTCTTGATTCCGTTAAAAATGCTGCCCGCCAAAGACTTTATGCCATTCCATACACCTGATACAAAACCTTTTATTCCATTCCATACTGTGGACGTGACTGTTTTAATTGAATTCCAAACAATAGAAATTACAGATTTTATCCCATTAAAAACTGTAGAACCCAAAGATTTCAGTCCGTTCCATATTCCAGAAAGTATGGTTTTTATTGCGTTCCAAACTGTGGAAGTCAATGATTTTATCTCGTTCCATGCTGCATTAATCAAATTTTTAACAAAATCTGTTCCGTTTTTTACGAGATTCTTGATTTCTTTCCATTTTTTTGCAATCCAGTCTTTCAGCTTCCCGGCGGCTTCTTTGATTTTGTCCCAGTTTGCGATAAGCAAAGCGCCAACTGCTATGGCGGCGCCAACTGCAATTGTTACGGGTCCACCCAATGCGGCAACAATTGCAGATAAGGCCGCTCCTAATCCACCGCCTCCGACAAGTGTCGCTATAAACCCTTGGACAGCACCTACAATTCCAGTAATTATGGAAACTAAACCTCCGCCAGATAAAATTGCTATAAACCCTTGGACAGCACCTATGATAGTTGTTATTAAAGGAACTATTTTTCCTGCTGCAAACATGCCGATTAATGCAGCCCCTATTACTTCTATAATCCATTTATTTTCAATCAAAAAATCAAAAAATTTTTTTACCACATCTGAAATTTTTCCAACAAAATTTATAACAGATTTTATTGCTATCAAAATTCCACTTCCTAAAATATCCAATATCTTCCCTAAAGTCCCCATGGCAATGCTAGAAATCCAAGAAAAAAGAGGAACTAAAATTGTTTCCCAAAAAATTCTTAAAATATCAATCAAACTTCCAACAAGTTCAGATATTTTTTTTATTGTTTCCCCAAATGGTCCCTCCATGATTTCTTTAAATCTCTCACCAAGACCTTGTAAAACCGGAACTATATATGTGTTGTATCCATCCAGGAGTTTTCCAAGGATTTCAGAGATTCCATTTGCGATTGAATCAAAAAGCGGTTTTAAATATTTATCATAAACATCAGAAACTGCATCCCTGACCTTCTGAACTGCCGTCAGCAATCCGCTTGTAAATGGCTCAATAGCTTCTAATGTACCCTCTATCGCTTCTTTAATTTTATCCTTATTATCAATGATTGGCTTGGTTATCATGTTCAGGATATCCCGGCCAAGTTTTGCGGCATTTTCAGATATTAACATTCCAACTTCTGCAAAAATACCAATCAGGTTAGCCGCTATCTGCTGTGCGGTGTCGCCGCCGAAAACAGAAAATATATCAGCAAACGAAACGGAAAAATCCCCGATAATTGCGGAAATTTCAGTTCCGATATCAAACATCGAAATTATGTACTGCTTAATCCTGTCTTTATTCTGCGTTAGGTATTTTTCAATTCCCCCAACAAGTAACTGCGCTATCGTAAGGCCGATTCTCGCCATGGAACCTACAACCTGCCCCAGAGAATACGCTAACTGGTCTGCGAATCTGTTTGCGGCCGCAATAACTTCTGGGTCGGTAAATATTTCTTTCAAGGTCTGTCCGATGGATATTATGTCTTTTTTTAATTCCGCAAGGATTGGCTTATAGTCCCCAAGACCTTCAAAAAAACCTTTGGCGAATAAATCTTTCAGCTGCTTTAGCCTGTCCAGGATTCCATCAAGCGCGCTGCCAAGCGCATCTGCGCCAGCCGTATCCTCTTTAAAAGAAAGTTCCGGCATTTCAAATCCCCCGCCACTTGCACTTCCGCCAGACCCAGAGCCAGAACCGCCACCACCGCTGCCTGATTCCTTCCCCAGCACATTCAGCTTGTCAAATGGGGCAAGGGCTTTGCTTGCAGCTTTACCCGATTTTTCCGCTGACTTCCCTGCCGCATCCATTCCTTTTGCAAGGTCATCTGCGCCGCCTGCAGCCGCGGATAAGTCTGATGCAAACTGCCCAGAATCCCCAACAGGGATTGATATTCCAAATAGTTTTGACAAGATTGCGCCAATCTGCTTCGCAATGGCTATCAGGGCGGAAAGGACAGTGTTTAAAAATTTCACGACAGGAGTTAGTACCGTTATCAGACCAGAGCCTAGGACAGACAGCAGCTCTTTAAACTGCTCCGACAAAATCCTTGTCTGGTTTGCCCAACTGTCGGAAGTCCTTGCAAAATCCCCGGCGGCAAGGCTTGTCTGTTCCATTACATAGTTATAGCGGAGCTGTACTTTTTCGGCCTGTGACATGGCAGATATTTTTTTGTTTATTCCATGAGCCGCAGCATACTCCTGCAGATTAACCTCTGTCTGAACAATTCCATATTGCTTTAAAACTTCTGTTTCTCCTGTGAATACGCCATGCAAAGCCGTTGCTGTATCTTCGGCGGACTTATTGTAGAAACTCGCCATATCTGCCGCTCTTTTTGTTAAATTTATAGCCATGTCGGACGCTGTTTCCGCACTCCCCACCATATTGGAAGCCATGGCCATAAATGTAGATCCCATCTCTTTTGCTGCTAATTGCGAAAGACCAAACTGCTTTACAGATGTTTTTGCAAATTCCTCCATCTTGTAAGACATGCTGCCAAAAGCTGTATCAACGACATTCTGGACTTCTTGAATATCACTTGCAGTCTTTATTGCTTGCCTTCCGAGCGCAACAAGCCCAGCGATTCCAAGCCCAAACCCGAGAGAGCCAATTATCCCCCTTAGGCTGCTCCCAAGCCTTTCCATGCCAGAAAGAAGCCCTCTTGCTCCCCTTTCAAACCCTCTTGTATTAAGTTGTGTGTTTATCCTTATACTTCCGTCATATCCTGCCATAAAACCACCTCAAAACAAAAAGGCGCCACAGACGCGCATTACACGCATCCATGACACCTTTTAGTCCTTCCCCTATGCCAATTCATAGGGCGCACTGATTTAGTTAGGATAATTGTATCATTATTTTTAAATGGATTTGTACCAAATTAAAAGAGCAGTATCTCTACTGCCCTTTATCCGCTTTCACAATCTTCTTTTCAACTTCCATAATCACAATCCCGTCCTTGTTCCGCCTGATCTCCGCAGTATTGCCCCGCTCCGCAATCTCCCGGGCAGTCTTTCCGATTTCCTTGTCTGTCATTTCTTTCCTTTCTTTGCATACTTCATAAATATGTCATACTCTGCTCGCTCCTGTGCTGACATCTGTGTATCTTCCACGTTTTCAAGCGCATACCGCTCCTTTACCTCTTTCAGAGCTTTCTTGTCGGACGGTTTCATCTTTGGGTCAATCTTTTTCGTGCGGATATCCACAATACGGGTAAAGGCACATTCTTCCAGTGTAGATAACAGCCCCATGAATACCCAAAAGTGCATATCGACAGTATTCAGATTTATTCCAAACTGCGTTAGGAAAGCAGAAAATATGCGCCATTGATCTACATCATAATCCACATCTTTTTTCTGTTCTTCCTTACTCTTGATAGGATTGTCTGTATACCAGCCGGACAAAAACCACTGTACCCCCTCTTGTATGGTTGCCATATCTGGATATTCCGCGGCGTTCTCCACATCAAACAACAGAGCACAGGATATAGATATCTTTTCCATGTCAGTTAATCCATTGTCGCTTAACGCCTGAAACATCTGTACTCCTATACGGAAATCGCTGTTGATGGGATAACCTTTGTATTCTGTTGGAAGTCTGTCAAGCATGATATTGAACATCAGCTTTTAGAACCCTTCCTGCCCTTGCTATACTTCCTGTTAATAGTTTGATTTCGCTCTTTTGCATACTTCTCAATAAACGGAGCAATCTTTTCAAAAAACTCCGCAATTGAATACATATCTGGAATGATACTGCCGAAAATCTTTTTCGATGCCCCGACACCGAAAATATTATCAATCTTTTCACAGGCCTCTTTGCTTACCTTATCCCGGATATCAAGGACATTGCTAAGTGCTTCATGGTTGATTCCATCCCCATTGTCAGAAACAACTTTCCCGGCCTGCTCCTCCATGTCCTTAATGTTTCCCTGGGTGTTTTGCTCATCAAACCATTGCATCAATTCTGAAAATCCCCTGAAAAAGCCATTGTCCAAAACAGAAAATTCTATGCATTCCCCTGCGTCATTCACCTCAATCTTTTTCAGGCCATTGTCAATCCGTAAACTATCCATACTTAACATCCTTTCCAAATCGGGGTATGATGGAAAGGCGCACACCCCGATATATTAAGTTTCCTTAATACCTAGCTTAAATTACTCTTGCTACTTGCTTTTGTTGTTGTGTTCTGCGTTTCTAGCGATGCGGTTTCTGCGCTACCTGCTGTAAATTTTCCAGTTTCAACATTAAATGTTCCTTGAATGCCATCCCCACGGCCTCCAATCGTAATAGAATTCGTGACATTCGCTCCTGCATCACCTCCTGTGCTTCCAACGGAAATTGCACATTTGCGCTGCACCGCCGGGTAAGACGGCCCCGAACCTTTGATTCTTACACGTACATAAGATGATACCGCCTTGCTGCCTGTTGGCAATGTGTCAATCAAGTTGTTAAACCAATCAACAAGATCCGTGTCGTCTTGGTCTATATCCTGCATTTCGACAGAGATTGACGGAGTATAAGATTTTATATCTGTTGTGCCGTTTTCCTGATTAATCCACTGTTCGGTTTCCTCTTCGGCATTGAATTCTTCTGTCAAAGAAGCAATGCCATCGCCTAACAGGTGATAGTCTGCATCCGCAAGTGTTTTGCTCATGCTTATGTCTACAAAATGCTGTAATTCATGTCGTTTCACTTTTATGCCCCTTTCTTTCTATATTCCATTACCACATTCGATACATAGACAGTTGCTTTGTCACCCTCGACTTCTTCAACGGCTGAAAAACTGTCACTTGCGGTAAACTTCGTTATTTTTCTGTTTCCTGTTAATTTTGGAAGATTTTCTACATCTTCCAGCCAGCCAGCAATATTATCCAAAACGGACTGTGCATTTATCATCTGTCCGTTCCCAGTTGGAAAGCTCTGGTAGGCAAGCTGGATATTTAAATCTGCCGTGAATCCTCCGGCAATGTCCCATTTTTTTATTCCGCCTCCGGCGGTTATAATGTACACGCACTTGCCAACATCTTTTGAGTTGTACTTAACCTTTGCGTCCTTTGGGATATATGGGCACTCCGCAATCAGTTCCAGCAGCATTTCCCCGACTTTATCATATTCCGTTTTGGACAGGCGTTCTTTGATTTCTTCGGGCATAGGCTACTCCTTGCAGATTTCCGCATATATAGCCTTGATAACTTCTGCGTCATAAAGGGCGTTGTGCTTCTCCCCCTCAATCTGCTGTCCGCACAGTTCAGAAACAATGTCCTCTCTGCTCTTATCAAATGCTTCTCTGTCAGAAATGCCATAATGCCTTGCAATGTCCTGATTGATGTCTCGGCAAGCCGCAGACACATTCCCCGGCAAGCCAAACGCTGTGCCAAAAATATCAATCAGCAGAACCATGTCATAATGGCACACGTCTGAAACAAACTGAACTTCATCGAACTGTTTCAGCCACTCGCCCAACTCATACCGAATATCCGCTTTACTGCCAAGAACAACCGTTGTGTTTCCGTCCTCTCCAAGCCTTGCGGCAAGGGTATCATTTCCGGCAAGAATGGTATGTTTCAGCACGTTTTCCCTTATCCAATCGTCACACTGATTTTCTTTGTATGTGGAAAACTCCGCATAGAACCGCTTGCCATTCTCCGCAACAATACCGATACTGATAAGAGATGTTCTCTTATGCAGTCCGGTAAATTCTGTATCAAAAAATAATTTCAACTTTATTTCCCTCCAATCTCAAACATCGGTATCAGCGTATAAACGGCTTACTCTGCTGTGTAATCCTCAATCACAACATCAATACCGTATTCAATGGCGCAAGTGTTCTCAATCTTACAGCCCCTTGCTTCTTCCCAGCCTTTGGCAAAGAAAGCAACATCAGCCGTAGACAGCAGTTCAAGGCTTTTACCGAGAAACCACAGCGGTCTTGCGTCTGCCGGTGCGCTTTGAAAGAAAGAATCAATAACTTCTACTGGCTCGCCCAGCTTTTCCTCTGCGCTCTTGATTGCCTTTTCTCTTACTGCCAAAATCTCCTCGTCTGTCTTGCCATTCATGGGCTGTGAAATAAATAATTTCTTCATACTTTTATTTTCCTCCTATTTCAAATCTTGGTATTAAGGTGTAAACGTCCACTGTATCAACGCTAAACGCATAACCGTACTTGGTCTTGATATACTCAAAAAATCCACCGGGGTACTTGGTTTCGTCCTGGTCTATCAATCCGACAGGCACATCAATGTCTATACCTAATTCTGAATATTTGACAATAACGAAAAAGTTCTTCCCTTTAGTGTCCAGCGTGAAACTTTCCAGCATTTCATCCGTCGTGAGGTCGTTCCACACTTCCGGGGCTTTATACGGCTTTGGAAGTTTGACATTCTCGATTTTTACCACGCACACACTGGCGTTTTCCATGCCGCTTGCCTTTTGGTTTGCCCCCTGCGTCAGTTCCACACGCACATTGTCAAACCGTGTGCCGAAATATGTTTCTTTTTCCATCAGTCCGTTTATGTAGCGGTTGTAGACAACCACGCTGTCAACATATCCTATTCCCATTATTATTCTGCCGCCTCATAGGTCGTTTCAAAAATGTCCGGCTTGCAAGGGTAAAACTCGCCATTTACATCCTTGATGATAAAATCACCAACAGAAGCGGTCATATCTCCCTCTAAAGTGTGGATAATCATTTCAAAAGGCTCTTTCACGCCCTTAATTGTCGCTTTATCTCCGACAAAAAGGCTCATGTTCCTGTCAAATTGTCCTGTCCATTGCATAGCCTTAATTACAACGGGTTTTTTTCTATATTTCATTCTCTGTTTCCTCGCTTTCCTCTGGCTCCGTCGGCTTCTCCACTGGCTTATCCTCCGGCGGTCTGCTTATTGGGGCATTGCGGCGCGGGTAGGGGATTCCGGCATACAGCAGATTCACGCCGTTGCTGTCTTTGATACCGCAAAGACCATCCTTCACCATGCCATAAACCATAGCGTCAGCCACCTTCTTATCCTTTGCCGCCTCCATTGTGGCGGTACTGGCAGAACCGGCGGCGGAATAGCCAATAGATTCAGAACCGGACGATATGGACGTGATAACCTTGCCCTTAACCGTCCCGTCAGCCTGCGCCACCGTTCCCATGCTCTCCATTGCGGCGTTGTTGTAGCTGTCAATCTGATAGAGAAAGTCCGCCAGCTCGCAGACGCAATCTTTTACCGCTTCCACATCACGCTCATTTGTCGGATAGGCAAATTGCAGTTTATTCCCAGTTATACCGTCAATCCTGCGCTCTGCCCTCCGTCCAAATCGCTTGTACTCGTCCGCAGACATTTTCCCGCCGTATTCAGTTTGGTAATATTCATAATCTGCGTACATAGGCTGCTCCTTATGAGAGATTGCTCTCTTTTGCCGCTTTTGTGGTTTTTGCCGCCGAAGTAGGCGGGGTAACATTTTCAGATTCCGGGTTCGTGCTGTTCGGATTGATTGTCACAACCGCAATAGCGTCAATGTATTCCGCAAAGAGTGTAAAGCCCATCAGAGCATACGAAACGCCTGTCGCCCGGTCATAATCTCCTGCTACCGCAAAACCAATCAGATTTGTCACGCCATCTGTGGTGTAATGCAATCCAAGTTTTGCAAATCCGCTGTTCTGTGGATTGACATAATAGGAAACAATATTATTGATAGGCGTTGCAATCATCTGCCCTCTCGGAATCTCGCTGGAAACGAAAACAATCTCCGCACCGAGGAAGTTTTTCAGATAGGTGAAGCCGAAAGCCGTCTGCATGGTAATTTCGGAACTTCCAAGATATGCGTACAGGTCAAGCGTATTTACAAATACCGCAATGCCAGTAACATTCCTGTGCATTTTCTTGAACTTGTCCTTTACTTTTCCAAGAGCCATAGCAAACGCCATCTGGAAAGTTTTTTCCTCAAAGGTCATTGTGCCTGTCTTGAGGTAGTCGTAAAATCTGCCGGTCACGTTTTCCTGCAACTCGACAAGAAACTCTTCGTCTGTCATGTTGATAGCCGCTTCCTCTCCGTGTTCTGCGACTGCTTCGATAGATACCTCTTTTGCATACTTCTCAACCGTAATCTTTGCATACGGCTTTTCTTTTACGGTAAAGTGGGAACGGGGAATAAACTCACCCTCGCCGACTTTTCCGTCCTGTAACTCACCCTCTGCGTACTTTGACGTGAGTTCTGTGCCGTTCGGCTTCTCAATAGGGCGTGTAATACCCATAACTTCCTGTAACGCTTCCCAGTTGCGGGCAAACTGCGTTACAAAGTCGATTTTTCTCGCCGTAACCTGTATGTCAGAACTTTTAATTAAGTTCTCATGTGCCGCTGTTGTAATGTTTGTATCTGCCATGATTATTCTCCTCTACTAAAACTCAGAGAGATTTTCGGCAATCGCCTGCCGTCTTGCGGTCGTATCCTTAATGCCGAAGATTTCCTCCCTTGTCATTTTCTTTGCGCCGCCGCCATTCGGATTCAGCGGCCCCGTGAACGGTTTCGCCCTCTGCGCTTCAAGCTGCTCCTGCCTCTCGTCAACGAACATGAAAGCGGTATCTTCCGCCCCTTTTAAATCTTCCAAGGCTTTTTTCACATCTTCGCGCTGGTTTCTCGACTTCATCAGCTTTTCAATGTCAAGGTTTGCGCAGATAGCCTTTTCATTCCTGCCCTTGGCTTCGGAAATGGAAGATTTCAGAATATCCTTGAACTCACGCTCCGCAATCTTCTTTTCATATTCCGCCTGAGCCGCCTCTGCTTTTGCTTTCCAGTTTTCAATTTCCTCTTCCATGCTTTCTGGGTCAACGCCGTCAAACTTTTTCAGTGTTTCCTCTGCGGTGTCCGCCCGCTCCTTTTCCTTGTCGCGGTCTGCGGTCAACTTCTCGTTCTCTTTCTGCAATTTGGAAACGTCCTTCCCATACTGCGCCATTACCTTTTCGGACTGTTCATCTGTCAGCCCCCAGGCCTTTAATTCATCTGTTTTCATGTTATCCCTCCGTTATTAGGTTATTTATAGGTGTGTAACCGTCCACCAACGGCCTGCCATTTTGTAGGACTTGGCGTGTCCAAAATCGGAATTGGTGGACTCGAACCACCGAAACACGGCTTATAAGGCCGCCTTAACCGACTGAGCTAAATTCCGAAGGTGCGCCTACCCAACAAAGGGCAGGCACTAGGACAGGATTGAGAAATAATGCGCTATCCCTTTCGCTTATCTTTTCCCGACCTTCTGACAGACGGTACTTGCCCAGAGGTTCGCTTACTCGGAGGGCAAATTCCCTATAACTGATAGCACACAATGCACCCGTGCGGAATCGAACCGCCTTTACAGCGCCATTGCTGACGGATACCACCTCTTGAATTAGGAGGGTTAGGATTTATCAAAAATTAGATAATGTCAAAATAAAAAGGCGCCTCCATATGGCAGAGACACCTTGCGAATCTGCCTGTAACTTTTTCAGGTTAGCGGCTGAATCCAGTTATCAGCCGGTATTGTATTCTATTATAAAAAGCATTAATACCGCAGGAAACGCTTCACATTTGTTCCTGTCTTTGATTATATTCAGTGCCTACTTTTTTCGGTCTTACCTTATGTCGCGCCCATTTCTCAATGCTTTTTACTTCTATATTGTACCGCAGTTTTGCAGGGAAGTTGTACCAAATTAAAGGCTATTTTACATCATCAATGCTAAATACAATCCCTCTGCAATAAGGCTCTACGTCCTCGTAAATCATAAAGGTTTCGTGCGGTATCTCGGTTTCGTAAGTCCATGTGATTTCTTTGCCGTCAGCATCCTTTTCTTCGCCACACCATATCGCATTTATCCAGTTTGAATATTTCTCTTTATTGTATCCTTGGTATACTTCATCACGATTAAAGAAAACTTTTCCTCCGTCAAAACAGCCGCCCTCATCATCTATCACACCTCTAAACTCCATAAGGTCGTCAGAACAGCCGTAGACAATGATAAACCCGTTTTTTCTCGCTGTTTCGATTTCTTCTTTTGTGAGCTGCGGATAACCATACTCTTTCCCACTAATTGACTTTGCAAATTCTTTAATATCCATTCCCATATCCTCCATTTTGCGGTTTCCGATAGGGGAAACTCCTCTACTGAAATTATAATACCATGACTAGATAAATTATTTGTACCAACTTAAAGTAAAAGAGCGGCATCACTGCCGCCCTCTGCAATATTACATCGCTGCAATTTTCCTTGCCCAGTTCTGAATGATCTCTCTTTCTTCCCGGCAGTCAGCATCCTTAAACATCTGTTTCATCATGCCATGCACACCGGACATAAAATCTTCCAAAGCGTCAAGCATTTTGTTCTTTGTCATATCGTCCCGGCTGTTGGAATATTCCATCTTCCGGCTACGGTATTCGTCCATGTCGGTATCATCACCAGACAGACGGGAATAGTTCGGACGATTCATATATTCCCCGGTGCGTTGGTTGCGTCCTCTGCGGTATGAATTGCCGTTATCGTAGTTATCACGGGAATACCCACGGTCACGGCTGTAATCCTCCATATCCCGGCTGTAGCCGTCCCTGGAATACCCGCCGCCGTCCTGCATCATTTCAATCTTATCCACGCCCTTCATGATTTCCACCAGCTTATAGGCGTTGTCAAGGTTGGAGGAAGTCAAGCCTTTTTCCTCAATCGCTTTTAACTCTTTCTCTGCGTTTTCTCTCAATTTATGCATAACTTAACCCTCCCTTACTGCAATCAGATTAGCGTTTTGCACCTGAATCGCCTGTGTGGACGTGTTTTCTACTGCTACAGGTACACAGCACCCTCTCGGCACGTCTATGTAAGCCTGTGCGGACACGTTAAAGAAGTTCTCTACTGCCGCCGGGGTTACAATCATTCGGGTAGACTGTAAAGGCTCTCCGTCAACCGCAATCGCCACGGAAATAGCTTCTACCGTGCCGCCTGTCGGGATCTGGATATTTCCCGAGAAGCTGACAAGGAATCTTGCCTTGCAGTTATTCGTAAGTCCTCTCAATTTTACAATGCCGCTCCCCTCCCTGTGCTGAATGCAGTTTGAACCACACACGGGGGTTTCGGTCAATACAACATTCTGCCCTGCGTCTACGGTCTGCAAGGCAATTCCAGTATATTCTGCCATGTTATTTTCCTCCAAATAAAAAAACTACCAACTGTTTATAGCTGATAGTTTCTAAGTTTCTATGCTGTTTTGAAATCAAATTCCTCAAACTTCTCGCAAGTGCGAAAAATAATTCTATTGTTTACCCACCGTTGCAGATGTTTCAATCTGTGTCCAGTCGGAATATGCTCCTTGTCATAAAGCATCACATAAGGGTTATAGCCTAAATCTCTTAGCAAATACACCCTTTCCAAATCCTGCTCGAATGTGGTATCAAAATTGCAAAGCATATACACAGTAAGTTTCCTGTAATCATATCCCGTATATTCCTTAAACATTTTCAGTTTTGGAACAATCTTTTCTTTGTCCTCATACCTATCCCATGCAAAGTGAATATTCTTCGTCTTGATGCGCTTTATCATTTCGGCTTTTTCTTCCGTCATAAGGCGAATGTCAACACCTTGCGAAAAATCCACCCATGATTTACTGTCAATAAGCTGTTGGAGAATGTCTTTCCATTCTTTACACGCTATCGGGTTCGGGTCAAGCAGGACAATGTTTTTCTGTCCTCTCCAAAACTCCGACAAATCAGCGACTTTATAAGCTTTTCGCCCCTCTTTTGCTTCAACGTGGCAAAAATCACACCCTCTCGGACAACCTCGGCTCATAAAGCCATAGGCAGTATCTTTTGTCAGTTCGGGATATAGGCTGTAATCAGGATAGATATGCTCAACCTCATAGGGAAGTTGGCTGTCGTTTTCTTTGTGGTAGACCTCTTTCCCATTCACCGACTTGATGCAATATCCGCTACCGCCCCTTATAATTTCCTTTGCATTCACAAAATCCCAATAATCCGGCGTAAAGCTGAATACCTTTGACATATACACCCTATCAAGCGGCGGATTTGGAAATCCATGCTGTATTGGTATGTACCACTCCACGCTATCCCCTTGCTGTTTATGCCATGCAGATAATTTCATCAGTGGCAAATTGGGGAAATTATGACCGTCAACATCTATCAATCCTATTCTCATTTCCTGCACCCCTTTCCATGTTTCTATTATCGCATGGTTTGATGCAGTCGTTGTACCATTCTAACCGCCACAGAAACTTACAAACTATCAGCTATATTCAGTTGTCAATGTCCAGTTAATCGCAAAAGGACAGAATCCATGTTCTGCCCTCCCACGTTGTAATAACGGCTCATGCCGAACATTTCCGATGTTTCACGGAAAAGATACTCTTTTTTCAGTTTTTAGCAGTTGCCACACTGATTGCAGTTACCGCCCCAACTCCAGCCGCCACAGTTATTCTGTGGGAATGTGACCGGAGTATTAGGCTGAACCACAACAGCGTTTACCGGGCAGTCGTTGCCAGTCCTGCGCAAGATGTCTGCTCTACTTGCGTCAATCATTGCGCCGATAGTGGCGTTCTGTGCGCTCTGGCTTGCCTGGAATGCCAGTTTCTGGTTTTCCAGTTCAAGCGCATGAATACGCTCTGCCTGTCTGTTTGCTTCCATCTGGTCAAGTCTTGCAATAACACGGTCAGTGTCGTTGTGGGTAGACTGGATAATGTCGCAAGTATTCTTTGCGCCGGAATACATCAAGTCCTTAATGTCCCCACGAACATCACAGCAACACTGCTGCGCATTGAACATCATGGTTGTAAGCTGCTGCATAAGAGCCGCCTGCTGATTGCACCGGGACAATTCAGCCTGCGAGAAGCCCTGCATTACAGTAGTGCCAAGGTTATTGACTGCACCAGTAACGGCATAAGTGCTGTCACAGATTCCATTGCTGATTCCATCCAGCTTAGAGATGATAGACTGCGTATCAAACCCTCTCTGCAGGTCTGCCTGTGTCGCAAATCCCATCATTGCGCCGCCAGCACCATTACCGCCAAAGCCACCGCCCCAGCCGCCGAAGCCGCCCCAGCCGAACATGGAGAACAGGAAGAAAAGTGCAAGCATTCCCATCCAGTCTCCACCCCAGCCGTTGTTGTTTCCGTTGTTGCCGCTAAGCAAAGCAACATCAGAAGCTGATAATCCGTCCGAATTCATGTAACATATACCTCCATATGTGATTTATTTACAAAACCGCCAAGCGGTTATGTAGCGATTAAAACATTCCCTTAAACAATCCCTGCGCCATCTGCGCCATTTGGTTCGCCTGTTCAATCTGCTGCTGATTGACCTTTCCAGATCTCAAAAGCTCATTCATTTTATCCTGCGGGTTTACGCCCTGCATTTCCTGCCGGAACCGTTTAAATTCATTCATCATCTGGGAGAATTTATTTCCCCCTTGCGCCGGAAGTCCTCCCTGCGCCTGTTTGTTTCCCATCATTCCCATTAACGGATTCGCCATTGCTCACAACCTCCTTATTTGCCTTTGTAAGCTGTATTTCCTGTGCATTGGTTAGCTGTTCAATCATTGCTTTTAACTGCTCAAATTCGCTACGCTGGACGTATTGAGACAGGTCTATTTGTGGTTGCTCTGGCTGTTCCTGTGCAACCTCCTGCACCTCTGCAAATTGAAATATGCGGAAAGTACAGCTACCGACATTATCAGCAGATTTAACGTAAAAATATGGCTCATTGTTATCCATCATCCAAACGGTCTGCCCCGGCTGTACAATCTGGTTTTTTGCACCGTCAATGCCAGACACTCTAATCCAGTCTACGTTCTGCGTGGGCGCCGGTGCGCTCTGCTGTCCCCAGTTACCGCCTTGTGGCTGATTATAAAAGCTCTGCATGATATTAGCTTTGCGCTGTTCGTATTCCCTTTCCAGCTGCGCCATCTGCTGATTTAACGCCGGATTCATTGTCAATGCCATCTGAATGCCCTCCGATTTCTTTCTATGGGTAAATTTTCGCATAAAAATAGAGGATTTCCCATACTCGGAAAACCCTCGTTTATGTTGCGGTTTTTATTCAGTTATTCTCCGTATTTATCACGATATTTCTTCAAAAATGCTTCTTTAAGCGGCAATACTTTTATAATCTTTTCGGTAACAGATTCAGAAAGCTTGTTGATTTTATTCATGCAATAGCCCATTTGCCCGGCAATCTCTTCAAAACTCATTCCGTCGCCTTCGTTCCTTAAATCAAAGAACATGGCTTCATCGGGAGTGAAATTGCATTCGTTTCTAAATAATTCCAATTCCCGTTTGACAAAACCTTCGACTTCTTTTTCTTTCTTCTTCCTCATGCCACCGCTACTTTCTTTTCTTCTTAGTTCCCTTCGATTTTCCGTTCTTCTTCACTCTGACCTTCTGCCCCATTATATACATCACCTCCGACTTCACGGTTAAAGTAATTCTGTCCCTCGCCGTCCTGTGTGACATAATCATATGACTGAAAGACATAAATCCATATACCGTTTGTTATAAACAACATAGCCAGCAATACAAATATAGCTATCCACATTGTTCTAAGCTGTTTAACCAATGCACCTAACACATCTGTTGCACTGTTTTCTTTTTCCTTCACATTATCCCTATTTTCCATTCCCAAACCTCCGCTCTGTATTTTCCTCATTATAGCAATTTTAGGGAGGGGTTGCAATCAGTCTTTGCAATCTCTGTCAGTAAAAGTGATACATTTCGGGTCAACCTTATGTATTGTGCCGTCCTCATATTCCACAACTCCATAAAGTGTAGATACTTGTCCGGCGGTTGTTCCAATCATAAGACCATTCGTCACATAGGATTCATGCGCCCATGTATGGAAATATCCTTTGCGGGTTTCTGCTTCGCTCACAATCCTTGTTTGAATCACTGAATTTCCGGCCGTTCTGTATCTCTCTGTAACTTCTGGAATATTGACTATACAAGGTCTTAAATCTTCTTTCATGCCTATCCCCTTTCCCAAAAATAAATCACGCTCTTCCCAGACGAATCCCAAGTATCATAGAACAGACCGTCCACCACCGTCACCACATGCCCGTCAAGCCCAAGAACATATGTACCATGTGGGAAGTTGCAGCAGAATTTGTAAACGTCCATAGGATAGTCAGGTTCATACCGCACAAAGCCGTGCCTACCTAAATATTCTCCCCATACTTTATTGGCTGATATTACATCTTTTTGGTTAAATGCTATGTCTGCCAAATCGCAAAATACAATATTCCAGCTCCGATCCATAGCCTTGCAGCACGCACGGATGGCGCAGTCGCCGACACGCCTGTCCTTGGGGTTTGGGTTGTATTTAATCCATCTGTCCATGATACGCCTCCGGTAATGGTTGCCATGCGATAACCTTAAATTTTACCCCTCTTTGTCCGCCGTTCCATTTTCCATCAACAGTATGTAATGTTTTTGTCTTTCTTTTTCCGTTCTCAAATTCCACTGTGACATTTACATCATCTGAAATTTTCTCAAACATTGCACTATCCCACTTTTCAGTACCTTTAAACTTTGCGAACATACTGTCGTGTTCCTCCGGCAACCGCTCTCTGCATGGAATCCAGCCGCCATTTTTTAACTTTTCTGATAATTCCTCTATGGTATTGGCTGCATTTCCAAAGATAGGAGATAAATTTCCGTCAATCCTATCTCCCTTAAAAATCCTTTCGTAATTCCTTAATTCTTTTATTTGTTCACTAATCATCTTCCCTACCTCCTACCACAATTTTACAACAGATTCGGGCGGGAGCTGTACCAATTATTCAGCGGTATAGTTATAAAATTTTAAGACATGTTGCCATACTTTATTTTTGACTGCATCGTTACTTAACTTATCATACTCTTTGCAAGAAAATGGCTTATCTTCCAAAATCAACAATATCTCCGTCCAGCACAGTCCCCCACGCTCTGCCAATCTTTTCAATGTTTGTCCGTGATTTTCTATCGCTCTTTTCTCATGCGGTATAAGAACCTCATGAGGTATGTATTCTTGTGGTTTTGTTCCGATAACCGGATATTTCCCGTTGACAATATTCATTCTTCCCTCTCCTTTTTATATCTCCTTGCGCCCTGATTCGCTTGCTTTGTCTGCTCCCTGCTAAAGTCAGCTACTTTTATGCGATCATACTGCGGTTGTAAATCGTTTGCCTTGCAGAAATCATTGTAAGCCTTGTTTTTCTGTGTCAGTTGGTAGGCCATGCGGTCATAATCCCTCTGCAATATCTCCTTAACGTCCGTTTCTGCCACTCCTGCTATTTCCTGCTCCTTGACAATGAGTTTGCGTTTCCATGCCCGCAGACTCCGCTCCATAGCACGCTGTTTCTGCTGAAGCTCATAGCGTTTTTTGTTTTCCTCGCTGTCTATTTTCAGATTTCCGCTTTCGCCCACATAGGGATTGCGCAAGCGCGGATCCCAGGGCTTGTGTGAGTGGCGGCAGTTATAACCATGCAAGCCAAGCGGATTTTTAACGGATCCGGATCCGCTTTGTGGGTCTATGGCATATCCAGTAGAATCCAGCAAATTAGGATAACCCTTTTCGGATCCTCTTATCCGGTAAACTTTCCCTTGCCAGTCTGCATGAGAAGCAAGAGCCGGCTGTCCTTTTTGCGCCACTCTCGCCCCCAAATGTGCCGATACAAGGACATACTCAATTCCACCCTCAACTATGTACTGATTCGTCACCTGCGCCGCCGTCTGATTCATTGATGTGACAACACACAATCTAACCGCCGCTTCCAGTGTCCGGCGTGTGCCGCTAGGATAGTCCACATAGATTCCACGTCCTGCATATCTATCCAAAATATCACACACCGCCGCCGAATAGCTTTGCACGCCTGCCGCTACCCTCAAATCAGCTTCATCAAGCATATTGATAAGGTCAATCTGTGACTGATTCATGGTCGTACGTGTGAGGTTTGTCAGTTCCCCAAGGCTTTTCTTAAATTCAGCATCCATAACACGGATTACAACGGCATTTTTAAGCGGATTGGATAATTCTATGCCTAACTGCCCTAAAGTGGCTCTATCGTCCTCCCACGATGTCAAAACGGCATCTTGCAGGAGGGAACGAAGTTCTTTTTGTGTCAGTCCTGTCAGCTTCTGCAGTTTCTGCTTAATTGCCGCCTGGCTCTCGCCCATCTGCTGCAATTTCCAAATAAGCCGGTCGGCGGTGGCGGTCATTTCTCCGGCAGATAGTAGGCGGCGCGTGATGTCTTTGAGGATAAAGTTTTCAAGTTGGCGGTAGAGTTCAAGTAGTCTGTCCTCTTTGTTGGTGAAGTAGTCGGGACTAAGCATTATCTTCTACCAAATCGGGATTGTCATAAATATTTCCGATAACCTCAAAACATTCGCTGTCGCAACTTCCGAGTTCATATCTCGAACGCTTTCCTTTTAGAAAATAGTTGCACCCTTTCTTGCAGAAAACAGCTATATCGTTTTCGCATTTTGGAAGCCTTACAATATCCCCCTCATATATATCTTTTCCATTTTTATCCCTAATCTCCATAAGCTGTCCTATAGTTCTTGGGTCTATCTCATGTACGGTTGTAGAAAGATTATCTTCAATCTTGCATATATTGACTTTTCCAAGTATAGTATATCGGCTCAAATCGCCTATTACCCATTGTCCATCTGATTTTCTTTTCCCTCTAAACAAAATTCTTCTCATTCCCCTACTCCTTTCCTGCTGTCCTCTTGACTAAATCTATCCATTCCTGCTTGTGCTGCTGCTTTGCCTTTTCAAACCAATGGTCGCCCGTTCCCTCTGTGTGGTATGTAAGTGGTCGCCCTGTCGGGTGCTTCTTCGGTGGAGAGTACCAGCCTGTTATATTACCTCCTGCATCTCTTATGGGGATATTCGGGCCATATACGATACCCTCATACATATAATGTGCATACGGCGTGTTATACTCAATCTCGCCGCCGTATATCCCTTGTGGATAGTTCACGCTATTTCGCAGTGCGCCCTGCTGAAATGGTATCAGAGGGTCGCAGTCTGCTACCACTTGCATATTCAGCAGCTTCTGCGCTTCTTTCAGATTGCGGTCTATCCGCTTCGTGTCGATATTTATATCAACATTCCCTATGTGCTGTCTGATTCTCATAAAATCACTCTATTACGCCATATAATAACCTTTGTTCTGCGCTTCTTCCCATTCATCAACAAAGAATGTGCTTTCTGTATCTTCTTCTCTGCCATAACAATTCACTCTCATTTTTACTTTTACCATTGGTCTGCATGGTGGATGTCCAACTTTTTTCTTAAATTCTTCTGTAATATCCTCCATGCTATATACTTCTTTGATATAATGTTCTAATAAATTCATTCTTTATTCCTCCCCAAACAATCCTTCCTGCGGCTCATTCTCAAATTTGGCTTCTGCTACAAGCAGCTTTGCTTCTTCTTCGCTCATGCCCTCAAATTTTGTATAGTAAAGCCAAAGAGGATATTTCCCTTGCATAACGTATCCCCAGTGCCTTGATCTATCCTCCTCCCAGTTATAAGTGATGTCCCCGAAATCATAATTGACCTCATATACCCCGACTGGCGCAAGGTTGTATATGTCCGCATACTTATCCAGCGCATAAATAAGCCCGTCCGTAGCCATCTGGAAGCTGTCTCTAATCTGCTTTATGTACTGTATGGTCTCCCGGTCGTCTGCCTCTACCTGCGTGGCCGTGACATGCCCCGTCCTGCCATTCAACACAAATTGCCCGGTACTGTACCCGCACTTCACGCCGACAAGGTTTAAAAAGTGGTCTATGCCGCTCAATCTGTCCGCTGTCTGCAATGCCGGGTTTACTTCGTGGTATTCATCCCCCTCGGAAGTTCCAGGTAAAATGTGCACATGCCTCGGTAACGCCTTTCCAGTCTTATCAACAGCACCTCCTGGAGCGAATCGGTTTCTTACTGGCCGGCCAGGTTCATCTATCAGCATATCCCCTAGGAATGTAATCTTCTGGCTGTCAAATATTTCATCTTCTAAGCGTGTCCATGCAATATCCAGTGACTTCAATTCTTTCTGTGCATTGGAGAATATGGAAACGCCAAGGGGGCTACCCATGTCAATATTGTTTGACAGCGGCATTTTGAAGATGGAGAAAAGCGGCTGCTCAATGTTCTCATAAGCAACATCTTCCTGCAGGTTCGCCCATACCGTTTCTTTGATATTGCACTCCTGCCCTATGCCGTTTGCTCCCGTTGCCCGGTATGTCTTATTAGTTATTCGGAAAATCCGAACATCTTCGGACACATCCTCGAACCTCTGCCACTCCAACCGGGTATAATACCACTTATCTCCTGGCTCATGGTAATGGTCAAAGAAGATGCCGCCGTCAACCTTTCCGTCTGTCTGGTGTGTCGGGCAGAAATCCCAGGGCATGACATAATCAATCCCCGTTCCATTCGGCTTCAAGATAATATACCCAAATGCGCAGGCCTTCTCACATTCATCATTCTTCATCCTGGCGATATATGATTCCATAAAGCCATTGATCCAGTCTGCCCGTGTCGAACCCTCCACCGTAATACCTAATGCCAGCGTGGTAAGCCGTGCAGTCTCGTTGCACAGCTTCTTTGCAAAGTTAAAGGATTCTATATCAACATTGCCTTTATCGTCCGGCAGCGTCCAGTCTGGCTTGCCCTGATAGATATTCACCCAATCATTAAGAGCTGCTTTCATCACGTCGCTTTCGATTGTCTCAACCCCAAATTTGTCCTGCGCTTCTTTCTGCCACAAACTGTCCCACCACCTTTTTATTGTTTGAATTATTCCCATGTTGCATTTCCAACCTTTCAAGACTTATCCGGTTCTCTGTATGGTGCAGGAAGAAACATCCATGCAATAACATCTCCATCATCAAATTTATCAAAGCTGCCATCAGTCGCCATTCTCCATTCCCCGTCAAGTAAATAGCAATAGTCTATTTCTCTTTCGTTATTTAACCCTATCACGGTAGCAATATAATATCCATTTTCTTCTGGAATACGCTCTGATACAGGAATCCATTCTCCATTTTGGCTTCTTTCTTTACTCATGCACTATTTCCCCTCCTTAATGCCATAGGACTGATTGCATACCGTGTCGCATCAATCCAATGATTATTTTTATCGGGGTATGCCGGTATGACTTCCCCGTTTGCATCTACTTCCAACTCATACTCGATAAATTCTTTATACAGCCGCGGAGTTCTGCGTGGGTCTATCACATGTCGGCGGCATTGCAGCCACTCCATTGTATACTTGACGGAGCCGCCCCACTGGCTCATACGCCCGACCTCTGCCGCCCGTGCCGGAAGTCCTTTGTCCCTAAAGTCAACTGTACTTTCGTTTTCGTCTGCACCGCAGATAATCTGATAATCGTCGTATCCTTTCGCTTTAATCTGCTCCGCCATATCTGCCACGCGAATTTTACAGCCGCCCATCTCGTCAATATAATACAGGGTTTCCTTGTTCCGGTTGTACCCAAGTCTGACAAAGGCTTTCGGGTCTGGATACCATCCCCAGTCCTGCCCTTGATAGATTCGCTCCATATTGGCAATTTCTTCGTCTGTGATTTCCCGTATCTCTATAAATTCAAATACAGTCGTTCCCAACCCGACAGGAATACCCAAATATTCATGCTGATAGGCTTTCAAGTTAGTTTCTTTCAGATGTTCCGCATCATCTATGAATTGCTGTCCTAACCACTTCCGCGGCACTGTAGTATAATCTGATTTATGCCGCAGAGCATCCGCCCGCGGCTCATTGACATACTGATTCGCCCAGTTGGCGTTTGTGATCGGCGGATTGAACGACTTAAACACCACAAACTTACTGCCGCCACGCAGAACAGACTGCTGAACGGTTCGGATCTCCTCTATCCCTGCAAACTCGTCCAATTCCTCAAACCATAGATATTTGAAATATCCGTGTGATACCTTGATAGACTTGGTTTTCTTCGCCTTGTCCAGTCCACGGAATATAATCTTTTGTCCAGTAGGTTTATATACAAAGCGCATGGGGTTTGTATAGCTTACCCATAAATCAGATGCGCCCAGTGCATCAATCGCCCATTCTATCTGTTCATAAACAGACTCCCGAAGCGTAACGCCGTATTTTCTAAAAACAACTGCATTTGCCAACGGGTCTTGCATCATGCCAAATACTATCTCAACGGATATAAAAGAGGATTTTGTGCTGCCCCTGCCGCCATAAAGGTCATAGTATGTATGCTTGCCCTCCAGTATATCCCAGTGGACAGAATAGAAAGACGGAGCGATTATGTCAGTCAGAAGTATTTGGTTTTGGGATATTGTTGACAATGGTTATTCCCTCCGTTACTGTTTCTTCTTTGTCCGCATCCCAACCCTTGAAATTATTTCTCAGGCTGAACTGCGCTCCGTTTGAACCGTCACGGTCAAAAAGCCTTTCTTCTGCATATTTCTCCACAACGCTCTTCGCGCGCGTTATAGTGTTTACAAATTCTTTTTTTCCTTGATATTCAAGAAGTGATTTTCTCGTAACAAACCCCAAAGCAAGCGCAAGTCCAGTCACAGTAAGAGGCTTTTTCCCAACAATAACCGGATTTCCAAATTTATTCAAAATCGGATTTCCGGCATCATCTTTTAATATTTCACCCTCACATTCTCGGAAATACTGTTCAATTTTATCCTCTATTTCCTCCACTTTCTTATACTTCGGAGGTCTGCCAACGTTCGCCACTTTCTCTCACCTCAATCTATAAATGCTTTCTGCCTGTCATTCCTCTGTATAATCCGAATCGCCTGGCATTATATTGCCATATGCCCAATGTCTGCGATATCCGCAATGTGGACACTCATAATGCTGTTCTATTACCAGATACCCATCTTTATATTCAATCCCATCTACACCTGCGCCGCACTGCTCACATTTAAAAACCGTGTTCATACCCTCTCCTTTGCTTTCTGCTTTGGAGTTAGCTTATCCATTCAACCACCGCCTAATTACCACCCAAATATGATATATCCGTCCATAAGTCCGTATTCGGGACAATCTTTAAGGATATAGTCAATCTCGTTTATATAATCCCTGCCAGTATATCCCTTGTCCGGCTCCCACTCACGCAATACGAACATATCATGTACTTTGTAATCCCTGTCATTCTTTCGCAGTTCAAATTTCTTTTTGCCGGATGCCACAGCTTCAAAGTATTCTGGCAATATTTTCAAATCATGTTTGACAAACTGCGATATAAATTTATCCCTGTCCATTGTTCAACCACCCCCATACCTCACCGATTTCATTCAATGCCGCCGGATTTTACAATTTCTTTTGCTTTATTAATATCAATTCCGATAGCATCTTCATAGTCATACCCTTGGTCTGTTGGATATATAAGCTCTATATTTTGGCTATCTCGTTCCAACCGCTCCACAACCTTATCCACGTCATAGGCAGTATGCTGTTTCTCAACCATTTTATATATTTCACACAAATTGTTGTATTCGCATTCGCAACATTTTCCTTCACAATTTAGTTCATTTTTTACATTTTCTAAAAACAAGTCTGCATCAATCAATTTCATTCTTCTTTTTCTCCCATTCTACTGCAAACCACTTTAACACCTCTATCTGCGAACAGCTATTTATCAGTTCCACATTTTTCTCCGACATTTCCCCGTTTTTCTTTAGGTAAGGCTGCTTCTGTGTAATGCGGTAACCGGTAATTATGCGGTGCTGCTGTTCGGACAAGAATTGGTATGTGTTTATTTTATAGATATAACCTCTCTGCAATAGTGCTTTCTGTATTTTGCTGATATTCTTCTTTATATTCATTTCCCGGAATCCATCCTATAATATCTTCTATTTCAATCGCACTAGCACAAGCAACAAATGTAGGTTTGCCTCCATTTGTGTAATAGAATCCCGGTCGAATAAGAATAATATCTTTACAATGATTTACAAATTTAATTACTATTCTATCAAGTTCTTCTGAAAGTCTTTCTTTTGGACTAATAAAATTATTCATTGTTTTCCCTCTCCTTATAGATATAGCCACACTGTATGAGTGCTTTTTGGAGTTTGTTTATGGTCGCTCTGATATTCATAATTCTTTCAATGCGGCTTCGGCTTCTTCTCTGGTGAGGAAAACGGTTTTGTTAAAATCAGAGAACCTGAAATATGCTTTTGTGCAATCCGTTTCTGCATATACGTTCCAGATTTCGCATACTCCCTTGTGCTGCCTGATTGACCCACACGGTTCAACACATCCGACTTTCATTTCTATTATTTCTGATTCTCCATTTTCAAAAGTACATAAATGATAAACAGCATCCCCCACTGCAACCGGAAGTTTCAGCAGCTTCCCTTGTTCCTCTAAGTTCTCGTATTCAGCCAACTTATCAATCGCTTTTCCTATATACAAATCATACCCATGACTACATTCCATATCTTCATAAAATGTCTCTTTCCGTATTACACGAATATCAGAAATGCAATATGATTCGTCTTTAAATTTTTCTGTCAATCTCTCCATATTTCCCCTTCCCTCCACAATCCCAAAAACAACTAATCGGTCTGAATGACCTCAAAATCGTCAATATCTTCTATGTCCTCAACATCTTCTATCTCCATGTTGCCTTGTACATCATCAACAATTACATAAGCCGTGCAGGACATTTTAACTTTAACCTTTCTTTTTAATCCCATATTCTCCTACCTTTCCACAATCCCCCTAAATCCCCTAATGATATTGTACAGGAGATTTTAGGGGGAGTTGTACCAAATTATCTTTGCACCAAATTCAAATCATCATCAACTTCATTGATTCTGATACAAAAAATCCTTTCGTCAATTTTGTAATAAAATTCATTGGACGTTTCTGCGTCGATATAGCCGATATTCTTATGTTGCATCTGCTCTAATGGCTTTCTAATCTCTCCCATCAGTAATGTTTCTAAATGGCTCATTTCCCTATCTCCTTCATTTTCTCATTAAAGATACTAAAGAAATATCTCCTAATTCCGTAAAAATCCGTCCGGCAGTATGGTATCCGCTCCATTTCTTTCAGCTCCCATTTCACTCTAAGAGCGTCATAGGACTTGTTTTGTGTGACAGACAGTAAAATGTACTCTGCAATCGTTTCATTGGCTGTATGAGCCGCCTGACGCGCCACAGCGGCATATCTGCCGGACTGCATGTAATCTGTCAACTTCCTGTACCGCTCTTTGCTGATTCCATAATGCTGCCATGAATGCCGGGGGACTGAATGGTGCTGCGGATTGGCTTGCTGCTCGAAAATGCTAAGCTGCCTAAATCCGCTATATCTCTTGCATGATTCTTTCTTTCCCGTGCAGCCCTCGCATTTGCATACATTCAAGCATGTCCGGCATAGGCAGGCGTGGCATTTTCTGCGCATGGTATCACCGCCTAACTCCAATCCAATCTCTGCCCACACCGATTACAGAAATTCAATTCCGTATATACTTCATGCGGCATACTTGCAAGAAACATTTCTTTTTCGTCTCCATCAAAACATTTAATGTCGTTATCATCAAACCTCATAATATGCAGTCCGCATGACGGGCAAATGCAAGCAAACACATTTACATTTTTGTGCATATCATATCCAATGTCTTCATAAACTACCTTTTGCGGAATCTGCTTTTTCTCCCATCTGTTCATTTCCCTTATCCCTCCTTTTCCTGCACCACTGCGGACTGTTTGATATTCCCTACTCAATCCACACGGTTTTTAAATTCCCGCTTACCAAACAGATATTTCTCCCTTGTAATCTGCTCATTCTGCAACCTACGCAATGCATTAATTAAGTTCTTATTCTGCTTGTCTGTATAAAAATTGCTTACATACTCATATAACTGCGCCCTGTCCTTAGCCTTTCGCCTTGCCCGTCTACTCTGCTGGAACCGCGTTGCAACCTTATTTCGCTCATTCTTATTCGGTGCAAATTCCAAATCATGAAGAAATGTCTGTTCTTTCCTGTCCTCCGCTCCAACATCTGCATAAGCGGATTCATATTCATTTTTTGCCCTTTCAAGAAAGTTCAAAAATTCTGTTATTATTTCACTTGGCTTTTTCTCCATCTCTCCCACGTCTTTCTAATTCCCTAAATATCTTTGCAAAATTCCTCGCTTGCTGCTCCCATGATACATATAGGCATTTGCAAAATGAAAAAAATTCTTCATCATTTATGTTTTGATATGTTTTCAACAGCTCCGCCCATTTGTGTTCATATTCCGTAATGTCATGGTTATTCAGAAATGTCTTATATATCTCCCAAATCGTATTCTGAATATGAGCAATCTTTTTATGCCTTTCCTCTATTTTTTCCTGCATGATAATCTCCTTTGCTACCAAAGCTACTAAAGCTACCAAGTTTTCAAACAAACATTAAAATCATTTTTCTTTACTACTATCACTACTATCTTTTCTATATATATTTATATATGTATACTTTTTTAATATAGTGGTAGCTTTGGTAGCTTTAGTATCTTTCCAGTAAAATCAAGGGTTTCAGACGTTACTTTAAGGCTACCAAGACTACTATGGCTACCAAGTTGTTCTGTTTTTAACTACTCAAATGGCAATTCTCCCTGCAAATAATCATCTACATTCATAAATTCATCTTCTGATTTTTGGCTACCATCTTGCGAAAAACCCTCATTTTCAAATGAGTTGGTAGCTTTGGTAGCTACTTGGCAGCTATCTGGTAGCTTTTTCTGAAACAGTTTTTGCCGCCCATATTCTTTATAAGTAGTTGGGCTTTTCACCCTAGACCAACCTGGAATTGATAAAATAATATCGCTGATCTCAGATGATTGCCACTTCTGCGGTCTACCATTTTCTTCTAAGGCTTCTTTCCAGATTTCAAGCACACAAGTACGCTGTTTATCTTCAAGAAATGCTCCAATAATTCCGACTTTCCCATCATCAGCCATGCTCTCATCCTGTAACCGCCGCGCCTCGTCCCGGCACGAATCCGGCAGGAGCAGTTCTGGCTTTTCCTCTTTCCAGATATGTACTGCCTGCGCCCATGCCGCTTTCATGTCCTCAATGGCTTCTGGAACGAAAAGGCTCTTTGTAGGTTTGTTCACTCCCGTCTGAATAATTAAAAATCTGCGGTTCCCTGTTTCATCTTGCAGGAAGTCACTTTTATTTGTGGTTCCTGCAAATACGCATTGTCGCAAGAAAATATCTGCCCTGCGCTCATAAGGAACTCGGTACTTGTCCTGCACAGCCGTCAAGAACCGCTTCACGCTCTCCACGCCGCCGGCTGTCCGCGCCAGTGATTTCAGCTCTGCAAGCTCCACAATCCAACTTCCCATAAGCGACTGCGCCGCCTTGTCAGAGTCTAAGCTGTCAAGCGAGTCATTGAACCAACTATCATTTAATGACATCATTTTAAGGAATGTACTCTTTCCCAATCCTTGCGGTCCTGTAAAAATCATTGTGTAATCAAACTTGCAACCAGGCTCATACACCCGCGAAACAGCTCCCAACATCCATAAACGCATGACCTGATAGGAATACTCTGTATCCTCTGCGCCTAAATAATCTGGTAACAAGCTGCGTATCCTTTCAGAACCGTCCCATTCCAGGCCATCCAAAATATCCCTCACTGGATGAAACTTGTTCCGCATGGACACATTTTTAATAGCATCAAAATAATCGTTCCTGTTTTTAACTCCATAATCCGTCTGGATGATAGAATACAGTGCTGCATCGTCATGGCTTCCCCATGCGCGGTCGCAGGATTCATTCTCCCACGGGATTTTACCCATCAGGTATTCTTGTCGAGAAAATTCATCAAATTTAATCTTTCCAGCAAATCTGCTGTCATTATCCATGATTATTTCAAAGTTTCTTACGGTTTGCTGCAGCTTGCTTCCTTTTTCGTTGCCGTCCTTGTCATACTCAATCTTGTAATCAAGCATTTGCAAAACTTCTGCGATATTAGAATCTGGCGGCGCACTGTTGGAAGAAACGCCGCCTTTATACTGCTTTTTCGTTTCCTTATCAACCTTCTGATAAGTTTTCAGTTTTTCATCAAACAGACTTTTAACGCCTAATTCTTTGGCGCGAAGCTTTAAGTTTGAAATCAGATCAGCTCTTTTTATTTCATCAATTTCATTCAGAATCTCTTCAAAAATTTCACCCGAAAGAATTTCTTCTTTGCTCAGTTCATTTAATGGCTTCATAACATTCCTCCGGATCATTTAATATTTCCCACAAATACTCTTGGCACTGCAAAGCATTGTAAGTATCGCACCAAGCGTCAGAAAGCGGCTCCAACCTGTCAAGCCATTTTCGGTAAACTTCTATCAGCAGATAGTTTAGCTCTCTTTTCTGCTTCAGCTTTTCCTCTGTTTTCCGTTTCATTTCCCGCTTTTTTTGCGCTTGGTAAATCTTTAACCTGGTAGAGAAACTGTTGTCAGTCTCTCCACCAAGTTCCTTAAACGCTTCCTTAAAAGTCAGTCCGTCCATCAGCATAACAAAGGTGAATATGTCACCATTTGCGCCGCAACCGAAGCAATGAAAATCTTTCTTATATATCTTCATGCTCGCCGTCTTTTCCTTGTGGAACGGGCAGCATATAAACCCTGCCCTGTTCGGCTGCGGCAGCCCATACCGTTCAAGAATATCTTTCATGGAATAGAGGTCTTTTATTTCTTCCTTAGTCATACAAACCACCAAGAATTTCTATGATTTTCTTCCCTGTTTCTTCCTTTTGGCAGAAAACAAAATCAACATTATACCTGTCACGAATCGTACACAGTGACTTGTAAAGCTGATTACCATCAACTGCCTTAGCTGATATTACGTCCTTTACACGCTTGCTGTTGACCGTTTTCCACCGTATCTGATACTTGCGGGGATTCTGCCAAAAGAAAACATCTTCAAGGCTCTTTATATCTGCTCCATGCTCGCAGAGGATAACCAATTTTATCCCCTGCTCCTTTGCACGAAGCAACTCAGCCTTAAAGCGTTCGTGTTGCTGGCAGACGTTCCCACATATCTCCTGCAAGTCCTTTTTTCGGTCGATTACAAGCCTCGGATTGTCCAAAGACTGATAATCACCGACATAGCATTTAGAGCGAAAATACTGTACTCCAAGCGCGTCAAACTGCCCTTTTATGCGCTCCCATTCTTTTGCGTGTTCGCGTGTGTCCACTTGCACTTGCATACTATCACCGCCAATCAGTTAAAAGGCAATTCTTCATTGATTCCGTCCGGAATATTCATGAATCCATCGTCTCCCGGCGTTCCATAGTTCGGCATTCCGCCTCCCTGCTTGTACTCCTTATATGCCTTTGTTTCGCTCATATCCGGCACTACGGCATCCGCAACCTTATCAAGCGATACAAACCACCGAAGGACACGCTTTTTCTTTTCCTCGCCGTTGTAGTAGTCCATCTGCTCACCGAACACGCCGCCGATTTTCTTTCCTTTGAAGCACTGGCAGAACTTATCACCCCACTGTACAGAGAAGCCAGCGTTAGAGTGTTCCACACACGTTGTAAAGGTCTTAAATGAACGATTGCATTTTCCCTCATTATCCTCTGTCAGTATGTACTGCGTTGCCTGGTTCGGCCACTTCTTATCTGGCCGGATGTCATTCTGAAACTGCTCCATGAAATATCCTGGCTGCTTGTCATCCTCTGCAAAGTCAAACAGCACAACAATCATATCCTTGCCAGCCTTTGACTTTGTTTCGTTGACCTGCTTAATTACCAGCTTATGCCCTCCAAGTTCCACGGGGGTAAATTCTCCCCCGGCCTGCGTTTCGTCATATGCGTTAGGCTTATTCATTAAATAGTCCTCCGTTCTATTTTTTATCGTACTGTATACCCCATTGCGGTATACTTTGCTCTTGCGGCACTCTCGTCTTTTTCAGACACAACAATCTCAAAACGGTCAACCACTCCGCACGGCAATTTTTTGTAGCAAAACAATTTTATTCTTCCAACTCTTTTCATCTTCCTTAATCCTCCTTGTAATAATCCCTGATTGCCTTTTCCACCAAAAGCAAGTCATTGTCAATTGTCAGCGTTTCAAACATTCCAATGGGGGATTTGCTGACTGCCCCGTCTGATGCCTGCGTCACAAATAAATGTTTGCCGGATTCCTCAATGCACCGCAGGACGATGGTAAACATACCCTCCAAGCAAACTTTCTCGTCAATCAGCTTTCCGATGGTCTTAGGCTTCACATCCCCGAAGTCGTTCTTGTCCTCGTGCATCATCACATAGACAATCTTATCTGCCGGAAGCTGATTTGTGATACAGTTAATGAGATTCCAAAAGCTATCCCCGATTTTGTTATAAAGGGTAAATACTCCATTGCCATTCCCGGCGTTTGAGTGTCCACGCATAAACATATTCGTAATAAGATACCCGGCATCATCAATGACAATATTGTGCGCCTTGGAACCACCCAAACACTTCAATACCGTTTCGTAATCGTCAGTTTTCCAACCGTCCACCTTGCCCTTGAACGGCAACGGCTTATTTATTACTCTGATAAGGTTCCAGTCAGGATTGCCCGAACAGTTTCGCAGGCTTGTACTTTTGCCAGAACCCGATTTACCCATAATCAATACTGCATGTGCCATATTTCCCTAATCCTCCAATCTCCTAATTAATCAAATCCCCCTGCTTTTTCAGAAAATGCTTTTTGAAATAGTTAAGCTGATTCTGCAAATCCTGCGCTTCGTTTCGCTTTTTCTGTATTTCCCTCTCGAATTTCTCTACAACGCCGTCCTTTGTCAGCTTCAGCTCTTCATCATCCGCAAAAACAATCTCATACTTATCCTCCATGCCCTCATAGATATAGATAAACTCGATACTCGGTGAACTGCCCCAGCTTCCTTCATTGAACACTGCCACAACGATTGTGGGCTTCTCTTTGAAATTCGCAAAATCAGTAATGATTCCCGGCTTTACCTTGTACTGGCCGTCGTATTCCTTGCAAAGCACTTTTACGTTATCGCCGACAGCAAATGTATCAATTCTCTTTGCCGTCCTAAAATCAGCCTCAATTTTTACACCATCAATCTCTACAATTCTTTTTCCTTCCATGTCCCTATGCTCCTATGATTTTTATAATTCCCCACCAACTGCCACAAACGGCAGCCCGCATATTCATTCAATCTCTGGCTCCCCTTTTTCTTTCTCAATAACCCTGCTTGCCCACATATCTGCAAAATGGAGCAGCATATAAAGCGGCGTTTCCTTTCCCTGAATCTGATAACGGAAATTCCCATACAGGCCATTGTGCCAAAGAATCGCAAGTTCCTCTTCTTCTGTAAGCTCAATAAACTTTGAAGCAATTTTGACCGACCGCACTTCATGGTCTACTGGGTAAAGTTCTTCATTCACCTTAAACGGCTTCTTGTCAGACTGGTATGGCTCCGGGTTTGGGTTTGCTTTGGTTGCCCGTCCTTTGAGCATGTTCGGGACATATCCTGGTTTCCCGTAGTCCCCACATTTCCCCAGGTCATGCAGGAGGCCGCAGATGATAATGGAATCTGTCGGCATTTCAAAATTATTTCCAAGGACTCCCTCATTTCGGATGCTATGCATCAGTTCAAACACATTCAAACTATGCTCTGCAAGTCCCCCTTCTTTTGCCAGGTGGTTTCCGCCACTGCACGGAATCTGATAAAATCCATTTTCGTCCATCCACATAAGAAGTCCATACATCCCCTCTCTTTTTGTGAATAATAATAAACCCTCTATCCTATCCTTCATCTTCCCTTTCCTCCCTTTCCGCATCCCCAAAAGCATACGCCAAACGCTTCCGCATCCTCCTTAACCTCTCCTGCTCCGCTTCATGGATTTCAAGCAAATCGTAATTATCTGGGACTTCCCTAAACATTCCCCATCCACACCCCTTCCTTGGCCTTTACCCCTATCACCCAACCGCTTCACATATTACGTCCCTTGGCGCATTCTCTATCCACCCCCGCATCACGGCAGCAGCCTCCTCTTTGCCGGAAACCTTTTGCTTCCCAAGCATCCTGTCTTTCATTTCATCATAGAAATACACCATGCCATCCCTTGCATCATAGAATGTTGTGCAGTAATCCGTATATTTCACTTCTTTCCCCAACACAACCACCCCCTATCCGTGGTCCCCCCTGGCAGGAGGGGGGAGCCGCATCCTCACCGCTAACCTTTCCATCATTGATGAAAACTGTAGCCCCATAACGCTCATAATCCTCAGCACATTCCCGTGCCGTCTTTTTGCTGTAATCCATGAGAACCCCCTTCCTAAAACGTGAACAGCTTCTGCTTCTCTTTCTCGTCAACACCAAAAAATTCACATAATGTCAGCACCTGCCCATAAGTAAATGGGTCTTTTTTTACTTTGCGCTCTTCCTTCCCATCTTTTGGAACTTTCAGCATCTGGGATACCTTGGACTGAGATACCCCAAGCGCTTTCCCAACCTCCTTTTGTGTTTTGTGGTTTAGTTTCATCTGCATGATAACCCAGCCCTTGAAATCCCTCAGTTTATAATCCATCCTCTGCTCCATGCTTAAAGCAACCCTAGGCACCATCTTCACCTCCCCATGTAATATAATCCTGCAACAAATCAGAACGTCAGTTTTGTTGCCATGCCCCGGGGTGTCCCTGCACCGCTGGGGCTTTCACCTGCACTCCATTATCCCAACCTGCTCCATGTCCTTGTCAGCCTTGCACCATGGACAGTACATCGTTTTAATATGCCCATAACCAGTAGACCTTTTTAATTTTGTGGCAAATGCTTTATTGCCGCAGTCCGGGCATTGGAATGTACGGATGCAGAACTTTCCCCTCTTTCTCATTTCTTTTTCTTCCTGCTTCCCTCATTTCCCAAATACCAAAGGACTGAAAGGAAAACCTCTGCAAGCAGCGTGAAGCCGATGCCGCAGACAAATTCACTGATATACAACTTTCCTCACCTCCTTACACCGCCGCTGTTCTTTCTGGCTGGTTCTCTTTTATATGGAGCAGTTCTGAATCACTAGCCCTGCTCTCTGCCACTCCGAGAAAATACCCCTTTTCAAACGGGGACATAAGGGGAAGGGCTGCAGCAATGGTTTTTATGATGTCTTTTTCTTTTTCTGTCATAATTTCCACTTCCTTTCTATTTGTGATATAATTCCTTTACCAAAAATAAAGGAGAAATGATATGAATTTTTCAAACATGACAAACGTTATTAATTCGACTATCAGAGAATCTAGCAAACTAAGAAATCTCGAAAAAGAAATTGAGCGCGGCTTAGATTATGAAAATCTCGAAGCGATAAAACGCATTGCAGACAGTGCGGAATCCCAGGCTAAATCCTCCGCTGTTCAAGCCGAATTAGCTGTAAAACAATCTCAAAAAGCTGACATAAAAAGCTGGGTCGCTATTTTTATATCCATATTTGCCTTAATTGTTGAGTTCATGGCTTATCATGAAGAAATATTCTCTTTTATGTTAAAAATTTTCAACTAAGCAGCTTTATAATTGCCGGGATTACACCAGCAATTGCCGCAAATACCGAGAACCCAAGGGCAACGTCGGAAATGTCTATGGGTTTTCTTTTTTTATTTTTCACTTCTTCACCTCCGCTTTGTGTTGTTGAGACTATTATATATCTCAAACACACAAATGTCAAGAATATTTTTGTTGACATTCGCACATTTTTTTGATATGATGTTTTTGCAAAGGAGGTGGAAGGGTGAAGGACAGACTGAAAGAATTAAGAAAAGAGCTTGGATTAACACAGGAAAAATTTGCGGAGCGATTAAGAATGAAACGAAACAGCATAGCAAATTATGAGATAGGAAGAAATGAACCCATAGACGCTGTCATCGCTCTTATCTGCCGGGAATTTAATGTCAATGAAACCTGGCTCCGTACAGGGGAGGGGGAAATATTTAACCCTTTGACAAGAAATCAGGTTATAACTGATTTTGCCGGAGATTTAATCAAGGAGGATGGGACATTCAAAAAACGCCTGATTGAAGCACTGGCAAAAATGGATGAATCGGGATGGATTACACTGGAAAAGCTGGCGAATGAAATCATAAAAAAGGACTAGGAAAAGTCCTAGTCCAGCAGCTTTTTGATAAACCGGTATATTAATTCCAGAAATTCTTCATCATCGGAGTTAGAAATAAGTCCGATGATGAGTTTTTTGTAATCCATGACCGTACCCCCCCCCCTCAATTTTTAGAATGTATGTTCTGTTATTATGATAGTACTTACATTCTCGTTTGTCAAGAAAATAAATAAACAGTGTGAAAATTTTATCGAATCATAAGGTTAAACCGCTACGGCGTTTTAATAAAAAATACTAAAGAAAGGGGGAATAAATTCATGAAAACATGGAAACTTGTATCCGGGATACTCTCAATCGTATTATTTATTATTGTCGCATTTCAATCATGTGCTGCTGGTTTGGCAAACACATTGGCAGAAAACGGTGAATCTGGTGGAAGTGCTGGGATTATAGTGGCAATTATGATGTTGGCTGGCGGTATTGTTTCTATCGCAACCAGAAAAGGTTCCAAGGGCGGGAATATTGCACTTATTGTACTTTTTGGAATTGCCGCAATCCTTGGGTTCGCTCTGGCTGGAAGCTATGCAGACCTTAATATCTGGGCTGGATGGTGCGCTATAAACGCTGTGATTGCGATAATAGCATTGATTAAGGGGAACAAGGAAAAAGAATAAGAAATGCCGCTCCTATTCTTGTAGGAGCGGTAAAAAAATAAGGAGAGTAAAATGAAAAAGAGATTAATTCCTTTCTTGTTTGCAACATCTGTTCTTTTTTGTATTTTAGGGAAAGTAGATGTAAAAGCATCCTGCACACATGAATGGTCTGAATGGAAAGTTTGGGTGGAGGCCACTTGCACAACCGATGGATACGAAGATAGAACATGCCAAAAATGTTACGAAGAAGAATCTAGGAAGATACCGGCGACTGGAATCCATAAATGGACAGAGTGGAAAGAATTTGAAAAAGCAACATGTACAGAACAAGGGACGGAAGAAAGAGAATGTTCTGAGTGCTATAAAACAGAAAGAAGGACAGTTCCGTCAACTGGTGTGCATGTTTGGGCTGATTGGAAAACTTATGGGTATTTATGTGCAGACGGGACGTATTCAAGATATTGTAAAGAATGCTTTAAGGAAGAAACGAAAGCCAGGAAAGGGAATGGACAACATAACTATGCTGACTGGTATGTCGTTACCGAAGCAAACTGTTTGAATAATGGAAAAAAATGTAGACAATGTTTAGACTGTTATTATTCAGAATATGGTGAAATTCCTAAAAACCCAAATGCTCATGAATGGTCTATGTGGTATACTTCTAAAAGCCCAACCGCATTAAAAAAAGGAGAACAAGAAAGAGGATGTTATATTTGCCGATTGGTAGAAAAGAAACCATTAAATAAATTAAAAGCGAAAATAACCCTTTCTGTTAAAAAGAAAACATTATCCGTTAAAAAATCATTTACTTTAAAATTAAAAAAATATACTTATGGGGATAAAATTTTAAAATTCAGTTCCAGCAGCAAAAAAGTTGCAACCGTAAATAAGAAAGGAAAAGTTACGGCCAGAAAGAAGGGGAAAGCGAAAATTACTGTAAAAATGAAAAGTGGATGCAAGGCCACATGCACTGTGACAGTTAAATAAAAAACCGCCCGGTGCTACCAACACCGAACGGCTTACATAGATATCGAAGATGATGCCTACAACTCATAGATATTGTATCATCTTCGGGAACAGCTTGCAAGCGGAACATATATTCCGGCTGGCTGTTATTTTTATACCCATTTTT
>CAJUQB010000039.1 GCA_910588285.1 uncultured Lachnospiraceae bacterium
ATTATTTGACTGGTGTACCTGTTGTGGAGATACAGAGGGTTGTCTGAACTGTTACCAGTTTCCGGATAAAATCAATCGGACTGCCCCTGCTTTCCCGCTATTTTCAGCAGCTCCTCCATCGCCCTGCTGAAATACCGCCCCCTTTTCCAGTAAAAAGAAAGCTCCCGCCTGCTTCTGTCTCCCCCCAGCTTATAATAGACCACCTCCGGATTGGGTGGAACCCTGGAAATCAGCGTATCGCTGATAAAGGAAATGCCCATACCCGAGCAGGTGATGTTGTAGGAGGTCATCTGCTGATCCAGCTCAAATAGCACCTTAGGCTCAAAGCCGTAGCTTAGGCAAAGCTCTGTCCCTCGCTTGCCCGTATCATTATCCGGCTTAAGGATAATAAAGGGCTCCTCCCGAAAGGCATCCAGGGGCACCGGCGGCACTGCAGGGTCCAGGAAGGTTCTGCTGCGCACCGCCTCCTCTGACAGCTGAAAGCTGCAAAGTCCCCCATTGACAGCAAACTTCCTGGGAACTGCCAGCAGCAGATACTCCTCCTGGAATACCCTCCGTTCAAATCGGCTCTTATCCAGGGAGCTGTTATCCATCACCAGATCCACGCCGCCCCTTTGCAAAAGCTCCTCCAGCCTTCCCGTACTCTCCTCCACCAAGACAAGCTTTACCGCTGGGTATAAATGGGCAAATTCCCCCATCAGGGCCGGCAGAACCCAGGAGGAATACAGGCTGCTCCCTCCCAGGATGAGGCTCCCGCTCTTCAAATCCCCCCAGTCATTGACAAAGTCAGAAAATTCATTTTCAATGGACAGAATCCGCTCCACGGACCGGATATATTTTTCCCCGCATTCTGTCAGTCCAAGGGGCTTTGTACTCCGGTCAAAGATCGGGTATCCCACCTTTTTTTCAACCCGCTTCACCGCGGCGCTTAAGTATGGCTGGGAAATAAACAGCTTCTGCGCTGCCCTGGAAAAGCTTTTTTCTGTATATACCTCATAGACATACTCCATTCCCTGAAACATTTCTTCCCCTCCGAATCCGAAAACATCATAATAAAAAGCATATAGTAAATATATAAATATAAGTCTTTGCTTATATTATAAAATGTTTATATAATATGTGCAAGAAGGATAATTTACGAACCAGGAGGGTGTAAAGATGGAACATACAAAAAACACAGAAAAAAATGACTATCGCATAGAAAAAGACTCCATTGGCATGAAGGATGTGCCGGAAAATGTCTATTATGGCGTCCAATCCTTAAGAGCTGCCGAAAACTTCCATATCACCGGACTGAACATGCACCCGGAAATCATCAACAGCCTGGCATATATCAAGAAGGCGGCGGCTATCACCAACTGTGAGGTCGGCATATTGGACAAACGGATTGCCACAGCCATTGCCCAGGCCTGCGATGAGATTCTGGACGGCAAATTTCACGATGACTTTATTGTGGATCCCATCCAGGGCGGCGCCGGCACTTCCATCAATATGAATGCCAATGAGGTCATCGCCAACCGGGCCATTGAGCTCCTTGGCGGGCAGAAGGGGGATTATGGGATCGTCAACCCCAATGACCATGTAAACTGCGGACAATCTACGAATGATGTGATTCCCACTGCCGGAAAAATGACCTCCCTGCGGCTTCTGAAGAACCTGAAGGAAGAGCTTCTCCGCCTGCACAAGGCGTTCATTGATAAGGCAAATGAGTTTGACCACATCATTAAAATGGGGCGTACACAAATGCAGGATGCTGTCCCCATCCGTCTGGGCCAGGAATTTTCCGCCTATTCCGTAGCAGTCATGCGGGATATACACCGGATGGATAAGGCCATGGAGGAAATGTGCACGCTGAACATGGGCGGCACTGCAATCGGGACAGGCATCAACGCGGATGAGGCCTATCTAAGGCGCATTGTCCCCAACCTTGCCGAGGTGTCTGCTATGGAATTTGTCCAGGCATTTGATCTCATTGATGCCACGCAAAACCTGGATCCTTTTGTGGCTGTCTCAGGCGCAATCAAAGCCTGCGCCGTTACGCTATCCAAAATAGCAAATGACCTGCGGCTGATGTCCTCCGGCCCAAGGGCCGGCTTCGGGGAAATCAATCTTCCTGCCAAACAGAACGGCTCCTCCATTATGCCCGGAAAAGTAAACCCGGTCATTCCTGAGGTGGTAAACCAGGTGGCATTTAACATCATCGGCAATGATGTTACCATCACCATGGCGGCAGAAGCCGGACAGCTGGAGCTGAACGCCTTTGAGCCCATTGTATTTTACTGCCTGTTCCAGTCCATTGACACCCTGGCCTATGCGGTGCGGACCTTTATTGACAACTGTGTATCCGGAATTACGGCCAACGAAACACGCTGCCGGTATCTGGTAGAAAACAGCGTGGGCATCATTACTGCAATTTGCCCGCACGTAGGTTATCAGAAGGCTTCCGACATCGCCAAAAACGCCCTGAAGAGCGGTGAGTCCGTACGCAGCCTGATCCTGAAGGAAAAGCTCCTGACCGAAGAGGAATTGGACTGCATCTTGGATCCGGTACACATGACCGAGCCCGGCATCTCCGGGAAATCGCTGCTGTTAAATATCAAAAAGGACAAAAGCTTCACATAGAATCACAGGAAAATTTCGGGCGGTCCAGGGCATACTGGATTGGATGGGCTGTTGCCTACTATCAGTGGTGCTCTGCCAGAAAGTACAGCGATATTTTCAAAGCGGTTTCTTTTGAAAATCTGGAACAAATGTACGACCCCCTTCATGAAGCGGATATTTCAAAGCTTGTAGACATCATGGATTCACGAATGAAAGAGTTTTTTTCAAAAATTAACCTGAAACGTATCCGCACTGCTTATGGCCTCACCCAGGCAGAACTGTCAAAACGCTCCGGCGTCAGCCTCAGGTCTATCCAGATGTATGAACAGCAACAGAAAAACATCAACAAAGCAGGTGCGGAAACAATCTTTCGTCTTGCACAGGTTTTGGGATGCGCAATGGAGGATTTGATTGAAAAATAGAAAAGAGAGCTCCCGCAGAAGAATCCATGCTGAAAAGCATGATATTCTGCGGGGAGCTCTCTTTTTCCTTGTTGGCTTCCTTATCTAAGATCTTCCATTATGCTATTTATCATCGTATATTCAATCCCATATCCTCGCGAATCGTAATACTGGTAGTTGCCATGCACCTACCCTTTGACAGCCCCCAGGGTAATTCCCTTGGCAAAGTTCTTCTGCACGAAAGGATATACAATGGCGATGGGCAGGATACCTACAACAGCGATTGCCATACGCACCGTGGCCGACGGAATATTAGCCGTGGATGTAGACTGGCCCACTACCGCATTGTTGGACAGGAACTGGATCTCCTGGATCATACGGTTCAAAAGATTCTGTATGGTATACAGATTCGTTTTCGTGGTGATGTAATACAAGCCATTCTGCCAGTCGTTCCAGTACAGGATCATGGAAAACATCAGCACTGTGGCAATAATCGGCTTGGACATAGGAATGGCCACCTTACCGAAGATCTGAAACTCCGTAGCCCCGTCAATGGAAGCCGCCTCTAAAACCTCCCCCGGAAGGTTGTTGAGAAAATAGCTGCGCATCAGCATAATGTAGTAGGCACGAACCAGAAGGTTGGGAAGAATCAATGCCCAAATGGTATTCTTAATGTGAAAGGTATCCGCATACATCAGGTAGGTGGGCACCAAGCCGCCGTTGAACAGCATGGTGAAGAATACCAGGAAGGTCAGCACCTTGCCGCCGGGAAGGTTCTTCTTGGAGATGGCGTAAGCCAGGGAGGTGGTCAGCAGGATGCTGCACACCGTCCCAAGTCCAGTCACCACAAAAGACATCCCATAGGCCCGTATGATCTGGCTCCCGCTGCTGACCAGATATTTGTAGGCATCCACGCTAAATTCCTTGGGAAAAAAGCTGTAACCCTCTCGGATCAGCGCCTCATTGCTGGTCAAGGAAGAAGCCACAAGCAATACCAGTGGAACCAGGCAATAGCACACGATTATAATCAAAAATACATTGGCAAAAATATCGAAGCCCTTGATTTTTTTCATTTCTATCACCCCTCCTTAGAAAAATGCACTGTCTTTGTCAATCTTACGGACAATGAGATTCGCCAACAACACAACTGCAAAGCCCACCAGGGACTGATACAGGCCCGCCGCTGCGGACATACCGATATTGCCCTGCTCCAAAAGCCCTTTATACACATATGTATCAATAACCCCTGTAACCCGGTAAACGGCGCCGGAATTCATGGGTACCTGATAGAACAGGCCGAAATCCGAGTAGAAGATCTTCCCTACCGACAGCATCACCATGGTAATAATGGTAGGCCTAAGCAGGGGCAGGGTAATATGCACAATCTGCTGCCAGTGGCTGGCTCCCTCGATCTGGGCCGCCTCATAATATCCCCGGTCAATACCAACCACATTTGCAAAATATACAATGCTGTGGTAGCCCATGCCTTGCCACAGGTAGGCCAGGACAATGATTATCGGCCAGTATTTTGGTACATTGTACCAGGAGACGGGCTCCTTCCCCAGGCCGGCCAGAATCGTATTGTTGATAAAGCCGTTCTCTGCGCTCAAGAACCCAAATACCAGATAACTGATAATAACCCAGGAAACCAGGTAGGGCAGAAGGATTGCGCTTTGGTAAAATTTTCCCCTCCGCTTTCCCTTGATCTCGGAAAGCAGGATGGCAATGGTTACTGTCATGATAGTTCCAATGACAATAAAGGCAATATTGTAGCACAATGTATTCCTGGTGATGGTCCAGGCGTCCCTGGTGCCGAACAGATACTTAAAGTTCTTGAATCCGCACCAGTCGCTGCCCCAGATCCCTCTCTTGGCGCTGTAGTTCTTAAAGGCTACTACAAGGCTCGCCATAGGAACGTAATTGTTAATGGCCAGATAAATCAGGCCCGGCAGTGCCAGCAAATAGATAGGAATGCTCCTTTTAATATTTTTCGCAAGCTTTCCGCTGCTTTGCGCTCTCGTATTCATAGTACCTTACGCCTCCTTATCATGGCCCGCCGCCTTATTAATTTACGCCGTTTTCTGCCGCCCACTTATCCAGCTGGGCCTGCTTCTCGTCAATGATGGCCTGAAGGCCTGCCGCATAGAGCTGCTCGTTCATTTCCTTTAAGGTCTCCTCCGGATCCACAACACCGCACTCCAAGCTCATCTTGTACTGGTCGTACACATTCTGTACTGCCGCGATTTCATTGCTCACCGGAGCTGTGTTGAACACAAAGCCATAGGCCTTGGACTTCACGCCTGTCTTGTTCCACTCCTTGGTCTGCTCCCACACGTCGGGATCATTGGTCTCCCACACATGGGCGTTGAACTCATTTCCGAAGCTCCACAGCATGGGGCTTAAGGAATAGCCGACATTCGTGGCATCAATGCCTTCCGGATAACCGATTCTGCCATCCTCGTGCATCACATAATCCGTACCCTCAATCCCGTATACAATAATATTCAGAAGATCTGCATCCGTGTACAGCAGGTTCAGGAACTGCATTGCCTTCACCGGATCCACGCTGTTTTCCGGAATCGTCCACTGCCAGTTGTTGCCGGTGCTCAAGATGGAATCCAATACCTGACAGCCCACTACCTCACATCCGGTATTCATGGCTTCCTGGGTATCGATCCCCGGCTTGTTGGAGTTGCAGTATGCAAACAGGGTGCCTGCCTTCATCTGAGCAGCGCCGCTTTCCGTTGCGTTTGTAATATCCTGGCTGATGAAGCCCTTTGTATACCACTCATGCATGGTGTCTACATATTTCCGGTAATTCTCGGTTTCAAACAGATTCACTACCTTAAGCTCCCCCTGGCCCCGGTCGTCCAATACGCCAAAGTAATTGCCAAGCTTATCCCACGCCACATTGTACTGCATCGGGGAAGTCCCCGCGCCATTGGTGCCTACCACATTCATGTTGGGCTCATTGTCATGTACGATCTGGAATACCTCGGTCAGATCCTCATAGGTCTTCACCTGGCTTAAGTCAATGTTGTATTTGTCAACAATATCCTTACGCATGGTGTAGTAGCCCATCCCCAGAACGATATCACAGATGGGCGGAATAAAATACTGGGTTCCCTCGAACCTTCCGCAGGACAGCACATCCTCTCCCAGAACCTCCTTGATCCCCTGCCCGTAGGTATCCAGCAGCTCCCCCAGGTCACGGATCTGCTCACTGCCTACTGTGGATGCCATCATGGGTGAGGTGGCCCCCATAATATCCAGCTGCTCGCTGCCGGACAGCATCAGTGTCATCTGCTGTACATAGGAGCTGTTCTGGATGATCAAAAGCTCTATCTCAGCATTAATTTTCTCACGGGTGATCTGATTTACAGCCTCCTCAATCCTGTCAATGTCCGCTTCCGAGGGAATGGACCCGGAGGTTCGGAACGCCATCACCAGCTTCACCGGTTCCCCAGCTTCATCGCTGCCTGCCCCGTTGCCGCTGCCCGCGTCTGCGTCGCTGCCGCCCTCACTGCCGCTGTCTGCCGCGCTGCTGTCCCCGCCTTGGGCGCTGCCGGAATCACCGCCGCAGGCTGCCAGGCTAAATACCATAGAGGCTGCCAGAACCATTGCCAAAAATCTTTTTTTCATGTAGAATTCTCCCTTCTTTTGTTGTCTCTGCTGTAAGACATTTTTTTGATATCAACAGCATATCACTAAAACGAAATTATTTTTAGTAATTTTCCGTCAAAAAATAATAAAATTCCGTCATGAAATATCAATATTGCACAACGGAATTTTATTATCGCTCTATTTTTTTACAATTAAGCACAACTAAATATTTAATTATACTTGTATTTTCCGGCGTTATCGCCGTTTTTCTTTCATTCATCCGGGCTCTATGGCCGGCAGGCCAGGTCCATCGGTGTCTGCCGCTCCTACTGCTCCTACTGCTCCTGCCCTCCCAGGGACGTATAGCTTAACATCAGGCTCAGGGCGATCTTTAGCCCAGTATGCAGGCTGTCCAGATCCACCCACTCCTCCCGGGTATGGGCGTTGCCGCCGGACACGGTTCCAATGGTGTTGCCCATGATCCCCATAGACAGCGGAATGTTGGCATCCGTAGAATAGGGGCCATCGTCAATCCTTCCGGAATAGAATTCCCGGATGATCTCCACACTCTTTGCCGTATAGCGCGCCAGGGCTTCCTGATCCAGCCTGCCATTTCCCGGCCGGATCCCCAAAAGCTTGGTATCCATCTCAAACCCGTCCCCTGTGCAGGACTCCACCAGCTTTGTGAACCTCTCATCCATCTGTTTTAAGCAGTCCTGGGAGCTGGAGCGGAATTCAAAGAGCAGAACCGCCTCCTCAGCAATGCTGTTTACCGTAGTTCCCCCCTCAAACCGTCCAACGTTGTAGGTGGTCTTTTCCTGGGCGGGAACCTCCATCCGGTAGATTTTTCCCACCAGGTCAGCCAGAACGGCAATGGCATTGCAGTTCCCGAAATCCAAATAGGAATGGCCGCCCTCTGCCTTCACCCGAACCTGATACCGGTAGGAGCCCACCGCACAGCTGGTACACTGGGAGAGATATCCGTCAAAGGAATAAAATGCCTGGATCCGGGAGCCATAGTCCGCAAAGATCTGCCTGCAGCCCTTCAGGTTCCCCAGCCCCTCCTCACAGGAATTGGCCACCACCAGAATCCCCATTTTAAGCTTTGGGCGGCGCTCCAAGAGGCAGCGGCAGGCCATCAGCAGGTTCACCAAATTTGAGGTGTCGTCACCGATCCCCGGTGCATAGAGCCTCCGGCCCTCCTTTTTCATGGCAAGGGGCTCTGTATCCGGAAACACGATATCCATATGAGCCATGAAAACCACCAGCTCCCGGCTGTCGTCGCAGCCGATCTTACAGATCACATTTTTGGCCGAATCCACGCTTATATCCTCCGCCCCATGGGCCAGCAGCCAGTCCCGGCAGAATTCCGCCCGGGCATCCTCCTGGTGGGAGGGGGCCGGGATCCTTCCCAGGACCTCCAGCAGCCCTTCTGCCTCCTCCTTCACCTCTGCTGCATACTGTTCCACGATTTCTCTGATTTCTTTTTTCACAAGCTCTCTCCTGCCTTTCCTGTTCTATTCTGAATTCTGCTTCAGGCTCTTCCGGTAAGCGGCCGGCGTCATCCCCTTGCGGATACGGAATACATGGGAAAAATATGCCAGGTTGTAATAGCCCACCTGACAGGCCACCTCCCCAATCGGCAGACAGGTGCTCTCCAATAGATGCTCCGCTTCCGCCATCCGCATCTGGACAATATAGTCCGACAGAAGCGTCCCTGTCTCTTGATGAAAGACCCTGCTGACATAATCCGGGCTCATGCATACATGGCCTGCAATCTGATTCCGGCTCAGCTCTGCCCCCAGATTTTCCCGGATATATTTTTTTACACGATGCACCACTGCCCCGGCATCAGAAACTGCTGTCACATACTCTGCCGATTTCTTCACGATATGGTTGATCCATACCTTAAAATCCTTCACCGATTTCCCGGCCTGCCGATAGAGCTTCAGGGAAGCCTCATCCCCAAACAGCTGATGGGCCTGGAGCTCCTTTTTTCCCAGAATAATGTAGAAGGCCTGCATAAAATCCTGCAGAAGCTGGGCCAGGCTTCCCTGGTCCAGCCTGCGCTCATGGCTCATAAGATCCACGCAGCGCTCCACCTCCTCTATGGTTTTCCCATACTTTCCAGCAGAAAAATCCTTCATCCAGGCCTCAATATCCGGCCTCTGGTAGGCAGCTGTGCCTGACTGCTCCATGGCAGAATAAACTCCGGGCCGCTCTGTCACATTATTCTCATCCATCTCCACCAGACGGACATACTGTGCCGCCACCTGGGAGGACTCCCTGAACTCCCCCAGATAAACGGATATGTGGATTCCGCAGTGGGAAGGTATTTCCTCCTGGAACCTCCTGCTGTCCCTGAAAAGCTGCTCCCTGCGGGCCAAGAGGTCATCTGCATACCCCGCAATTGCCAAAAGATACCGATGATTGTACACCAAAGCCACCTGCTCCTCATCATGGAACACATGGCGGTAAAAGAGGGACTTTAATTCCTCTGACACAGAGCTCCAGGTCACATGCTCCCCGGCTGCATAGATCCGGTATAGAATAGGCAGGTACTGATTGCGCTCATCCAATGTCACATGGCTCTGTCTGGCATAGGCCATGATGGTCTCACTGTCTGCATGGGTATTATGCTCAATGATCTCCCGCCAGAAATGCTGGACATGCTTCCGCTCATTGGCATTCCAATATTCCGCCAGCCGGTAGTTGTCGTCCTTTTTCCGCCGGTCCATCACCTCTGCCACTGCCCGGGCCGCCGCCTCTGCCAGATCCTCCCTCTTGATGGGCTTTAAGAGATACTCCATGCACTGATACTCAATGGCCTGCTTGGCATAGGCAAAGGTCGCATAGCTGGTCAGCATGATTACCACCGGCTTATATCCCCTGTCCCTCACCCAGCCCAGCAGCTGAAACCCGCTGCCCTTGGGCATCTCCACATCGGAGATCAGGATATGGATCTCCTCCTCCTGGAACACCTTCTGTGCCTGTGCCATGCTGTAGGCTGTATACACCTGGGTAACCCCCAGAGCCTTCCAATCAATGGCACATTTTACCCCTTCCGCACAGTGGATCTCATCATCCACCACCAATGCCTGGATCATTGGACTGCCTCCTTTCTTCTCTCACCTGCTTCCGATCCTTCCTCCGCCTTCCCCACATCCGGGATCTCCATCATGGTATAAGCGCCTCCCGTTTCCCAGTGATTCCGGAATTCAATGTGCTCCTGGCCGCCATAGATCAGATGAAGCCTCATGGCTACATTGTTGATGCCATAATGTTCTCCCCGCTCATCGATCACCTGCTTCTCCTGGGCCAGGCAGGCCAGTACCTGATCCGGAAATCCGTCTCCCGTATCCCAGATCTCAATCCGTATCCACCCCTCCCGGGGCGGCTCACACCGTGCCGCCACAATGTAAATATCCGTATGCTCTCCCGGCACCACCTGGTATTTCACCGTATTTTCCACAAAGGTCTGCAAAATCAGAGGCGGCACCAAAACCTCCCCCACTGAGGGCTCTACCTCAATATGGGCATAGAAGCTGTCCGCAAACCGCAGCTCCTGGATACGGGCATAATTTTTTACATAGGCTACTTCCTTGTACAGATGATCCAGGGTGCTGCCCTCCAGGGTATAGCGCAGATGGTTGCCCAGGTAGGTTGTCATCTCCTGGACCAGGTCGTTCCGTCCCATGATCGACAGGTTATTGATGACATTCATGCAGTTGATATAAAAATGGGGATTCACTTGAAGCTTTAAATACTGCAGCTGCGCCCTCTGCCGCTGGGCATTTTCCTCATACACATGGATCTTTAAGGTTTCAATGCTCTCAATCATCTCATCAAAGGTCTCATTTACCAGGATAAATTCCCGGCAGGACTCCTTCTTCCTTAAGCGTACTTCAAGATCCCCGCCCTTCAGCCGGTTCATGGCATCATACAGCCGCCGGATGGGCCACAGGATCCACCGCCGGATGGCAGTCACAAATACAAAGAGATACACCACCAAAAGGCCCACCAGCACAAAGATGATCTTCTGCATGGTCCCAAGGCCCTCCAGGATACTCTGCTCCCGCAGCAGCATCAGGATGCTGTAATCTCCGCATTCGGACGGACAGGTGATCACCAGATGATCGCTTCCTGCCACAGGCCTGGAATAGCGCTGGGGCTCCTCTGTATGCACCGGCTCCTCCTCCATATCCGGCAGCACATCGCCAATCTCGCCGCTGCTGCCGCAGAAGGTCAGATAATCCCCATTTTCCAGCCCGGCCTCCCGAAGCTTTTTCAGCAAACGATCCTGATTGATACAGCCCCCCAGATACACGTCCCCGTATTTCAGCATCCGCACCAGATAGTACTCTCCGCTTCCGCTCCTGATCCACTGCCATTTTGAAAGCTCCAGGGTACATGCCCCGTCCTCCCCAAAGGAACCGCGGATCATCTGCGCGATGGACGACCGCTCTGCACTGAGCATGTCATATTTTGATTCATCAAAAAAATCACCGGTACGCCTGACATAGACAAACAGGTCGTCCATGTAGCCATAGGTCTGGACCACATTTGCCATATCTGTCTTCAGGCGCACCGATGCCGTATAATATTTGATTCCGGAGGCAATGTTCAGGATGGGGATATCACCTCCATTTTCCAGGCCCACCCAGTAATTCTCCACCATTTTTAAGGAATCGTCCATCTGGCTCATATGCAGCTTCAGCATACTTCCGTTTGCCTCATAGGCATTATCCCGCACCACCGAGGTGGCATAGAGATTGTTGATCACCAGGAAGGCTGCCATGACGAACACTGTGATAAAAATGATAAAATTCAGCCGAAACTGTAAAGAAGAAATCCGTTTTCCCATTCCGTATCCCCCATGGCCTCTCTGCCCTCTGTCCTTTGTCTGCTGCACTCTGCCTTCTGTCCTTTATCATATGGGAAATGACAGACTTTCGCAAGCCCTTCCTGGAGCATGCTTGAAAATTCTCAGGCTACGATTGTCCCCGGTTTCTCCTGCTGAAAAGGAAGGCTATAAATGCGATAGCAAGGGGAAGGATACACAGGAGAAACATATTCCCGTAGCCTGTCACATCTGCCACCGCCCCGCCGATCATAGGCCCAACCGCCTGTCCCAGGTCCCCGCCAATGTACATGGTGCTGGACGCGATTCCCCGCCTGGCCGGGGGGACGCTCCGCATGGCCTCGGTCTGCAGTACCGGCTGGCCCAGCCCCTGGGCGACAGCCTTGAAGCAGGCGGCCACCAAAAGAAGGGCCAGGGAATTGGCTGTCCCGATCACAGCCAGGGTCAGAATACCGGTGATAAAAGCCGGAAAAAGGCTCTTTCTTAAGGGCCAGGTATTCATCTGCTTTGCCAGGAGAATCCTAAGGGCGATCAGCAGGACGGCATTGAGGGTAAAATGGATGCTGACGCCCTCAATGGACTTCTGGGCCGCATAGGTTACCAGGAAGGTGCTGACAATACCATTGAGCATGGTAAAGGAAGCATTCATACAGCTTAGGTCCATGAGACTTACATCCACCAATCTTGAGATACCCCTCTGCCGGCCTGTCTCTGCCTTCTGCCGGCTTGTCTGTGCCTCCGGACGGCCCGCTTCCAGTTTGCCTGCCTCTGCCTCCGGACGGCCCGCCTCTGCCTCCGGGCGCTGGTAGGGGAATGCCAGAATTGCCCCGCTGGCAAGAGCCAGAAGGACCGTTCCCGTCAGCATACAGGCCTGATGGCCAAAAAGATCGCTGACCCCGATTCCCAGGCCCGGCCCAATGGCCATGGATGCCACCGACATGACGCTGTAGTAGCTGATGGCCTCCCCCATACGGCTTTCTGCCGCGCTTTCCGTCACCAGCACAAGCCCCGCCGTGCTGGAGATGCCAAAGGCAATACCGTGAAGGCCCCGGAATATCATAATCATCGGAACACTTGGAACCACCCCATAGATCAGCAGGGAAAGGGTCATGATTACGGTAAAGCCCCCGGCCAGCCATTTCCGGTTCAACCGGTCTGCCAGCACCCCGGAGACCGGACGGGACAGGAGAGACGTAAATGCAAACAGCCCTCCTACGATCCCGCAGACAGTCAGGGTTGCCCCCAGGGTCTCCATATATCCGGTCAGCACCGGGGTAACCATGTTGTAGCTGAGCCAGGCAAAAAAGTTGGAAACAGACAGCAGAAGATATCCCCGGCTCCATAGTATGTCCTTTTTTGGTTTTGCTGGTTTACTCAATCAAACACAACCTGCTTTCCGCTCTGGGCCGACTCGTATACTGCATCCAGGATCTTCGTCACCACAAAAGCCTGCTCTGGCTTTACCACAAGCTCTCCCTTCCCTTCAATGGCATCCAGCCACACCTTGCACTCCACATCGTAGGGCTGCACCTTTTTGCCCGGGAACAGATCCACTCCGCCGGCTGCTGTGTTCACGTCAATCTTCACCTGCTTGTTCCCCATCACCTTGTTGAGGTAAAGCTTCTCATTGTTCTCTCCGCCTACCCCGGTAAGCTCTGCCCCGGCCTGAGTTCCGCAGAGATAGGCAGCTGCGCAGCGCTCCTCCGTATGGTTCAACAGCCAGGAAGCGTCGATGGTGATCAGAGAGCCGTCCTTCATAGTCACAAAGGCAAAGGCCGCATCCTCCACCTCAAAGGTCGCCGGATCCCAGGCGCCCATGGGATTGCCCTGGAAATTGGGCTGCAGGGAATGCCCTAATTTTTCAAAGGTCACGCCTGTTACTGTGGCAGGCTCATAATTGTCCATGCACCACAGGGTCAGGTCCAGGGAATGGGTTCCGATGTCAATTAAGGGCCCTCCTCCCTGCTGGGATTTGTCGGTAAATACCCCCCAGGTGGGAACGCCCCGCCTGCGCAGCGCATGGGCCTGGGCATAGTACACCTGACCCAGCTCCCCTTCCTCACAGAGACGCTTTAAGGTCTGGCTGTCGGAACGGTAACGGTTCTGATATCCAATGGTAAACAGCTTCCCGCTCTTTTTCCAGGCATCCATCATCCGCTGTGCATCCTCCACATTGGCTGCCATAGGCTTCTCGCACATGACATGCTTTCCGGCTTCAAAAGCCGCCACGGCAATGGGGCAATGGGCCACATTGGGGGTCAGCACATAGACGATTTCCAGATCCTCTTTTAAAAGCTCCCGGTAATCTTCAAATACCTTGCAGCCAGGGGCGCCGAAGTTCTCGGCCACTTCTTTTGCCCGCTCTGCAATGATATCGCAGCAGGCCACGATCTCTACCCGGTCTGCAGCATTGGACAATGCCGGCAAATGCTTCTGATGTGCAATTCCTCCGCAGCCTATGATTCCTACTTTATGCTTCATTTTGGTATCCTCCTATTTTGTTTTCCTACTTCCGCTCTGTTCCGCTTTTCTGGTTTCCTGTCATTCGTTTCCCTAGTTCCACTCGATTCCGGTGAATTTCTTAAATTCTTCCATGCTCTTGGCGATACTGTCAATCTGGGTGGGCAGGCGGGTGAAATCCTGCTCCAGGATGATATACTCTGCCGACGTGTAGGTATTGGCCGCCTCTATGATCTTCTGGATGGGCATGATGCCGCTTCCGATCTCCGTGAAGGAGGTCATCCGAAGCCGCCGGTACTCCTCTGCAGCCTCATCCTCGGACATCTGATGCTTGCCGCCGTTCTTGGCATAGGAGCTGTTGCCGTTCATCCCCACGACCTCCCCCGGCTTCATCTCCCGGTCCTCAGGGGTAAGTCCGATCAGGTTGATGGCCTGGAGGCTATCCCAGGCAAAATCCTTCTGGTGCACCAACCGGATCCGCTTGCCAAACCGCTTGATTACCGCAATGGGATCCAGGGCCGCCCGCATGGTCCAGAAGGTATCCAGCTCAAAGGACAGATAATCGGGATCCGTATTCTCCAGAAGGTAATCCATAATCATCTTGCCCTTGATGGTGCGGTATTCAAATTCATGGTTGTGGTACAGGAAGGTGATGCCCTCCTCATGGAGCTGCTTTCCGATGCGGTTAAGGTCCTCGCACTGCTGCATCAGGTCGTCATAGGTGGAAAACTGTCCCATGGGGTTTACCAGGTTGGTATTCCCCACAACATGGTTGTATTTTACCACCTCAGCAAGATCCGCCTTCTCCAACGGAAAAATATGGGTGCTGATCACCTTGGAGCCAAACCTGTCAAAGGTCTCCTTTAGCTGCTCCGCCGGAATGCCGAACCCACATCCGGGGTCTTCGATAGCATTGTGGTTGCAGGTCTCCACGAACTTGTAACCCAACTGGCCCACCTTCTCCACTGTGGCTATGGGATCCTTGGCCATCTCCTCACGGACGGAATAGAGAATCAATCCTACCTTCATAAAAATAGCGCCTCCTTTTTTTCTAAGTACTGTCATTGTACTCCGAAAAAAAGTGAGGCGCTATCAGCATGGTTTTCTATTGTTACGCATATCTTTACATTTTATATTGTTCCTTCCGGAACTGCGTGGGGCTCATCCCGGTCTCCTGCCGGAACAGCTTGTTGAAGGTTTTGATGTCCTGGTAGCCGCACTGGTAGCAGACCTCTGTGACCGGCCCGCTGTCTGCCTGCAGCAGCCATTTGGCCCGGTCAATCCGGAGCTTTTTCACGTACTCCTGAAAGGTGATCCCCATATGTCCCTTAAAATACCTGGAAAAATAGGTAGGGTTGAAGCCTGCCACCTGTGCGCAGCCGCTTAAGGTGATGGGACCGCAGTAATTCCGGGCGATGTACTCCAGGATGCCCTTCAGCTTCTGCACCTGGGTATTTAAGGGCTTTTTCTCACAGCGGGGCATATCCCGCACCACCAGTAGCAGCAGCTGGTCTGCCAGGGCCTTTACCGCCAGCTGCCATCCGTATTCCTTCCCAAGATACTCTTGATAGATTTCCTCAATCACAGCATCTGTCCTAACTCTGGTTTCCCCATCCCAGTTCCGGCTGTTGAGGTCTGCCTGCTCCAAGAATCCCTGGACATCCAGCCAATGGGGGCGCACATCCTCCGCCGGCCCTGACGGCTCCTGCCACTGTTCCCCGCCGTACTCCCCCATTCCCATAAGCTTGCTCTCCATCAGAACTACCAGGCGCACGCTGTCCTCTGATCCCCCCTCAATGCTGTGGCTGGCAAAGGGCGGCGCAATCCAGATATCCCCTGCACGAAGGAGGTAGTTCTCCCCCTCGCTTACTACCCGCAGGCGCCCCTCCCGGATCTTGATAATCTCCACCTCTGAATGACAGTGGTTCATAAAGGGCTCGCTTCCCCGCATAAGAGCGCATTTGCACGGAAACTGACCCCAGGCCATCTCATTTGCATAGATCACGACTATATTCCTTCCGGGCATTCGATCACTGTCCTGCTCTCCCCTGCCCTGCGCACCAGCTCCATCACCTGGAGCACGCGCCGCACCTGCTCTGGCTTTACGGCCATTTCCTCTGTTCCATTGATCACGCCGATCACATTGCGGAAGAAATCATTCCAGTCATTGTGCTTTTGTTTTACCTCCGGTATGGGTTCTTCACGTACTGCCTCCTCTGGCTTGCTGGAAAAGGTCCTGGTGGGGCCTGCGTCCAGGTTCTTGGCTGTCTCCGGCAGGCTTGGCCGAAAGCCGGTAGGAAAATAGAGCGCCCCCTCATCCGCCTTGATATTCTCCACCACCAGGGTTCCCTGATCGCCGGACACATACCACCGGGGCATATGCTTAAGCAGCAGGGTTCCCAGCTCAATCTCCGCGGTCAGTCCATGGTCAAAATAGAACCAGAGTTTGAAATAATCATCTACCTCGTTGACCACTTCCTTCATATCGGCTGCAATCCGGACAATCCTTCCCGGTATCAGCTCCAGCATCTGATCAATGAGGTGGACGCCCCAGTCGTAGAGCATCCCGCCGCCGCACTCCGGATATACATGCCAGTCGTGCATCTTCCCGAATACCCCGTAGTGGCTGGAACGGATCATATAAAGATTCCCCAGCTTCCCTTCCTCCAGCACCTTTTTCACCACCGAATAATCCCTGTCCCAGCGGCGGTTCTGGTCTACCGTAAAGAGTACCCCATTGTCCTGTGCCGCCCGGTACATCTCGTCAAATTCTGCCACGTTCATGGCGCAGGGCTTTTCCACGATCATGTGCTTTTTGGCCCTGGCCGCATCCAGAGCCACCTGGCGGTGCAGATGGTTGGGCACAGAAATCATCACCCACTCCACATTGGGATCCTTCAGAAGGTCATGGTAATCCTCGTATTTTGCCATGGCTCCCTCCGCCTTTTCCAGCTTTGCCGGATCCATATCGCAAATGGCGGTAATGTCCACCTCCTCCATGGTTCCTGCATGGTTGTTGTGCCACTGCCCCATGAATCCGAACCCGATAATCCCCAGTTTTAAATGCTTCATGACCGTATCCTCCTTTGCTTTGCGCACTTCCCTGCAATGGGCTGCCAGCCAGGCATGGCCTTTTTGCAGTTTATCTCGATACTATCATTATACTCTATTGTCTCCAGGGCTGCCAGGTATGCCGTTTGCTAATTCTTCGGTTATCTTTACCTTCCGAACGTTCAGCATAAAGTTACGACGTTTGCGCCGCAAGTACAAGGTGACGGATGCCTCACTCCCCACACATCTTGTCAACCGTGCGCAGCACCTCCATAATCTCCTGATGGTATTCCCTTTTGTCCCGAAGCAGCAGCAGAATCTGCCGCTTGGACTCCTGGATGCCCTTCACCTGCTGCTCAATCCTGGCCCGCAGCTTCTGCCGCTGTACAATCAGGGAATGCTTCATCTCTACCATTTCCTTCTTATCCACCAGGGCAGTCACCTGGCTGCTCCAGATCTGGGCGTCATAGAACTGGTACCCCTCCAGTGCCTGCACCAGCTTCTTGCAGTAAAAGCCCAGCTCCTCATTGGCCTTTTCAAATTCCGCCCGCTCCCTGGCTGCCTCCTGGTATTGCTCCCAGAGATAATTCAGCTCCATGGAATTGGTAACGTGGAATTTCTCACATGCAAAATCCACCGCATTGGTGGCATTCACATACTTGGCCTTCAGCTGGTTGGATACCGTAATGGCGCGGTTGACGCTGGCCCTGGCCCGCCGAAGCTCCTCCCGGTCTCCCTGCAGCCGCAGCAGGCAGCCTCCGCCTGTGAGCACTGCAAGCAAAATCGAAGCCAGCATCCAGACCGTGGTATTCATACGGAGGCCGTATTTGAGATACCCAAGGACGCAGACAGCCGCAACCAGAAGCCCCAGGATCGCGAAGAGCGCCCCTTTTAGAAACTTCTGCTCCCGCCTGACGGATTCCAGGTAATAGTCCCACTCTGATTTTTCCCCTTCCATGTAGGTCATGTCACGCTTTACCATGGACTGGTAGTTCTCATTGTTCTTGAGCCTGCGGATCGCCCTGGGAATCTCATCTGCCATCTGCTCCATCTGAGCATACTGAACATCCGAGATGGTGCGCTTCCGCTTCCCAAGCTCCTCCTGCTTCTGATTCAGCTCCAAAATATTCTTGGCGTATTCCAGAATCGGCGCAAATTCCTTCCTGGGCATATCCTCCAGCTTCTGGATATCCTCCAGGTAGCTGGTGATCAGCCGGTATTCCTTCTTCCCTTCCTCCAGCTCCCTGGACTGTTCCATCAGCTGCTCACAATATCCCAGCGCCGCATGCTCTGCCTGCTGCCTGGGATTCAGCCTGCTCTGTGGGCTTATGGCCTCCTCCAGAAAGGGATCCTCTGTCCTTTTTTTTCGTCTTTTAAATAATCCCATATTACATCACTTTCTTTTTATATTCTTCCCTCAGCTCCAGCAGGTGCACGCCCCAGTCCTGGGGCTCCTCCCACTCCTGGGTGATCTCCAGCGGCTGCAGCAGCAAAAGAGCGTTCTCCTTGGCCTGCAGGGACTGGGCCCGCTGGTTCTGCTCATATGCAAGGGCAAACTGGTTTGCCGCCTCCCGAAGCAGGAACAGCCCTGCGTAGGCTACCCCCAGATTATGGTGGATATCTCCCAGAAGCTCCGGCTCCTGGTCCAGGGCCTCCCGCCCCTTCAGAAGCCTCTCATACTCCAAAATACAGCGGTTATATCTTTCATTCCGCAAAAGCTGGTCTGCCGCCAGCTTCCTGCGCCAGAAGCTGCCGCGTCCCGAGAGCTCCTTGGACATCTGGCGGATGGGCACCAGTTCCTGGCTGTCATACATGCCGATCTCCTGGAGGAAGAACCAGGCGCACCAGATATCATTTTTCCCCTGCTTCCTGTGCTCTGCCAGAAGCTCCGCCAGCCTTGGCAGCCCCAATTCCTCCCGAATCCACGCAAACAGCGGCTCTCCCATGAGCCCCTCCTCCAGGAACATGGCATTCTCATAGAGGAAATAGCAGAGCTCCTCCAGGTTATGAAGCTCCAGATCCAGTGATTCCACACAAAAGGGCTTATCTGCCGTCTGCTCCCTGCAAATCCATAATTCACTACTCATCAATACTATACTCCCATACCTTTCCGCTGGAGGGATACCAGCTGCCGAAGCCAAGATCCGCAATCCGGATCCAGAGCCGGTTATCCTCCCCGGAATACAATTCAATCTGAAGCCGCGTCATCCGCCTGGGGCGGATGGGCAGGTCCGTAAGCTGCAGGCTTCGGATGTCCGCCTCATTGCTTGCCGGACTTTGAAACCATACCTCAATCTGCGGATCCCCGGACAGCAGCACCTGGCAGGCAGACGATATTTCATACCGGCTCTGTCCCGCCTCCGCCATCTCATGATAACGGGTTCTGTCCCCCTCCCGCACCTTGAGGAAAATATTGCGCTTCAGCTTATACTCACTGAAATAGACATAATCACAGGTCCCGGCCTTGGCCAGGATCCGGCTGCCATAGCCGGCCCCCTTGGCAAAAAGGTTCCAGCCCTGGAACACCCTGCGCCCCCGGCAGAGCACAGCCAGGGACTCCTTCATCCAGCCGCCCTCCAGACCGCCTCCGGTCAGATAAACAGCGGACACCATCCTCCCCTTCAGAAGCTTTTCCGCATGTCTGGCAAAGGCCTGGTCCCGCATCCCGGGCTCTGCCGGAAGCTCTCCCAGTGCCTGCTTCATCAGCAGAATCTGCTCCGGCCTGGTATGCCTGTCCCTGGTAAGGTATAAATAAAACAGATGGCTCCTCTCACAGAGAAACAAGATATTGTCATACTGCTTCAGCTCCTTTTTCTGGTTCATTGCAAAATGGCAGAAGCTTTCCCTGTCGTCCTGGACAGACACCAGCTCCCGTTTGATCCCAAGAGAGCCCATCAGCTCCCGCAGCAGCCGGACTCTTGCAAAGTCCAATTGCCCCAGATGGAATGTTACGTGGCTGATTCCGGAAAAATCAGAGGCGTCGGCCAGCCCGGGCACCATGCGCAGCAGCTTTTTCAGGTAAAGAGCCAGCAGCTCGGCAGCAGGATACTCCTGCTGATCTACAAGTATCTGCTCTCCCTCCAGACTCCTTTCCCAGAGACGGTCAATATATACGGTATCCTCATCCGATGCCCGCTCTCCGGATGCATCCGGCAGGCAGAAGCCTTTTGCCCCCCGCAGCCTGCACAGCGCAGTGGGAATCCGGTAAAATTCCTCCCCGGCCACCAGGCTCACGGTCTCCGGCTCAGGCTCTGAGTTGGTGCAATAGCTGATCTGAGTCCAGATATCATTCAAATCAATCCCTATATAAATGTCCCTCTGGCTTGCCATTCCCTCTCACTCCTTTCGCCGCCATTCTTACAGAAGCCGGAACAGCTCCTTCACTCTGCGGAGCTTCTCCTGATATTGATTGTTAAGCTGGCGCAGCGTCGTCATATCATCCAGCTGATAGCTGATCATCATATCATTCAGCAGGCCGTACATGCTCTCCTCCCCCTGCTCTGCCAGCTCCTCTGTCTGAATATGGCCGCTCTGGGTAATATCGCTCCCCTGCTCCCGCTCCTCCCGGATATAGTAGGGGATCTCCTCCCCATAAAAGGCCACAAAGCATTTTCCGTAAATCCCCTCATACATCTGCTGCAGCTCCTCCTCCACATAGGCGCTGCCTCCCTGGGGCCTGTCGCAGGCATAATTCACAAATACATGACGCCCCGGCCTGGTCCGGTATTCCAGAACCGCCCGGTCCGTGAAGCGGTATTTGCGCAGAAGCCTTCTGGGCAGCAGATGGTAGAAGGCAAAATACCGCTTCTGCTGCAGATATTCCTGCAGCAGCTGCTCCAGCAGCCGCTCCTGCTGCTCCGTGAGGGTGCTCTTCTGGGCCAGCCATTGGAAGCAGGCCAGGCGGCAGCTGTCATTTAAGGGATTCTCCCATTCAATCTGCTGCTGGATCCGCTCAAACACCAGATCGCCCGCCACCGTCTGATCCACCACATACCGGTGGGAAACACTGGTCAGGTATGCCATCACCACCATCTCATTGCCGCCCTTGTCAAAATAGCTGCTGAAGATCTCCTCCATCTGCTGGCTGTAGCCCTCTGTGTACAGAAGCTGGATCAAAAACCGTTCCTCCAGATCATGGGTATCCAGATCAAATTCCCGGGCTGCCTTCCACAGCTGCTCCAGCATACGGATATTCCCCCGCTGGTACAGCAGCAGGTAATGAAGCAGATATTCGTTGTATTTGCCCCGGCGGAAAATCTCCTCGCACAGACCCAGCAGGAACTCATCCTCCTCATAGTCAGTCTCCTGCATCTTCTGCCCGGCAATGATCATCAGCTTACTGACAGACATCTGTTCGCTCCCATAGGCTTTCAGCAGCTGGTAGGCGCGCCCATAGATTCCCCTTGCAATCATCAGCTCCAGCAGCTGGTTCCTGGCTGACCGGGGCATCCCGCCCTCATCGATCCAGTTCAGGAAATCATCCATCCCGCTGCCGGTATAGGCATGATAATAATATTCCATCATCTGAAGCTTTAATTCCTGCCGGCACCCTTCGCTGACACTCTCCTCCTGCATCAGGAACATCCATCCCGGCAGATCCTCCTGCTGATACGTCTGCCAGGTCTGTCTCCGCTCCAGATGGGCGATCAGGAAATTGCGCTGGCAGGGCTTGGCCTTCATGCACCATTTCAGGTATCGGCCCGGGGACATGAGCCTGCACAGCTCCAGGGCCTCCCCCGGAATATACCGGTTCCCCAGGTCGTCCTCTGCAAGAATCACATAGCAGAGGGAGAGCAGGGGCGTATATCCCTTCTGGGCAGTCAGCGTTACCCGCTGCTCCCCTTTCAGCTCATGCTGAAGGAGGATCAGGCGCCTGGCCCGGCCGTCCTCACAGCTGATCCGATGCATAAATAACAGCTCCTCCAGCTGACCGGCAATCACCTCGTCAATGGTGCACTGCTCCAGCAGATCCTCATAGAGAACCGCAAGATTCTCATCCATCCGCCCCTCCAGAAGCTGCCTTAGGGCAAATCCCCGGATCTTGTCCTGATACGCCTCATACAGGCTCTGGGGCATGTTCTTTTTTTCTACAATGCAGCGGTACAGCATGGCCTGCTTTTTGTAACTCAGAGTGCTCTGGTGATCCTGATACTGAAAATACAGCAAAACGGACCGGGGAAACTGCTCCAGCTGCTGAAGCTCCGCACAGGACATCCAGGCCTCATACAGCCCTGCAATCCGGAAGTTCTCTTTTATTCCGCGTTCATACCAGGCAAACTGCTCCTCTCCCGTCAGGTTCCATTTTACACAGCAGCTGCAGAAGCTTCTGCACATCTCCTGGCTGTCGTCCTTTTGGCAGCATTCCAGCAGAATCCGATACCACATGAAATGATATTGCTTGATCTGGGGCACCAGCTTTTTGATCTGTTCCGTCAACTCAGGCGTCAGCGCCTTCTGACGGACGGCCCAGTACAGAACCCGCCGTTCAAACTCCTCCGGCCTGGTCAGAAGATAAGGCGCCTTTTTCAGAAGCCGGTAAGCCTCCATCAGCAAAATGGGGCTGTCTGCCCCTCCCTCCATCCGCTCCCGAATGGCCTTAAGCTTCCTGCTGTCGCTCTGATTCAGCTGCGGGTCCAGAAGCAGCATAATATAGAACAGATAGAGATTCTCCTGGTTCTGCCTGTAAATCTCCTGGATCTGGCTGAAGCATTTTGACACATAGGAGGGCTCCCGCTCCTGGATCGTGGTAACATACAGATAAAAGGCATACAGCGGCGATGTCTGCTGAAAATGGGATCTGCGGAAATGATCCAGATGCCACTCTGCCTCCTGCCGCTGCTTATTGATCAGCAGAGCCTGGGCCTGATACAGCACATACCATAGATTCTCCGGCTCCAGCTCCCGCAGCTGCTCCAGACAGGCACAGCTCTCCTTTGCCCAGACGCCGATCACAATCCGCTGCATCCGCACATCCAGATACAGGCTGGTCAGCCGTACCAGAAGGCTGCGCTTCCTCCTGGTACGCTCTGCCGGCTCTTCCTCCCGCCCGCCCTGCCGGATACACAGCTCGCAGACCGCCTTCTGGCGGATCCCGGTAAAGGTAAGGCGTATATAGTTCTTCCCGGCATGCAGGTACTGGGGCCTTATGACAAATCCAGCCTCTGCCAGATTCCCTACAAAATCCTCTGTGGTAATCCTGCTCTTCACCGGAACTGCCGCCTCATGGTCTGAGGTCATCTCAATGCCAAGATACCCCCATTGGCTCTTCCGCAGAGACAGCGTCTCCATGGTTTCGCATTCCACCTGCTCCAGCTCCATCACGGACTGAATCAGCAGGAATTCCACCGGCTGTTTTTTGCGTATGCCAATCAGAAATTCCTCCATGTCCTGCTGGGATGCGCCGCTGCCCCCCAGCGCCTGATACAGAAGCCGTTCCTTCTGCTCCGTATCCTTGATGATGTTGGTAAAAAAGGGAGCCTGAAACATGCGGTAGGCCTCCGTCCAGGAAGTCTGTGCCAGATTGGCAAATTCAAACAGATTCCAGATCTTCCCCAGGGAGGTCTGAGTATAAAACCGTGTCATGGACACAGCAAAAGAAAGGTTGTATTCTCCTCCATCGCAAATAATGTAGAAGTCACCCTTCTGCACGTCGCCTTCGATCAGGCCCTCGCTATGAAATTCAAAGGGAACCGTCACCCGCATCCCCTCAAATTCAGAGAGCAGACATTTCATCCGCGGATTGGTGGAATACACAATCCCCCTCAAGGGAAACTCATTGGTACTATGCATGGAAAAGCTTCCCATGTAATTCTCGCCCTCCAGCACCACAAGCTCCAGACGTTCCTCCTCCAGAGCCAGGACCGGTTTTTCCTCCCGGAATTTTGCGTATGCCAGCTCCTGTATTTTTTTTCGCAAATCTTCACCTACTCTGTTATTGTATACGTTCTTTTTTGATACCTGGTTGCATTTTCTCTGAAAATGACTATAATAATAATTATAAACGATCGTGATGGGAATTGCAAATACAATTGATAACATCCCTTGATTGAAAACAGGAGGCACTTATGATACAGGCAAAGGAACATTTTCACGGAAGCGATCTGGAAAAGATCGAGAAGGTCTACGGAATCAGGAAGGAAGACATTACCAGCTTTTCTGCCAATGTGAACCCTCTGGGCGTCTCTCCCATGCTGCGGCAGCAGCTGACTGCCCACATTGATGCCATCACCTCTTATCCCGACCGGGAGTATACGGCGCTGCGCACCTGTATTGCCTCCTATGTGGGCTGCAATGCCAGGCAGGTTATGGTTGGGAACGGCTCCACGGAGCTTATTTCCCTGTTTATCCAGATTATCCACCCCAAAAAAGCCCTGATTGTGGGGCCCACCTACTCGGAATATGAGCGGGAGATCTCATTGGGCGGCGGAGGCTGCCTCTATTACCCCCTTCCGGAGGAGCAGGATTTCCAGATGGATATCCCTCATTTTACGGCGCAGCTGAACGAATCCATTGACCTGGTGGTTCTCTGCAACCCCAACAATCCCACCTCCACCTCCATCACCAGAGCACAGATGCGCCGGATCCTGGACGTATGCAAGCAGTATGGGATCTTTGTCATGGTGGACGAGACTTATGTGGAATTCGCGCCAAAGCCGGAGGAGATCTCCGCTGTTCCCCTGGCGGAATACTATAACAACATTATCATTCTTCGGGGCACCGCCAAGTTCTTTGCCGCCCCGGGACTGCGCCTGGGGTACGCGGTCACCGGCAACCGGGATCTGATGGAATCCATCAATTCCCGCAAGAATCCCTGGACCATCAACTCCCTTGCCGTGGTTGCCGGGGAGATCATGTTCCAGGATAACGACTACATTCAGGCCACCCGCCGGCTGATCTCTGCGGAGCGCGGCCGGATGTACCAGGCATTGAATGAGGACAGCCGGTTCCATGTCTATCCGCCTACCGCCAATTTTATGCTGGTGCATCTCCTGGATCCCTCTTTAAGCTCTGCGGAGCTGTTCGACCGGGCCATCCGCCGGAACATGATGATTCGGGACTGCTCCACCTTCCCCTTCCTGGACCAGCATTTCATCCGGTTCTGTATCATGAACCCCGAGATGAATACACGGCTGCTGGAATGCCTGCTGGAGGGATAATGCAGGCTGCCCCGGCTGGGCTTTTGGGGCCTTACCGGGGCTTAAAGAACAGGCATAGCAGCAAAAACTGTTATGCCCATTCTATCATGAATTGGAGGGTGCAACAACTAGAAAATTCTCCCCTGATTCATTTCGTACACCTCATCGCACAGAATCTCGATATCCTCTTTGTTATGGCTTGCCAGTATGATTGTCTTTCCCTCATCCCTAAGCCCCATCAAAATCTTCCGGATCTCCTCTACGCCCTGATTGTCCAGGCTGTTCATGGGCTCGTCTAGAATCAGTATCTCCGGATTTTCCATGATAGCCTGGGCAATGCCCAGGCGCTGTTTCATGCCCAGTGAATATTTTCCCACCTTTTTGCGGCTGTCCGGATCAAGCCCTACCCGCTCCATACTCTCCCGGATCTCCGCCTCCCCGATCACATTGCGTATGCCTGCCAGATATGCAAGGTTCTTAAATCCTGTATAACCTTTCAGAAATCCCGGATTTTCTATGATAATCCCTATATTGTCCGCAAAATCCGTATCCCTTCCGATCACCTTTCCTCCCACCACAACCTGCCCTTTGGTGGGCCGCAAATAACCGGCGATCAGCTTAAACAAAACCGTTTTTCCGGAACCGTTTCTTCCGACAATTCCGTAGATTTTTCCTTTTTCTATGCTCAAATCAACTTGATCCAGCACAGTAACAGCGCCAAATTTCTTGGTCAAATTCTCTATTCTGATCATTTCTGCCATACGAAAGCCCCTTTCCTCTCCTGACTAAAATTACTGGCATGTGCCATTCATCCCTGCTTTCCTGGCCAGCAATATCCCTCCGGCCAGATAGCTAAACACAACCAGCGCCAGCTCGGTTATCAGGGAAGCAGGCACAGAGATTCCCGTCTCCCCAAAATACCATTCACTCTGAAAATACATCCCCCACATTCCATACATACCCCCTGCAATCCTGATATTTGAAAAGCCCATTAGAAAGGTTCCCCCTTCCAGCAGCAGCAGGATTGCCGGCGCACCCCTCCCCAAACCGGTCATATCCAGCACAAGAAAAAAAATCATGATTGTTATGATATGGGCAAGCCACAAAAGAAACACCTTCCAGCCTTCCGCCGCAAAGCCTCTGGCAGTAAAAAGATCCGCTGCCATTGCCACGAGAAACAAAGCTGCCCCCATCCATACGCCCCAGAGCAGAACCCTGGCAAATTTTTGCCGCCACCATTTTCGAACCGTCACATAGCGGTAGCATGCAAGCAGTTCTACCTTTCTCCAGGTTTCCAGCCAGACTCCTTCCGCCAGCAGACAGATCCCAATGGGTAACAGCCATCTTGCCAGCTCATAGAGCACCCTGTCAAAATCAGCCATCCAGCTGGAACCGTCCTGGGACACTCCTCCGAAAAAGCTTAAAATCATACTCTGACTCATCATACACCTCCCTATGTTACGATTTGAATATCATGGACTCTTCCATATCTGCCCTCCTCACGGCAAACGCTGATACTGCCGCCAGAACAAGAATGACAGCCAGCATCCTGCCGGGATACCTCCAATGGCCGCCTGCGCCGTCTACATAATACAACGGGCTCTGATGCAGCCTGTCTGCAAACGACAGGATAACGCCGCCTAAATGTACCGCAGCCACAGCCGCCAGTCCAAAGAACCCGCCAAGGACAAGGTTGCAGAGATACAAAAGCAGCCCAAGAAAGACAAAATAACAGAGCAGATACAAAAAGGTAATGCCAAATGCCTGTGGAACGGTCATATATTTCATCATCCTCATGCCGTCAAAAAAAATATGATATTTTTCCGCCGCCGCGTTGGAGGAAACGGTTGCCAGCAGATAGACGGGACTGCTCCAAATCCCTCCGAAAAATCCAAAGGGAATGCCGGCAGCAACGGACACAACAGCAAAGCACAGGGTATACAAAAACGCCTGCAGGAACACATAAAGCAGCATGCCCATATTCCAGGCCTGTCTGCCGCAGCGATACAGCATCATATAGGTGTTCCCCTTGATAAAAGGCGCATCTCCAAGAATCAGCAGATACCCCAGTACCCAGAACCTGGCCGCCATACTCTGATTCCCGCTGACAACAAAGGCTTCACAAAGATTGACAGGTTCCCCCATCTCCATTGCATACCTCAAAAAATCATTTACACCCAGCCCCAGAAATGCCATTCCCAGCAGATATCCCATCATCACCCGGACACTTCCCATCTCCTGCCCCAGCATTCCCCTGGTAATCCTTATCACCTTACGCATCCCTGCATCTCCTCCTGAATCCTGCCATGGCAGCCGCAGCGGCGGCAAACAGCCAGACACACTCCATCACAGCTGACAGCAAATGTCCTGCATCGTCCCCACGCACCAGACAGGAGGGATTCAGCTGACTGGGCATCAGGATATAAAGGGCCTCGTACAGAACAAAGGGCGCAATCAGCGACACATACTTATTCGGGAACCATGCCGCAAAGGCCAATCCCACCAACGCCCATGCGGCTCCGAACAGAAACCCCAGCAATACCTTGACTGCCACCATCACGCCAACTCCATAGGTCCGTCCGATCACCACCATTTCAAGCTCTGTCTCCACCCGCAAAATATTCACCCCGGAAGCGTCCAGCCCCAGCGCATTGACATCCCCGATCCCCGGCGCCTGCAGATACACGGCTGCAAGGCATATGAGAAGATAGGGAATCGCAACGATGGCTCCTCCTGACAGCGCCACACTGGTGATCCGCACCCGGACAAATTTCTGCCACCTCATACGGGCAAGGATCAGCCTGTAATATCCGCTCTCATACTCCCCGCAAAAACGGGACGCATACCCCAGCACCGGGAACACAGGCAGAAATACGTTAAAGCCCGATGCAGCCAGTATATTCACAATGGCATAATAGGAGCTTCCCGAATGGAGGGATTCCGTCATAAAATTGTACCCAAGCAGTGCCCCAAGCCCGAGAACGCCTGCAAAAAATCCCGGGTTGGCAAAGCCTCTCTTCATATCTTCACATAGAAATTTCATATTCATGTCTTCTGCACCTTCTATCTCTCTGCCCGCTTTTTGAAGCGCCCATCAGTATACCAGCTCCCCTGTGACCGCATTTATACATATGTTGGAGGGGCTGCCTGTGGCGCTGTAGCCCTCGTCCACATATACGTCAAGGGGAATATAGATATGCCAGATGGGTGTGAGCACCAATTCAGGCTTATACTCGATCTCATCCCGGGCAGGGGCAGCGCTGGGCACCGGATAATAATTGAGCTCCACTCTGTCATAGGTTATCTTGCCGTCTGACTGTATCATTCCGCTGTCCAGATACTGTTCCAGTATTTTCAGGACCTGTTCAAAGGAAAGGGCCACAACCAGCTCCTGCTCCGCTGCCCTGCCGCAGAAATCGATCAGCTGCACCTCCGCCACCCCTTCCTTAGAAACACTGGCAAATCCATTTGGCAAAACCTGCCCCAGCTCATAGCTGTTGGCTCCGATATCTACCGCCAGCCCATCATACACAGGTACAAACTCCATATAGTAGCAGCTGTAATCACTTCCCTCATGATAATAAATCTTTTTCATGGCAAGGTCCCTCACTCCTGCTGCCTCCACCTTGTCCAGCAGGATTTCCGCTGCCATATTTGCCGAAAAGCTTCCTTCGTCCATCTGATCTTCGGCAACAGGTGTTTCGCTGAAGTCCCCGTCGTAGATCCCCATGCATTTTTCCATTAGCGCCTGATCCATATAATAGGCCCCTGTATGGTATGTAAACGATGCCGTCTTTGTCCCGTCCTCAAGCCGGATTGCGCTGTGGTCGCCGAATTTAGAATATAAACATTTTTCGCCGCTTTCATTCATGGTGCTGTTCTCTCTGTCGTTCTCCTCAATCTCTTTTAAAAGCTCCTGTGAGGTGTCCTCTATGCTGCCGCCTTTGCTGTCAAGAAATGCCAGCAGGGCGTCCCGGTCAAGCCCCTCGTCCGGCTTCAGCGTGAGGATGTGCAGTTTATCCGGCAGAGCTGGAATTTCGGCTTTTATGTTTATTTTGTTATCGCCTGTGCCCACTGTGCCCTGGTAGTAAGCCCCCTGCGGCTGCGCCCCTGCTTGGGCCTGGGTCTGCTCCTTCGGGCCTGCCGCAGCAATGTCCTGCACCTGCTGTTCCATATCGCTCTGGGCGTGCATAATGCCGTTTCCCTCCACCCCGTCCGGCGCTCTCTGGCAGCCCGCAAGCCCAAGAGCGCAAAGGATTGACGCCATCATGAAGCATACATTGTATTTTTTCATTCTCTGATACCTCCCGTCAGAATCCGTGTTTTCCCTCCGCATGTTTTCCAGCATACCACAAAAACATAAAATTTTTCAAATTTGGCGAAATCAGACCATATTTTTGCCGAAATCAGCATGATATATCGGAAATCCGGAGGAATTTCCGATATCAGAAGCAAAATGTGATTTGAGGAAGCACAGGCCAGGCCCGTGCTTCCTCAAATCACATTTCATTGATATACATGATGATATCTGTTTCCATATATCTGTTTTCACATACCAGCTCCATCTCCCCATGATACTTTTCAATGATTCTCTGCACATTGCCCAGACCGATCCCATGGTTTGCCGCATCCTCCTTTGTGGTTTCCAGATGGTGTATCCTTCCGTTCCCAATGCCCTGGCAGCTGTTGCGCATATGGAGAAACAGAATTCCCTTCTCAAGCCGGATTGTTATGTTCAGCTCCTTTTCTTCTGTTTGACCTGCCGCCTCGATGGCATTGTCAAGCAGATTCCCCAATACCACATTTAAGTCAAAGGAATGCAGCATCAGCTTTTCCGGAATGCTTACTCTTGCCGCCACCTTGTCCAAGACCTCATTCGCCCTCTGCAGCTTATAATTTAGCAGGCTATCGATTGACTCGTTTCCTGTGGCAATATATTCTGACGGGTTTGTCATAAAATCCTGCATGGAGGAAAGATACCTGCTGGTTTCCTCCCAGTCTCTTTTCTGCAAAAGCATCTGCAGGGCCAGTATATGGTTCTTCATGTCATGCCTTAATGCCCGGATACGCTCCTGGGATTCCATGATCACATCCAGCTGGTTTTGATAGATATATGTCTGCTGCCGGTATATGTCATTTTCCCTTATGCTCCTGTAGCTTTCCGCCATCATGTGATAGAAGCAGCATATGCTCAGATTGATGATCAGTACGGAAATACAGATCAGCATTGCCATTGTACCTTCCTCGCCCCCATAAAGCAAAACACACAAGATAAATATGCCTGCCGCGGGAATTATGATTAAAATACCGGTCTGCCTTTTGTCAAACACCAGCTCTTTTTTGTCTGTCGGACAGGCAATATGGCTGATAAACACAACACAGATCAGGAGCAAGAGGGTTTGCACTGCCTGCTTATGCGCCATTAGACTCTGGGGAAAGGTAACATGCACCAACAGCCCACACGCCAGATCCGTAGCAAAGGCCGCCAGGGACACCCATATCCGCTTTTTCCATGTCCCCTGATAGAAAAGGGTAAGTCCTGCAATTCCCAGATAATTACAGATTCCATATGGGAGCGACAGGTAGAACATACTGTATGGAACAATCGTCAGCAGAAAATAGCAGAGATGCCCTGTCCGTATCTTCTTCCTGTCCTCCCCATCTGCATCCAAAAACAGTCCCAGCATTTTCCCGATCAGCAGCACCCGCAGAATAGATACCGGGAATTCGATTATCATACTATGGCTCACCATATATTTCCGCTCTCCGATATTGCTTTATTTTTCCTCTGATTTCCTTCCGATATGGCTTGCTGATGCTTAAAACCGTCCCATCCGCCATTTTCACACAGTCGTAGGAGTATTCGCTGACATATCGCTGATTGACGATATATGACTTATGTATCATTATAAAATCAGCCGGAAGCTCTTCTACAATATTTTTCAGCTTTCCATAAAATTCCGCTTCGCCGTCCTTTGTGACAAGCCGGATCTTCTTGTCCATGCTGGTAAAATAGGCAATATCCTTTGATTGGACTCTGTATATTGTGCTGCCCTTTTTGTATTCAAAGCAGCTTTTGAGACTCTGCCTCTGCCGGATGCTTCTGGTCAGGACTTCCCGGATCTGCTCCTCTGATACCGGCTTTACCAAAAAATCCAGCGGCTGGATCTGAAACAGCTGCATTGCATATGTCTGCTTGGAAGAAATGTATACAATATGTGTATGGATATCCTCCATGTCATTGCGGATGAACCTGCCAACCGATACTCCATTTGCCTGAATCAATTCAATATCCAGAAAAATTAAGTCCAGCTCCATGCCCTTCTGCAAATCCTTCAGTATACCTTCACCGGAATACCATACCTCCACATCCGCTTTCAGCGATAATTCTTTTGCAATTGAATAAATCTGTTCCTCTAAGCCAGAACAGAGCTCTTTGTCGTCATCACAGATTCCAATCCTGTACATAAAACACTCCACAGCGATTCCTTCTTACTGGTAGTCTGTTACTATCTTTTTGCCTATTGGCATAATAGCATAAGCAAACATCTTTTTCAATATCCATTTTATCGCAGACAGCTGGGCATGATTTTGGCATTATCCTACAAGGTAGCTGTGGAAGATATTGCAGCATTTCAAGGAGAATGGAGAGAAAAAGGGACTAACATCACCCAAACAGCAGCCCGCTGTCAACGGTATCATCTGGCAGCAGGTGTATAGATATATCCTCTTTTTCATAAGATATTTGTGTATCGTTGTGTATTTTCTTGACGCATTGTGTATTGTTGTGTATAATATTCTTATAAGGAGGACCGTAATGAACCCACGTAACACAGCGATCAAATACCTGAACAATAGCGCTATCAGTTCAAACGGAGCGGAGGGAACCACGATATCTACTACAATCCGCAAACAAAATATTCCATTCCCTTGAAACGTGGTCACTTCGATGAAGACGATCTCCGCTACATACGTAAAGAAATCAAACAGGGAGGGAGGTAAATCTTCCCTGCCACCAGCAAAGGAGGCTGAACCATGAAATATATCTATACCGCAACATTTGTGCCTAATGAGGACGGAACCAAATACTACTGCAGAGTGCCTGATCTTCCCGGATGCATTACAACCGGCAGCACTATTGATGATGCCATTGAAATGATTACCGATGCCGCCAGCGGATGGCTCGTTGTGGCAGAGGATGAGGGGAACGAAATCCCTGCTCCCACTCCCCAGCATAAACTTGATATTCCGGAAAATGCCATCTGTTCTATCATCCGCATTGATACATTCGCATACCGGGCGGCAACCGACACCAGAGCAGTCCGTAAAAATGTCTCACTTCCTGCATGGATGGCCACCCTGGCAGAAAAGCGTGGAGTAAACTGCTCCCAGGTTCTCCAGGATGGACTTATGCAGCTGCTTAATGCCGGCCATGCAAGATAAGGCTGATTCAGCCAATCCACAGAAAGACATAACCATGCTGATCTGTTCGGGTTATAGACAAAAAGGCATATGCGCTGCTGCATTTGCCTTTTATACTGCCTATGGGTTATCTGCCTGTTGCCAACTTAAAAAATACATCCATACTCAATGTGATATCTTGATTGTAATAATACTTAAACCTGAATTCTGTGACCGAGTGAGGTGTCGGGAGTGGTTGTAATGGTAACTATGGCGGATTTTATGTGACTTATACCGCCATGAATAATTCAGGTTAATCATTATTTAATAAATATTTTTGTCTCCATTCTTTTACACAATCATTCGTTATTCCAAATTCAGCTATAAAGTAATTACAAGCAGTTGCAATCTCCTCTTGCGTACATGAGAATAGCTCCGCTAAATTGTCATACCAATATCTTAAAGTATCCATGGTGTCAAAATCAAACTTCCATTTCTTATCTCTTCCACTATTATCACGCTCATAGATTGGCAGCTCCTGCACATACCCCTTTTTGCATTGATCACACTCTAAAAGCTGACATCTGTCAGTCTCATTATATTCAGATGGTAATTCTAAGCAAATATTTCTAGCTGTCCTGCGCTGCAAAGCATGAGATTTTCATTATCTCCTGAAAAAGGATGCACCCTGGACTCTGGTTCATTGATCTCTATTCCCTCTTCAAGTGCAACTTCTATCCACGCTCTCTTAGCATCTATTGCATTGGCTACCGCTTTTTCTACTGTTTCACCACAAGTAATACATCCTGGAAGCTCCGGATAGGAAACAGCAAATCCCCCTTCATCCTGATCTTCCAAAATCTCCATCCGATAAGACATTGCCATATAATCATTGCATGTTTTCATGATTCCCCCTCCGAAAGCCTCCCAAACTCCTTCCGCTCGAACTCCTGTATGGAAATACTCTTCTTATTCGGATTTGCAAACACAAAGGTCTTATCCACATTCTCCAAATAATTCTGGATCTTGTCGTTGGTGGCGCTGATAATCACCTGGAAGCCAAGGCTTCGGATCAGGCCGATGCAGCTTGCCACCTTCTCCCCGTCCATCTTGGAAAAGGCCTCATCCAGCACCACCAGGCGGATGGTGGGCTTCCTTAAAAGCCTTGTGGGCATATTGATGCGGTAGGTCTGGGCAAAGCTGGCAAGGAGGGCCACATACAGGGGATTCTGGCCTTCTCCGCCGGAATTCTTCTTCAGCATCCGGGAGAGCTTCAGGCGGATCTGCTCCTTCTCCCCCTGGATGATCTGCTGCATGTCAAAGGAGAGGTAGGTCCGGTAATCCGCGTATTTCTCCATATTCCTGCGGGCCTCCTCCTGCTCCTGGGCGCTGGCGTCCGCCGGAGGGATAAAGACAGCCATCAGCTCATTGAGCATCTCCCCGTACTTGCTGTCATGCTCCATGGTAAAGAGGTTCATCTGATTCTCCATGTGATCGGCCAGCTGGCTGGGGTTGATCTCCAGTGAGTGGTCCATGAACATGTCATAATATTTGCCGTCCTCCCCCTGGTTTTTGGTAAATACAAACCGGTATTTGTCCTTGCCGAAATCCAGCTTGTCGATCACACGGTTCAGCTCATCCTTTCGCGCCATGGCATCTGTGATGGCGCTGCGGATCTTGTAGATATAATCATTCTGAAAATGCTCCAGGGCTGATCTGGCCTGCTCTCCCGCCAGGGCCTGGAACCGCTCCAGATCCTGAAACTGCAGGCGGGAAAGAAGCGCCCCATACTCCTCATTGTCCTCTGAGAATTGTTTGAACCCCCGGTTGGGGTGGGCCTTCAGATATTCTCCCCGCTCCTGGGCCAGCTCCTGGAACAGCTGGGCGCGCTTTCCGCTCTCCTTCTCCAGGCGGCCATTGTAGCTGCGGGCAAGCTGCTCGTAAGTACTGCGGCTCTCTGCAGCCGCAATCCTCTCGGCCTCCTCCTCAAGCTCTCCAATGGGTTCAAATTCCTTCTCCAGCTGGGTCAGCTGCCAGGCAGCGTCAATGCGCTCCTTCTTTTCATGCTCCAGTGTCTGGCCAAGGCGTGTCTGCTGATCGTAGGATTCCCGCAGCTGTTGTTCCACTGCCTTAAGCTGTTCCTCCGTGTCCTCCTTCCGAAGCTTCAGCCCCGCCACATCCTTCTGCTGCAATTCCAGGATCCGCCTTTCCAGCTGTACCTTCTCCTTCCTCCTGCTTTTGCTCTCCTGCATGTCAGACAGCCATTCCAGATATTCCTCCGGCTCCTTCTCCATCTGCTCCATGGCCAGCATCCGCTCATATTCCTTCATCTGCTCCTCTGCCGGAGCAAGCCTTGCCGCCAGGTCGGCCGCCTGCTTTTTCAACAGGCTGATTCTGCGCTTCAGGCTCTCTGCGCCAATATAGGCTCCTTTGGTGTAATGGTCCGGATTCATGCGGCTCAGCCTATAGCCCTGATACCGCATACAATCCTCCGTCACCGCCACATCATGCTCCCGCAGCTCATCCACGCTGTCACATTTGACCACACCGCCCAGAAGGTAATTCAGATACGCCTGCACATAAGGGGCTTTGGCCTTGACTGCCTCAGTCAGGGCCCCCTCCTTCACCCGATGCTCCCGGGCCGTAATCCTCTCTGTATCCAGCACGGCCACCCGGTGGTATTTGCGGCTGTCAAGCTCCTGGTAGGCTGCCATGGCCTCCCTGACATAAGCCGGCTCCACCACCAGCTGCAGCTTGCTGCCGCCCATGTAGCCCTCCACCGCATTGCGCCACCGCTCGTCGGCAATATCCATCAGATCCGCCAGAATCTCCACCCGAACGGCCCGGCCAAGACGCTTTGCCAGGCCCTGATATACCAGCTGCCGGGCCTGCTCCACCTCCCTGGGATACGCCTTGCTCCCCCGGTGAAGCTCCGACAGCTCCTCCTGGGTCTTGCGCTGCTGGCTTTTCAGCTCCTTCACAATCCGGCCCAGCTCCTCCTTCTCCCCGGACACCTCGCCCAGCAGCTCTCCAATGGCTTCCCGCAGCTCCTTCAGCTGATTCCCGTCAATCTCCTCCTGCTCAAAGCGTTCAATATTCCACAAAATGGCATTGGAAGCCATGTCATTTTCCGCCCACTGCTTCAGGCCTGCTGCCGTCTGGCGCCATTTATCCCTGCTTTTATCCATCCGCTCCAGCAGCAGATTCAGGCTCTGAAGCTGATCCACTGCCTCCTGGTAGCCGGTCTTTGCAATCAGGCGGATCAGCTCGTCCCTCTGCCCCGCAAGCTCCTCCTTCTTCTGCTCCAGCTCCCGGATCCTGGCTTCCAGGGCTTCCATATCCTGGCTGTGGAGCCTGGCGCGGTGCTCCAGCTCCTCCACCTGCTGCTTCTGGCTTAACAGCCCGAACCGCTTCCCGAAATAAGCAATACGCCAAAGCTCCCGGTCCTGCTCCTGCACCAGCCTGTATTTGTCCTCAATGGCAGCAAGCTCCTTGATCTCTGCCCTGGTATCCATGATCCGCTTCTGCATCCGTCCATACTGCATGACGCTCTCCTGCATATCCTCGATGTGGATATCCTGCTCCATACAGATATATTCCCGCACAAAATTCTCCAGCTTGCTGTTCATCTTAAAGGGAATGGCCCGCTTGAACAGCATGGGGAATTTCTCCATATCAAGGCCGCCCAGGTAATCGTCATAAAGCCTGCGCCGGAAGGATTCATTTCTGGAGGTGGTATAGTAATCGTTTTTGTCAAAGGCACGGCCCAGATATTCCTTCAGCTCCTCCGTAGACATGGGCCGCCGTTCCATCCGGTAATCATTGTCAAGAAGGCTGCCCTTATGCCAGAAAAAATACCGGGATATATCATTGGAGGCTGTCTCCACATCAAAGACTGCCCCCACGCACTGCTGCTCCCCGGTATCGCTTCTGGTAAATTCCAGCACAATGGTACTGGAAAAATTGCGGTTCCGAAGATAGGCGCTCTCATTGTTATCCTCAATATTCACCATGCCCCTAAGATACTCCACCAGGCTCCGGTCCGAATCCTCTGCAGCAGCCTTGTTAAAAAATCCCCGCCCATCGGTGTTGGCATAGAGCACAATCTGCATGGCATCAATGATCGTGGATTTCCCGCTGCCGGAATGGCCGGTAAAAAAATTGATCTCCTTGTGAAAGGATAAAATTTTTCGTTCTATGTAATGCCAGTTGTTCAGGCACATCCTGGATAATGCCAGAAACCGGGGTGTATTGGGGTTACGCTTCGTTTCCATTTCCATGAGTTTTCTCCTCTTCTGCCTCTTCAAAGGATGATAACAGCGCGGCTACCTGCTCGCCCAGCAGCACCATGCTGATGGTAGGATAAATCATCAGCCGCAGGTCCGAGCCAAGCTCCTCCAAGGGGTCCAGAACCTCCAGAATCTGATATTTTTTTAACAGGGTCAGAGTCCGCCGAATCTCTGTGGCAGAGGGCCGCTCCCGCAGCAGGGAAAAGCTGCCCACCCGGGCATTCAGCTCTCCCAGTGTGGTATGCACATGCACACTGGTGGATGCCTGGGCCATCTGCTCATCATAAATCAGCTTCAGCACCAGCAAATAGATCGTACAAAGACGCCCCAGACGCTCCGCCATCACGTCCTCCCCGGTCAGATACAGAATTCCCATCTGGCTGTTCTCCGTCAGGGTAATCCCCGCTGCCTGGAAATAGTCCTGCAAAAATTCCAGGTACAGGCTCCCGGTGCGGTATTCCTTATTAAACAGGAATCTCCCTGTCTTTTTGTCGTATTTTTTCTCCAGCAAAAAGGTCTGGCGCATCAGCGTGCGAATCACCGCCGTGATCTGCTCCCGCTCTTCGTCAGACCAGGCCGTCAGCTCCTTAAGCATCTCATTTCCTCCTAGTCCTGATTTGTGGATCTCTCTACCGTTTGATAAAGGCAAGCCTGGGATAGGTATAAGCACCGTTGTCCACCAGCTCCTGGGCCTCCTCTTGTATCAAAAAACGGCTGTTTTTCTTGCATGCATAATCATAGGCCAGAATCAGCTTCTCAAAATCCGCATCGCTTTGCACCGTATCCTCATCCACCAGCACATTTCCTGCCAAATCCATATGGCCCTCCAGGAATTCCTCAATCTCCCGGCGGGAATACCGCTGCTGGATCCGGTTTAATTTCAGCACCTCCTCTAAGGAGAGCTCCTTCTGCTCCTCCTGTGGCGTAAGCTGTTCGATAAAATTCTTCCGGGGCGCCCGCTTCCGGTACAGGGAACGCTCCGACAGCAGCGCAAGCCAGGACAGGTTCATGTGCTCCGCGGTCTGCTCCAGGGCCCTGGTATTATCCGATAGACTTGACATGTGGTTTAAGAGGGACACGATCATCCCCTTCATGCTGCCCTCCCCATTCAGCAGGTAGTTCAGCCGCACCACAGTGGCCTTCACGTATTTCATATGCTCCTTGTCCATATTGGCAATCCGCCGCTCAATATCATCAAAGCCGCTCTCAATGCGGGAAAGATGCTCCAGAATCTCTGCCTCGGACACCTGGCCCGGCTCTCTGCCTGCCAGCTCCCCGATCCAGGCCTCATCCTCCTGCATCTGGCGAAGCCAGCTCTTGATATCTGTCTTGTACCTGTAAAAATTGTCGCTGGTCTTTAAGATGTGGTATTTTTTCTGGATAATCTCTCCCACATAGCCCTCCAGATGCTCCTTCAGCAGATCCCCGTAGAAATTCTTCTCCAGCAATCCGGAAAAGAAACGGTCCATATTGTGGAGCATGTCCTGGAGGGATTTGTTCAGCTTCCGGGTGTTCACCAGGGCTGTTTTCAGCAGGCTGAAATTCGCCCGCCTGTCATTTTTCAGGGAAAACAGGATCGCATAGATATTCTGGATATAGATCTCTGTGGTGTCCAGCTCCTCCCCTGCCAGCCGTTCAAAGGCCTCGATAAAAATAGCCGCATAGTCCGGGATCACAATATTGGTCACCTGGGCATAGTAATCCTCCAGCTTTTTCAGCCATTGGCTTTTCAGAAGCCAGTTGAGGATCCGGTTCGCCGGGGTCTCCAGAAGATCCAGCTCTGTCTCCAGCTCCTCCCGTTCCATCTGGAATTTTTTCTGGGAAAAATAATCGCTGAGTATGCGGACGCAGGATTCCCTGCTTAAAAAATAGCTGTTGTACTGATATTCCTCGTTTAGAATCAGCAGGGCCTCCATGTAGGTCTCCCGGTTCGGGGACCGGAACAAACCATAGAAGCCCTCCGGAATCTGATGTTTGAATTCCATAATTCCTCCACTTTGTTATTTTCGTCTCAGGACTGCTTCCCAGCCCCGATCAGAACCTCCTTCCCCCGAAACGCAAAACCATATTTTTTGATACGTCCCGCCGGTATTCCACGATTCTCCAATGCTGCCTGATATTTCTTCTCCTCAATCTGTTTTAAGGCCGCCTCCACCGTTTCGGAAAGCTCCTTCTCATCCTCGCTGTCCTGCACCTTAAATTCCAGGATGATGGCATCGTCCTTCCCATTCTTCGGCTCCAGCACTACATCATACCGGCCAAAACCACTCTCCCGGTTAGAGGTCAACACATATCGCTCCGAAAGCTCCACCATCAAGCCCAGCACAAATCCATGATAAAAGCAGACACTTGGGTTTGGTTCTGTCAAACCCTTAGTGGTCGCTTTCACAGAGTGTAAGCGTTCCGGCTCATCCTCCGAAGGATTCTTTCCAGTATCAAAATAACTGAAAATCTGCAGGGCCACCTTATTCATGTACCGGTTCATTGCCTTTACATCCCCCAGAAGCATAGCCTTTCGGAAAGCATTGCTGACAGAACGGCAGGGATTGAACCAATCCTTAATCATGGTCCGGAACATCCGCCTTACCTCCTGGTTTGTCACAATCAGCTCATATTCCGGGTTTTCTGTATCAACCAAGGAATCATAAGCAATTACCTTCAAATACCCGCTGGCCAAAAGCAGGATCCAGACAGCTCTTTCATCCCCCTCCAACTGGTTAAATACAATCTGTTCATCCAGCTCTGTACGGATGCTTTCCCCTTTTAGCAGATTCTCCATCTGGATCTTAAGCTCCGGATCTCCTTCCAGAAGAAAACCGCATTTATTATACGCCTCCTCCAGAATACGGCAGATTGCCTTTCTTGCCTGCTCAAAGGTGGGCTCTTTTGCATCTGCAAAGCTTAAAAATATCACCGGATACGTTCCCTGCAGACTTCGGTATTTATCATCCTTCCAGACCGTTAATCCCTCAAAGAGATCGCCCTTGCCTGTATACTCCACGGAAAAAAATTTCTCTATCATGCTCATATTCAGAGTCTTTCCAAATCTCCTGGGACGGGCAATCAATGTTACCTCATCATCCGCCTCCCACCACTCACGTACAAAATGAGTTTTATCAATATAGAAATTGCCGCCGATTCTTAACTTCTCAAAATCCTGACGTCCAATGCTAATAGTTCTTGCCATCGCCATGCACCTCCCCGTTGTCTAGTATATCGAATTTTCCCGGAAAGCACAATGGGTTCTTGTCAATTTCTCCGTTCAATGGTACACTGTCCATAAGGACTATATTGCTTTCGTTCAGCCTACAAATGCAGGGGGGCAGCATATTATGTGGGAGACTATTAAAAATGGGGTTCACCACCTCTGGACGCGCATTGATCTTCTGATCCGCTGGGTTCTGTTTTCCATCTTATCCGGCATCCTGATCGGCGCCGTGGGGTCATTGTTTGTCTATGGCTTACAGCATGCCACGGATACCAGGGCCGAGCATCCCTGGATCCTGCTCTTCCTGCCTCTGGCCGGTGTTTTTATTGTGTGGTGCTACCATGTGCTCCGCAATGAGACAGATTCCGGCACCAACCTGGTGCTGTCTGCCATCCATTCCGGGGAGAACATTCCCCTGAAAATGGCCCCGCTCATCTTCATCTCCACCATCCTGACCCATTTTACCGGTGGAAGCGCCGGCCGTGAGGGAGCTGCGCTGCAGATCGGCGGAAGCATTGGCCACAGTCTGGGACGCCTGTTCCAATTTGACGAAAAGGATCAGCACATCATGATTATGTGCGGCATGAGCGCCGCATTTTCCGCTGTGTTCGGAACGCCCCTGGCAGCTGCCATCTTCTCCATGGAGGTGGTCAGCGTGGGGATCATGCACTATTCTGCCCTGGTTCCCTGCGTGGTTTCCTCCCTGGTGGCAAGCGCCGTCTCCCATCGTCTCGGGATCCTGCCGGAGCATTTTTCCATTGCCGGACAGATTCCGGATTTCACCCTGATCTCCGCAGTCAAGATTTCCCTGCTGGCCGCCCTGGCTGCCGGTGTCAGCGTACTGTTCTGCGTTGCCCTCCACAGTGCGGAAGCCCTCTATAAGAAATTCCTGAAAAATCCCTATCTGCGGGCAGGGTTCGGAGGCGTCCTGGTGATCCTCCTGACCCTGCTGGTGGGCTCCCAGGATTACAATGGGGCCGGTATGTTTATCATTGACCGGTGCTTTGCCCATGAGGCTGTCCCCTATGCCTTTCTGCTGAAAATCCTGTTCACAGCCCTGACTCTGGGGGCCGGCTTTAAGGGCGGTGAGATTGTGCCTACCTTTTTTATCGGTGCAACCTTCGGCTGTACCTTTGGCAATCTCCTGGGCTTTTCCCCGGATCTGTGCACCGCGGTGGGCATGGGAGCCGTATTCTGCGGGGTCACCAACTGTCCTCTCACCTCGCTTTTTATCTGCTTTGAGCTCTTTGGCTTTGCGGCCATGCCCTACTATCTGCTGGCCATTGCCATCAGCTACATGCTGTCCGGCTACTACGGCCTGTACCGGAGCCAGAAGATTATGTACTCCAAGTATAAGACAGAATATATCAACCGGAAAACCCACTAATCCCATCCTGACGCAAATGGAGCCGGGAATCTGAAGAATCAGTTCCCCGGCTCCTCTTCGCCATTCAAAAATACTGTCCGCAGCTCCTTCGGAGGTTCTTTATGCCTTCCAGAGACCGTGGAGATTGCAGTATGCATACACTGCCTCCACCTCGTCCCCCTGGCAGAGGGCAAATTGTACCACTGGCCGTTCCCCGGCCTTCAGCGCCTTCTGCTGGCTGCCTTCCTTTGTCTTGAGCACCACCCACTCAATGGAATGCTCCTGGAGCATGGGATGCTCCACAGAGCCTACACTGACCGTCACCAGATTGCCCTCCACCCGATAGGTGGGCACATGCTTCTCCGCAGCGCCATCCGTTGTGCCGGGCACAAGCTCTCTAAGCTCCTGGCTGCAGCATATGGCAGCATCCCCTGCTCCCTGGACCGGCGTAACGATGGTTTTGCATTTCTCGCACTGATAAAATTTCTGTTCCATTTGGTATTCCTCTTTTCTTTTTTATTTTCCTTACTTAATCTTTCCATTTTCCCTGTTCCTATGCACACGGTTTGGCCTCATGTATGCATTTCTCTGCACACGGTTCAATGCCTGTCAGCGTTTGGTGGAAAGCACCTTCCTCTGCTGCTCTGCCTCCGCCTCATTGTCCCAGGGTAGCACATCCCCCGGCTCCCGCAGGTATTCCAGGATCCGCCAGATCCCCTCCCCGGTGTAGGAGCTGACATGAAAAACCTCCTGGCAGCCGGCCAGCCGAAGCCACCTCTCCGCCTGCCCCACATTGGCTTCCGCCTCATCAATCTGGGTCACAATGCCAATGACCGGACGGCAGGACACGGCTGTCACGCAGGGCGGAAACAGGGAATAGGGCTCCGCAGCGTTGATCAGAAGGGCCACCACATCCGCCTCGTAGGAATAGAGCGCCAGAGCACGCCCCAGCCGCCCGTTCTCCGCATACTCTCCCGGCGTGTCAATGATCACATCAAAATGGTTGATATACTGGGTCTTGTGGTAATGGATGGTGTCTCCCTTCAGGGCCTGGCGCAGGGTAGTCTTGCCGCACTCGCTGCGTCCCACCAGCATCATCTTCTTCATGGGGCGCCCCCTAGGTCCTGGTGATCTCGCAGACCGTAAAGCCCAGCTTCTCAATCAGGTAGGTATTGATGGCCCGGATGGCCTCCTCCACGGAGGATACTGTGCCTGTGAAGATCAGGGTTCCGCTGAACCGGTCAATAAAGCCAAGCTCAATATCAGCACTCTTCACCGCCAGGTCTCCTGCAATTACGGAGATCTCCGCCGGGCTCATGCTGAGAATGCCAATGGCAGCGCGGCTGTAGTCAATGCTTGGGTCTAAGCCCAGCTTCTTGTATACAATAGGCTGGGGGCTTGCAATGATGTGGGCCAGGGTCACCTGTTTGCCCGGCACCAGCTCCTGCACGATTCTCATCTTTCCTTCCTGGGAAGGTGGCAATTGAAATTCCACACAAATCAACTCCTTTGAGAATATAATACAACAGAATCCCACATTTTACAACTAAAATTTATTTCTGTCTGCAGCCGTCTAACCTCCCTCTTGACTTTTCCAAAAATACCGGATACAGTGATAAGAGCAAAACATCATTCCACGGATAAAGGGGGAACCATTATGCAATACAGATTATTGGGAAAGACCGGCATGAAGGCCAGTATGATCGGGCTCGGCACAGAGCATCTTGACGGGAAGGAGTATGGGGCTGTGGAGGAAACCATCCAGGCTGCCCTGGAATACGGCATCAATATGATGGATCTCTTTATGCCCGGCAGCGACATCCGGCAGAAAATCGGAAAGGCCCTTGGAGATAAACGGAATCAAATGATCATCCAGGGACACATCGGCTCCACGGATATCGGCCAGCAGTACAGCACCTCCAGAGATCTGGCCATCTGCCTGAAATATTTTGAAGGTCTGATGCGCGACCTTGGGACCGATTATATTGATTTTGGCATGCTCTATCTGATCGACAATGAGGAGACCTTTGACCAGGTCTTTCATTCGGATCTTGTCCGTTATGCCCAAAGGCTGAAGCAGGACGGTACGATCCGGGGCATCGGCGCAAGCTCCCATGATCCTGTGATTGCCAAAAAGATCGTAGAAACAGGCGTTGTGGATCTGCTGATGTTCAGCATCAACCCTGCCTTTGATATGTTTCCGGCTGATATGCATATCTTTGGATATTTTGCAAATGAATACGACAAGAACCGGATGGTTGCCATGGACCCCAGGCGTCTGGAGCTGTACCGCACCTGCGAGGCTCTGGATATTCCCATCACGGTCATGAAATCCCTGGGCGGCGGCAGGCTGTTATCTGAGGAATACAGCCCCTTCTCTACGCCCCTTACGGTCCATCAGTGCGTCCATTATGCCCTGTCCCGGCCCTCTGTCCGCAGTGTGCTGGTGGGCTGCCAGAGCAGAACGCAGGTGGAGGAGGCCATTGCCTATCTGACGGCTGACCCGGCCAGCCTGGATTATACGGAAGCCCTCCGGAGTATGAGCAGTGAATTTCAGGGCAGCTGCGTATACTGCAACCACTGCCAGCCATGTCCCGCAGGAATTGATATTGCTGCCGTTACCAAATATGCCGACATTGCCCAGATGGACAAAAACGCTGCGTCACAGGGCATTGGCCAGCATTACCGCGCATTGGCCGCCCACGCCTCCGACTGTATCCAATGCGGAAGCTGTGAAAAGCGCTGCCCATTTTCCGTGCCTGTAATGGACAATATGGAACGGGCAAAGGGGATTTTCCAGTATTGAGAGTTTCTTGAATAGCATTCCAGTCATCCTCTGATATAAAAACACCATTTTTTCCACGGTTGTTTTCCGTGAACAGAATGCCAGGCCGTGAATTGTAACTTTAGCTAAAAGACTTATTGAAGATAATTTAATAAAGGCTTTACACTTTTTTATTTTGGAGGTTATGGGATAAGAAGTGTTAGAAGCGTAAAAAAATGGGTGTAACCAATGGAAACGGCTACGCCCTGAATATAAGAAAAGGTATAAAGAATATGACCGTTAAAGATTTTAAGATAATGGAAAAACAGCTGGAAATAAATCGGACGGCTTGTATGTCTGCCGCCCTTTTCAGCGCCCTTGATTACTCTGCTCTTTCGCAAGTGCGATTTTGTCGAGCATTTCGAGGATTTCTTCTTTCTTATAATCCTCTTTCTCTCCACTGGCAAATTGTTCCGCATATGCTCTTGGAATAGTTCTTCCATTTCTTCGGGCATCGGCTCTCTGACAATGCCGACGCTGTTGTAGTAAATATCTAAACTCTGGTAACGCTGAAGGCTGTCAATCTCTTTCACCCGCTTTTTTGCCTGTGCAAGCTCCCTGCGCTTTTCGGATAATTCTTTCCTCTTTTCCT
>CAJUQB010000040.1 GCA_910588285.1 uncultured Lachnospiraceae bacterium
TTGCTTAAGGGGATTGTAACATAGAGAAATAAAAAATACAATCCCCAATTTTTATTCACTACTCCTTAATTTCTATCAACTTTCAATCTTTAATGGTTTTGCCCCTGATCGTTCTTCTGTTAATACAACTTCCCACCCAAAATTTGACAGCAAAATAAATCTATCATATAGTAGAGGCAGCATGACACATTTTTTCATACAAATCCATAGCATATATAGAAAGGAACATCCCCATGAAACAGCCCTCCGAATCCAAGTACCTTCCCTACCGGCTTCTCGACGAAGCTCTTCTGGCCCGGACCTTTGGCCGCCAAAAGGACGGCTCTGTCATTGTGCCCACTGCCTCCCACAACAACTGCGGCAGCCGATGCGTCATCCGTATCCACATCAAAGACGGGAACATCACAGGCTTATCCACAGATTCCTGTACAGATACCCCGCAAAATCCACAGATCCGCGCCTGCCTGAAGGGCCGCTCCTATCTGGACACCTTCTTAAGCCCGGAACGGATCCTGTACCCCATGAAGCGGGCAGGCAAACGGGGCCAGGGCAGATTCACCCGGATATCCTGGGAGGAGGCCATCTCTACCATTGCTTCGGAAATGACCCGTATCAAACAGGCCTACGGCCCGGCAGCCCGCTACTGCAATTATGCTACAGGCTATGAAATGTGCGCTGCCTCCCCCTCAGTAATGATCCGCAGGCTTCTGGCCCTGGACGGCGGATATCTTGGCTATTACAACAATTACAGCTGCTCTGCCTCCGACAAAGCCGCAAAGCTCATGTACGGCACCAATTTCACCGGAAACAGCCGCAGCGATTATGTCAATTCCCGGCTGATCATTCTCTGGGGAGCCAATCCTGCCGAGACCTTCTGCGGCGGCAATACCATGTACAGCCTGCTGGCAGCAAAACGGGCCGGAGCCCGGATTGTGGTGATCGACCCACGGTATTCCGATACGGCCGCAGCGCTGGCAGACCAGTGGATTGCGCCTCTGCCTACAACGGATTGCGCCATGGCAGACGCTATGGCCTACGTGATCTATACAAAGGGGCTGCACAGACAGGATTTCCTGGATACCTACTGCCTGGGCTTCGACAGCTCTACCCTGCCCGGGAATGCTCCCTTCGGCAGCTCCTATCTGGATTATCTCCTGGGACACAGTGACGGCGTGGCAAAGACCCCGGCCTGGGCTGCCCGGATCTGCGGCGTGGAAGCTGCTGTGATTGAGGAGCTGGCCCTCTCCTATGCCGCCATGCAGCCGGCCGCCATCCTGGAGGGCTACGGACCCAACCGCCATGCCTATGGGGAACAGTTCTCCCGCTGCCTCATCACCCTGGCCTGTATGGCCGGCAGCCTCGGCATCCCCGGAGGCTCTGCCGCCGGGCTTGGACAGGTTCCCTGCGGTACCTGGGAAATGAACAGCCATCCCGGGCTAATGGAAAATCCCTTCCCCGGGAAAATTCCCTGCTACTGCTGGACAGACTGCATTCGGGATGCCTCCTCCTTTACGCCTGAAAATGGGCTACTGGGTGTTGACCATCTTGATTCAAATATTAAGTTTATATTTAATTTAGCAGGAAACTGCTTGATTAATCAGCATGGAGATATCAATCATACCGCATCTCTGCTGGAGGATCCCTCCCAGGTAGAGTGCATTGTGTGCAGTGATATTTTCATGACCCCCAGCGCCCGCTTTGCAGATATTCTCTTACCCGGAACCACCATGCTGGAGACGGAAAATATCACTGCCTCCCCAGCCAGATTTGACGATTTCTTCAAAATCAACCCCGTGATCCATCCCGTCGGAGACTGCCGTTTTGATTACGACTGGATCTGTGAGGTAGCTGGAAAGCTTGGATTAAAGGAAGCATTTTCCCAGGGAAAAACATTGCACCAATGGCTTTGTGACTGCATCAAGGACCTTCAGACACGCCTCCCGGACTTCCCAGACTATCAGCTTTTCACTAAACAAGGGGTATATAAGCGGAATATTTCTACGAATATCATTGCGTTTCAGAAGCAGATTGCGGATCCGGCCCATTTCCCCTTTGAAACACCCTCCGGCAGGATCGAAATCTATGTTCCGGCGCTTGCCCGGATGCAGCAGCCGGAGCTATGGCCCATTCCAGGCTACCGTCCCGCCTGGGAAGGACCGGCGGATCCCCTGGCAAAAGCCTTTCCATTGCAGTGTATTGGCCACCATACCAAGGCCCGGACCCATTCTGTCCACCACAACAATCCCAAGCTGCAGGCGCTGGTTCCCCAGGCGCTGTGGATCCATCCCCAGGATGCAGCGGCCCGAAGTATTGGTCAGGGGGATAAAATATATGTCTATAATAACCGCGGTACGGTTTTGACCTCGGCATATATCACCGAACGAATACGTCCCGGTGTAGTTTCCCTGCCCCAGGGGGCCTGGTATGCCCCGGATGAGGCAGGAATTGATTGCGGCGGCTGTATTAACACCTTAACCTCCCTGCGCACTACCCCGATTGCCAAGGCCAATCCCCAGCATACCAACCTGGTGGAGGTGCGGCTGGCAGGAGCGGATGGCTGCCCAGGCCCCAATGTCCCCACTGTGCCAGACCCTGGCATGCCAGGCCCCAATAGTTCCACCAATGCGGACTCTGGCGCGCTGCCACGCCACAGCACCCTCATGAAGCCAGAGACGAATCCTTCGCATCGTTCCAAAGCTCCCCAGGGCTGCACCGGCTGCCTTACTTGTGTGGCTGCCTGCCCCTTTGGACGGATGCAGGTGCAGGAGGCTGCCACAGAAAACAGGAACCTTCCTGTAATTTACCGGCCCCTTTCCTGCGGCGCCTGCAAAGAGCCTGCCTGCGCAGCTGCCTGCCCCTTAAGGATACTATAACGGCCAAACTGAATCTTCATGCATCAGCTCCCCAAGGCCAACCAAAACAATGGCCTCATCCTCCTGTGCGGCCTCCAAAACCGCCTTTGTAAATCCGGATTTCGAAAACAGGTAATACCATGTCCTGCCCCGCTTTTTCCGGAATACATCCGCCTTTTGCTGAAGCTCCCTCAGTACCGGCAGACCCAGCGCCTCCCTTCTCCATTTACACTCCCCGAAAATATAGTCCTCTCCGTCCTCTGCAATCAAGTCGATCTCAACCTGCCGCTTTGTATCCGGATCCGTTCCCCACCAACGGCCAATCCCAGAAAATAAAATCGGCAGGGCTCCTTGACGGTTTCTCCTGAGTAGATACTCCCTGCAGGCCTTTTCAAAAACAGCCCCCATATAATCACTGTAATCCGGTTCTATCCTCCGCTTCCACACAATATCTCCTGCTCCCGTTTCCAGAAGCGTACGGTTTCCAAATACATACCGGTACCAGAAGCGGAACATGAGATCCGATATCCCATATATGGTTTTCCGCGACGATTCCTTTTCCCCAAAGGGAGTCTCTTTGTATAAGATCCCAAGCTGGCAGAGGGTGCTGCAATATTTAATGCATTTTGCCTGTTCCTCCCCAATCCTTGTCGCAATTTCATTTGTCTTGGTGGCCCCCCGGGCAACCGTCTCAATAATGGCGCTGTAAATCCCAGTCTCCTGAACCTCCTGCCTCAGCAGCAGAAGCGGTTCCTCATATAAATAAGCCGTAACCCGCAAAAAAGCCTGCTTGATATTTTCTTCCAGGGTTTTCCCTTCCTGAACCTGCCTAAGGTATAAGGCCGTTCCTCCAAAAGCCCCGTATAGCTCCAGCTTCTCTTCCTCTGTAAAATCCCCCAGAAAATCCGCACTTGTTCTGTAATCAAAGGCTTTCATGTGAAGCTGTCCTGTCCGCCTCCCGAAAATCGGGCTTTTTGCTCCCAGAATTTCCTTTTCCATAAACCCCATATAGCTGCCGCATAAAACAAGAAACAATTTCCCATACTGCAGCGTATGGTCGATCATATGCTGAAATGTTGACAGCAACGCCTTATTTTTTCTCACCAAATAGGGAAATTCGTCAAATATCAGGATCAGCCGTTCCTCCTTCTGACGCTGATGGATATACTGCAGCGCATTTTCCCAGGAAGAAAATGGTTCTAGGGCTGTCTCTCCATAAAATTGGAACACCAGAGCAGAAAATTTGTCCAGATTCAGCTTGTTGTTGCTCTGCTCCGCCAAGTAAAAAATTGCCGTTTTATCTTTACAAAATTCATTCAAAAGGGTTGTCTTCCCTACACGCCTGCGTCCATATAAGACAAATAATTGGAATTTATCCTGCCAGTACATTTGATTCAGGTCGGCAAGCTCTGATTCACGTCCTACGAACATCTTTTTCTCCTTTTAACTTGAAAGTTAATAACTTTTAAGTTAATTATGGGCAATACGGATTCATTTGTTAAGTCCGGATAAAAAACTCCATCAAAAATCATTGACAAACCCCCTTCTCTTGTCTATAATGGGCATATCGTAAATAACCAAAGGCAATGACGGGAACAAGTAGCTTCAGGCGGAAGGTACAGAAAGCAACCGGTTGATGAGAGGTGCACACAAAACCCTGATCCGAATACATCCCCAAGCCTCGCACCGAACCCTGAATCGTCAGTGTTTTTCTATTACACGAAGGAAGCCGGCGGCAGGCAGTAGGCTGCGACGGATGCAACCGTTATCTTGCAAAGTGCTGACAGGCACTTACTGAGGCAGGCTGCGCGAGCCGTCTGTGAATAAAGGTGGTAACACGGGATTACATCTCGTCCTTTCTGATCTTACGGGAAGGGCGTTTTTTTATTGCAATAGAATCCTTGCCAGCCGAACCGCCCCCTTCCCTTGGGTAATTACCAATTACCGGTGTTCGGCCACAACAAGAATGGAGGTAGATTCACATGAAAATTTATGACGAACTGGTTGCCAGGGGCCTGATCGCCCAGGTAACGGATGAGGAAGAGATCAAGGAGCTGATCAACAACGGGAAGGCTGTATTCTACATTGGCTTTGATCCCACGGCCGACAGCCTTCATGTAGGCCATTTTATGGCATTGTGCCTGATGAAGCGGCTGCAGATGGCAGGCAACAAGCCCATTGCCCTGATCGGCGGCGGCACCGGCATGATCGGCGACCCCTCCGGCCGTAGCGACATGCGCCAGATGATGACCGTGGAGCAGATTCAGCACAACTGCGACTGCTTCAAGGAGCAGATGAGCAAATTTATTGATTTTTCCGACGGAAAGGCTATGATGGTGAACAATGCCGACTGGCTGATGGATCTGAATTACATTGAGGTACTTCGGGAGGTTGGCCCCCATTTCTCTGTGAACCGTATGCTGACTGCCGAGTGCTACAAGCAGCGGATGGAAAAGGGCCTAAGCTTCCTGGAATTCAACTACATGATCATGCAGAGCTATGATTTTTATGCACTGTTCCAGAAATACGGCTGCAACATGCAGTTTGGCGGGGACGACCAGTGGAGCAATATGCTGGGAGGCACAGAGCTGATCCGCCGGAAGCTGGGCAAGGATGCCTACGCCATGACCATCACCCTGCTTTTGAACTCCGAGGGCAAGAAAATGGGCAAGACCCAATCCGGCGCCGTATGGCTTGATCCCAACAAGACCTCACCCTTTGAGTTCTACCAGTACTGGCGCAATGTTGGTGATGCTGATGTATTAAAATGCATCCGTATGCTGACCTTCCTTCCCCTGGAGGAAATTGACAGGATGGACAGCTGGGAGGGCGCACAGCTGAATGCGGCCAAGGAGATCCTGGCCTTTGAGCTGACCAAGCTGGTACACGGAGAGGAGGAGGCTGCCAAGGCCCAGGAAAGCGCAAGGGCGCTGTTCTCCAGCGGAAATGCCGCCAATATGCCCACCGTTGCGCTCTCCGCCGCGGATCTGGAAAGCGGCTCCATTGACCTCCTCACCCTGCTGGTGAAGTCTGAGCTGGTTCCCTCCAAGTCCGAGGCGCGCCGGGCCGTGGAGCAGGGCGGCGTCACGGTTAACGGAGAAAAGGCTGCTGACATCAAGGCTGTCTTTGCCGCCGGTGATTTCTCCGGGGACGGCATGATATTAAAGCGGGGGAAAAAGAACTTCCGCAGGATTATCATGAAGTAAAAACCCAACACATCCCCATCTGTATAAAGGAAAGGACGGTGCATAAGCACCGTCTTTTCCAATAGGGTTATTATGGTATTAGATAGAAAGCAAATTTCCTTTCCCCTTAGGCCGCTCCTTACCTTCTTCCGGCCAGAGCATCGTCCAGGGGCTTGCCTGCTGCCTTCCGGTATGTATCATCCAGCTCCTTCACCCGGCTCGGCTTGAACAGCAGAATCAAAATCATGGAAATAACACCCACGATTGCCATCACTATGAAGATCAGACGGTAACCAAAGGCAGAGTACAAAAGCATGGCCACAACCATGGGGCCCACTGCATTGATGATATTAGCCACCGGATTCACCACTGCAAATACGCTGGGAAAATCCTCCCGTCTCCAGTACTGAACAGCCCCGGATACAGTAAAATTGGAGGATGCCCCCATAAATAAAGCCAGGCCGATCAATGAGATCATCAATGTGGTGGGGGTGGGAATAATGCCTAAGATCCCTGAAAGAATCATAATCGCCACTGCTATCATCATGGCTGTCTTTGTTCCAAGCTTTGTATCAAGAAGTCCCAGCACATAGCTTCCAATACAGCCAAAGATCATAATCATCCCCATGATCTGGCCATAATTCAGCTCATCGCCAAAATTTCCGATAATTGCAGCTGTCTGGGTCATCATACCCACAGAGAACATCAGCAGCGTTCCCATCGGAATCGTAATCAGCCAGAAATCGATACATTTTACCGTATGGCCGATTTTCCAGACAGTGGTTTTCTTATTCTCAATTTCTTCCAGCATCATCCTCTGGGCAATCTCCGGCGTCAGGTTCTTGTTGTTATCACGGTAAGCGCCGCACTGCTCCGGATAATCCTTGATAAAGACCAGGCCGATCACCCAGCCAAGAATGATTACCAGTAAAAAGGGCAGAAATGCACCAGACACGTTTGGAGCTCCGTTTTTGAATACACTGGCTGCAAAGGGTCCCAGAAGGCCGTTGCCCAGGGGAAATGCCAGGGTTGCAATTCCCATGATCGTACCCTTTCTGGTGGGGAACCACTGGCCTACCAGGATGCTGATGGCAAAGGTTCCATACATGGCGGAAATCACGGTTCTCAATCCATATATGATCTGCCATACAGTTGGGTTGGACATGGGAATCAGCATAATGCCAAAATATTCAGCGGGTAATTGCCGATTACCGTATAGGCCAGAAATGCCGTTGCCAGCCAAAGCACCAGCATCCATCCCCGAAATCCGATATTAATACTCTTCTTTTGTTCCATATTCTACTTTTCCCCCTTCTCTCTTGTTCCGCACAAGGAAATTAAAACTTTCTATAATTTCTGTCCGTATCAAAGAGCGCATGAAGATTCTCCGGCTTGGCCACATCCAGGCTCACGTCGCAGTTCAGGAAATACCCGCCTCCCGGCGCCAGGATGTCAATGGCATGCTTGACATTCTCCACCACCTGCTCCCTGGTGCCATACTGCAGGAGCGTACCGTCCACGCCGCCGCCAATGCAGATCCTGCCGGCAAACTTCTCCTTTGCCTTCTCCAGGTCGCAGTTGATCAGGGTAAAAATACATTTGCCTGCCGGAAGCTCATTGGCAAAAAGATCCAGCTTGTCGTCATATTTATCCTCCAGGTACACATGGGCAATGCCGCCCAGCTCGATCACAGCCTCAATGCAGGCCTTCAGCCCCGGCCAGTAGAAGGTCTTGTACTGCTCCAGGCTCATGAACATATCCATGCCATTATGGATGAAGAAGCAGACTGTCTTTAAGAAGGGATTCATGGCAAACTGTGCCCGAATGGTCTTAACCTGCTGCCTGGTGCTGGTCTCAAGGGCTGCCAGCAGCTCATCCGGGTACTCGATCATATCCATGGTGGTGTTCAAAAAGCCCCGCAGGGTATCATTGAACAGGTCAAAGGGCGCAGTAGCCGCGTAGTCAATGGCTCCCGGCCATCCCAGCTCCATCATCTTCTGTCCGATCGCCATATTGGCCTGGTTCACCCCCAGCATCTTCTCCCCTGCCTCCATCATGGCATGTAAGGCACCCTGTACATGAGGCAGTCCAAAGGGGATCATGGAATACAGGCCTCCCTGCCACACCGCGTTCCCCAGATCCACCATTTCCAGGGGCTTTAAGGCCGCATAATGGCGGGGCAGCACCTTGCGGATGATAAATCCGGTGGGATCCTCCGCATACTCCAGGTACTCATCCGGGCTCATATAGCCCTCCTCCCGGTCCACCACCTGGAAGCTGGAATCCTTGGGCAGGTGCTTCCCCGGCCACCGGATGAACTGGCAGTCCAGCCCTTCCAAGGGCGCACCCGGAAAGATGGCCTGGGGACCCCAGTAGAGATCCGGCTGAAATTCCTCCTGATACCTGATCAGGGAGGGCAGGATCTTCATGTAATCCATCATCACCTCCTGGCTGGTGGTCATGCCGTACAGATTAATTGGCAGATAGATGGGGAAGGGCGCGGTAAATACGCCGTCCGTGGGCCTTAAGGCCACCGTATCCTCATAAAACTTCATCCTCCGCAGGAATTCCGGGTTTGGCGCCGGCGCTCCGCCCTGGGGCGCACCATGCTCCTGTCTGTCCATAAAAATACCTCCTTGCTCTGATGCAGCATGAAAGCTGCAATTCCACGTTTCTGATTACCCTTATTACACCATATTTATTTTTCAAAATATACATACTTTCCGCATAATATCTATTCTATTTTAATTGATTTTTTGTATCTTCTGCACTATAATTGTACAAAAGGAGGTACAGACATGAAGCTGAGCATGTGGATTCTGGCCGACTGGCTTAAGGACTATCACCCCACCGCAAATATTCCCGGAAACGAATTTGCCATTGAATCCGTCCGGCTTTTTTCCAATGAGCCGCCCTCCAATGACCATACCGTGTACATCGGGCGGCTCAGCGACCTGTTCTACACAGGAAGCGACCAGGTCATCTGTACCCACCACAATGATATCCTGATCCTGGAAACCACGGATCTGGAGGAGGTCTTAAACTGTGTGCTGAATGCATTGGAGCGATACCAGGGCTGGGGCACCCGGATGCTGGAGCTTCTGGCTTCCAACGCCATGCTCCAGGAGCTTTTTGACACCACCTCCTCCCTGCTGCCGGAGCCCATTTTCCTGATGGATGTCTCCCAGCGGTTCCTGGCCCATATGCCCCTGTTTGCCCGGGGAGAAGTCGATCCCGTCTGGGACGACATGGTGGCCTTCGGCAGCCCTGACATTGATTTTCTGGTCACGGTCAACCAGGCCTTCCCGGAGCGCTTTGCCAAGCGGGAGCTCTACGTTCTGGAAGCCGGCCTGTTTCCCCACCGCTGCTACAATCAGAACTTTTTCTTCCAGGACAAATGGGTGGGAACTGCTGTGCAGATCGAGCGTACCCCTGGTACCAGCCGCGGATGCCTGGATACCTTTTCCCTGTTCTGCGGCTTTCTGCAGCGCTGGTTTGACATCCACATCCAGGAGGAGCAGTCTGTCCTCCTGGACTACCTGCTGCTGTCTGTTATCACCGACCCGGATACTTCCCAGGAGGAGCTGGTACGGCTTCTCCAGCTCCAGGGCTGGCGCGAAACCGATTCCCTGGTATTTTTGAAGCTGGATACCCCCTTTCAGCCCTTTTCCCTGAACCAGCATCTGTGCCGGTCCTTAAACCTTCAGTTTGGCTTCCTCTATGCCATCCAGGCTGAGCTCTCCCTCTGCGTGCTGGCCAATCTGCAGCGCTGTCCCCTGGCAGAGCTTCTGGACCGGCTTGGCCCCTGGCTGCGCAGCAATCGCTGCTACGGCATACAGGGGCGCCTGTTCACCATGAGGGATTCCCTGTATGACCAATACCAGTATGCGGTTCTTACATCGCAATACTGCGGCCAGGAGCCGGGCCGCCTTTACTGCGGCGATGAGTTTGCCCTGCCCTATATGCTAAAAAGGCTCCAGGGCAATCTCCTGCCCCAGATCATCCACCCGGCCCTGGCTAGGCTACAGGCCTACGACCAGGAGCACCACGCAGAATTTTATCCCACATTAAAGGCTTATCTGCAAAATGAGCGGAGCCTGGTCCGCACTGCGGATGCCCTGGGACTGCACCGCAATTCCCTGCTGTACCGTGTCCGGCGGCTGGAAGAACTTGTGGAGGCAGACCTTACGGACCCAATGGTGCGGCTGCATATTTTGCTGTCCTATGAGCTGGCGCCATAACCAAAGTGCATGGCACAATCCAAAGTCGGCATTTCACAGCCGCCGCAGCCCAGGCTATACTGGATACAAAAGCAGGGCTGATTTTCTTAATTTCATATTATTTGCTGTCGCATCTTGCAAAATGCTGTCACTATGATAGAATATATACGGGTGTTACCAAAACGGGTAGCGGTTCGCCTTTTGCCAAAATGAGTACATTTTGAGAGCTTCCTGTATCGAAGGAGGGGATACATATGGAAAATAAAGCGGAAGGTAAATACGATTGGTGTTCGGAATAATTTTGGAATTTGTCGGTATTGCAGTGACGGTCATCAGCATCATCGTCACGATAATCAGTATCCGGCAGAACGGAAGAAATAAAAGACATCAAAAAAGCAACCGCACCGACCAAAGTTAGGTTGCTTTTTTGATAACCACATAACTGAGGCGAACCGTTGCTTTATGGTAACACCTTTTTCTACAAAATATGTTAGCACTTATCCGTGTTTCCGTCAACAACTTTTTCAAAATATTGCTATCAAATATTGCTATTTTCGTTACTATGAGCGGCCCCCAGGCCGTGGAATAGTAACGAGCTGGCGCCATAACCAAAGTGCATGGCACAATTCAAAGTCGGCATTTCACAGCCGCTGCAGCCCAGGCTATACTGGATACAAAAGCAGGGCCCTTCCCCAGCGGATCCGGCCCCAACCAATTCATATGGAGGTATCTGTTATGGGAAAATACGAAGAAAACCTGGAACGCATCCGCAAAGCCGTCCGCTGTGAGCCGGTGGACCGTGTCCCCGTGGCCCCCTGCGGCAACGCTTATTATGCAAGATGCTCCAACATGCTGATGAAGGATTACATCACGGACTTTGACGCTGCCTGCGACGCCAACCTGGCAGAACAGGTGCGCATTGACGCCGATGCCACCCAGAATGTCATTTTCTCCCCCTATCTGCTGGGAACCCAGTGGCTCAGCAAGGCTGCGCTGCCTGGCCGGGACCTTCCCGACAATGCCATGTGGCAGATCGTGGAATGTGAAAATATGGCCTTTTCGGACTACGAGGAGATCAAGCGGATGGGCTGGGATGCCTGGCAGAAGAAGTTCATTGCCGAAAAATGTGACAACAACTGGGAGAACCTGGCGCCCTTTTTTGCAGCCAATCCCCGCTCCTACCAGAAGTTCCGCGACGCAGGGATCCCCTGTATCTGCGATTTCCTGATGATTACGCCCTTTGAGTATTTTTGCGGCGGCCGCTCCCTGGAGACCTTTTTTGTGGAGGATCTGATGGATGAGCCGGAGCTGATGCATGAGATTTTTGACCTGGTGCTGGAACACAATCTGAAGGCTTACCGCCAGCAGATCGTCGATACCCACGCCCTGGGCGTGTGGATCGGAGGCTGGAGAACCGGCCCTGACCTGGTATCCCCGGCCATATTTGATGAATTTGTATGGCCCTCCTTCCGGGCTTACTACGACCTGTGCATTGAGATGGACATCATCCCCATTTTCCACCTGGATTCCAGCTGGACACTGGTGCTGGATCGGTTCCGGGAGCTGCCGGAGGGAACCTATGTGATGGCCCTTGACTCCAAGACCGACATCCGCAAATGCCGCCAGGTGCTGGGCCCCAAGGTCTGCATCCTGGGAGACGTACCCTGCGAGCTGATGACCTACGGCACGCCGGAGGAGGTTGCCGACTATGTGACAAAGCTCCTTACGGACATCGGTCCCTGGGGCTGCATTATTGCCACAGGCTGCGACATTCCCTCTGACGCCAAGCCGGAAAATGTAAAAGCCATGAGCGACGCTGCCCACAGCTTTTTACAGACACATTCTTTTGCCAAATCCGGTCTCATCTGATAAAATATTTATAAGAATATTTTTCAGGAGGCCCCACATGAACCTGACCCAGATGAAATACTTTATCACTGCTGCCAAATGCCTGAACTTCACCCAGGCCGCAGACAAGCTGTTCATCACCCAGCCGGCCCTGAGCCGTCAGATCGCAGCCATGGAGACAGAGCTGAACATGCAGCTGTTCGTCCGCAGCAGCCATTCCCTGAAGCTGACCCCGCCGGGCACTGTGCTTCTGGAGGAATTTGAGCGGATCTACAATGACTATAACCTGGCCGTGGCCAGGGCCCAGGGCAGCTTTGCGGGCTTGAGCGGAGAGCTGAACATCGGCATTCTGGAGGGGGCTTATGTGGGAGACCTGTTTCCCGGCGTCCTGCGGTATTTTGACGAATTTTATTCCAATGTGAAGATCAATCTGCGCACCTACAGCTTCAATGCTCTGATTGAGCGGCTCTACAGCGGGAAGCTGGATCTGATCATCTCCCTGCTCTTTGATATTGAGGGCCGTGAAAAGCTGAATTACCGCGTCATTGAGAAAACCCGGGATCATGTGGTGGTCCACCGGAATCACCCCCTTGCAGGCAGGGACCATGTCCGTCTGTCGGACTTTCGGGAGGACAATTTCCTGATGGTCTCCACCGAGGACTCGGAAAAATCCCCCCGGCTCATCATTGATGCCTGCAAAAACGACGGCTTCTACCCAAAGGTAAAATTCGCCTCCTCCCTCCAGGAGGAAATGCTCTGGGTGGAGGCCGGCGTTGGGGTCTGTATCCTGGATACCCGCAACAGCTTATACAAAAATACCTCCGTGCGCTTTCTGGATGTAGATATGATCAGTGATCCCAGCCTGACATTGGCCTGGAACACGGACAATTACAATCCTCTGCGGGAGGTATTTATTGATAATTTTTTCTTATCGCCGTCTTCGCCTTGATTTGCGGCCAATGATATGACGGTGTATCTGGCCCCTTTGCCGGTTCATAATCCGATGGCGGATCCAATGGAAATTATCCTTCAGCAAATAGATGCCAAAGCCCAGGCCTGCCAGAAGGATTACTCCAAGAACAATCCCCACAATCAGCCAAGAATTCACACCGGCCTCTGGCTGCTCTGCCTCCTCCTGAAGTACAGGTGTCTCTGGCGCCTCCTGGAAGGGATATGGTACGATCTCCTCCATGGTGCGGAGGATATTGGCTGCCCCTACCGGTTTCTTGTTGTAGGTAAACTGCAGGATTCCGGCTGCCTGAGGATCATTGGTCATTGCCAGCTCCTGCTCTGTTTCTGCAAAGGAAACACCCTTTGGCAGCGTCACAACCGCCTCCTGATCGAGATCGGCAAATCTGCCTGTTTCCAGAAATTCTCCTTCCGTCTGTTGGCCCTCTTCTGCTATATTCCGGGAAATGCTGCTATTGTAAAAATGCTCAAATCCCCAGTCCAGAAGGGCTCTGGTATCCTCATACTGGCTGGTTTTGTCCTCCTGCATCACTACAGTTACCAGTGTCACGCCCTCCTTCTCTGCAAAGGTCACAAGGGTATGACCCGACACCTGGGTGTACCCGGTCTTTCCGCCAATACATGGTTCATAATACCGGCTTTCGCTCTGCTTCATCATCTTGTGATGATTGGTCAGATAAGTAATCTCCTCGTGCTTGTTGGTGGGCGGAATATCATACCGCACAGTGCCTACGATCTGGCGGAAGGTATCATTCTGCAATGCATAGCAGGAAATCAGGGCCATATCGTAGCAGGTGGTGAGATGCTCCTCATCCGGCAGGCCATGGGGATTGTTAAAATTCGTCCCCTGGCAGCCCAGCTCTGCTGCCTTTGCATTCATCATGCCAACAAATTCCTCGTAGGTTCCCCCCACATGCTCCGCAATGGCATAGGCACACTCATTTGCCGATTCCAGCATCATGGCGTACATGCACTCCTCCAGCGTCATCACCTCATCCACATCCCGCCAAATGCCGGAGCCCTCGGTCTTAAATACCGCATCATGGGAAAAGGTAACCTGATCGCTGAAATTCCCGTTCTCGATGGCTACAATGGCTGTAGCAATCTTGGTAATACTGGCAGGATACCCCTGCTGGCGGGAATTCTTCTCAAAAAGAATTGTCCCGGAATTGGCCTCCATCAGAATGGCTCTCCCGCCTGTCACCTCCGGCGGTGTCGGCCAGCCCTCGGTCTGCGCCTGGTCTTCTGTCCCGGGCTGGCCGGCCTCCGGCGCATCTGTCCCTGATGCATCCTCACCAGACTGGCCCGGCTTTGATGTACCTGTCCCGGGCTGGCCGGCCTCCGGCGCCTCACCTTCGGGCTGTACTCCTGCTGCATGTACACTGAAATTCCAGCTGCCGCTATGGCTGGCAGTCAGACATGCCGCTGTCAGTAACAGCGCTGCAAATCTTCTTCCTCTCATGTTCTATATCTTCCTTATTTCACCATTATTTTCCAAAAATCGCGCTCTTTTGGCACGAAACGACAAACTCATCATAGCATGCTTTCACCAAAATAGCTATAAAAACTTTGATGTTTTACGGATTCTTGGTCAGGTCCTGATCCTTGTCATGGGTTTGGGATGCGCACAGGCTGCGCAGAGCCGGCTGATCCAGAAGCTTTCCATCCCTGTCAAACCGGGAGCCATGGCACGGGCAGTCCCAGCTTTCCTCCTCCGGATTCCACTCCAGGCGACAGCCCATATGGGAGCAGACCGGCGCCTTTTCCAGGCTGCCCTTCTCGCTCCGGACTCTTGTCCAAAGCCCTTTGGACAGCCCCTTTACCGATTCCCGCAGCTCCATGCACAATTTCCCCGGTGTGGACACCATATGGCGCTTCTGCGGTGAAAATATGCCCTCCCAGGGACTTGCCCCCTTGAGGATCAGGTCCGAAAGGATCCGGACCGCTGCCATGGAGGATGTCATTCCCCATTTCTGAAATCCGGTGGCCACATACCAGTTAGGCCGCAGCCGTGAAAAACGGCCGATATAGGGAACACCGTCCAGCGGCATACAGTCCTGGGCGCTCCAGGCCGCGGCTGCCCGGCTGTCTGGCCAATACCGGCGGGCAGCCTGCAGCAGTGCCTCATACTGCCCGCCGCAGCAGTTATGGCCTGTCCGGTGGCTGCCTCCTGACACAATCAGATACTCCTCCGTCGGCCGGAGGGAGAGAGCGCCCTGGTCAATCCCATAATACAGATCCTTCAGCTTCCCTGCATGCTCCAGGGCAATGGCATAGCTCCGTTCCTGATGCATCCGCATGAAATAAAAGCCCGGCATATTGACAAAGGGATAATGGGTGCAGAAAATAATATGGTCTGCGGTAACCATATGTCCCTCTGTGTAGAGCCTGTTCCCTTCCACCCTTCGGACACTGGTATGCTCATAGATTTCCAGGTGCTTTGCAAGGGCCTGCAAAAACCGCAGGGGATGAAAATGCGCCTGATTGGGAAAGCACAGGGCTGCCTGTACCGCAAAGGGCAGACCTAAAGGCTCTCCTTCCTGGGGCCTCCAAGGCCCGCTGCCTGTTTTAAGCTCTGCCTTAAGGCCCAGCTTCTCTGCCGCCTCATACTCCTGCTCCAGCGCTCTTTCATCCGTTTCCGTATATAGATATGAATTGCAAGGGGTAAAATTACAGTCTATCCTCTGTTGATGTATCATCCGGCCATATGCTTCCACTGCCCAGCCATTTGCAGCAGCATAAAGCCCGGCCCTTTCCGGCCCGAACTGCCGTATCAGGCGGTCATAGATCAACCCATGCTGGCTCGTAATTTTTGCAGTTGTATTTCCCGTCTGTCCCCTTCCGATTTCATCAGCCTCCAGCAGTATGGTTTTCAGGCCGCTGTCCTTCAAAAAACAGGCAGTCAGTACCCCTGCCATTCCACCCCCGATCACCGCTGCATCCACACAGCGGTCCTCCTGCAGGGCGGGATGGGAAAACAGCTCCACATCCTTTTTCCAGATTGAAATGCCTCGGTTCATAATATACGCTTACACTCCTATATCCACTCATTCACGCTAAACCGTGTATTTTATTAGACTTGACCGCCCCTCCCCAAAATATACATTTTTCTATTTTCGCCGCAAAGCGGACTTTGCGGAGCGTTTTCGCGATATATTTCCTCTCCGCCGCAGTGTGATCCCGCCCGGAGGGCTTTTTGTGATATAGGAAATCCGGAGGAATTTCCGATATCATAAAAAACAGCCACACAGAACGAATCTGCATGGCCGTCTCTTCTTGCGAAAGCTTCTTTTTTGCGAAATCTTCTTTCTTAGGAAGCTTCTTTCTTAGGAAAGCATTTCTCTCATAGAGACTCCTTCCCCCTATGCCTGGCTGAACTGATCCTTGCCTACAAAGCATACCGGGCACTCAAAATCCTCCGGCAAATCCTCGAACTTTGTTCCGGGCTCAATTCCGTTTTCCTGATCTCCGGCTTCCTCATCATATTCCCAGCCGCATACATCACATACGTATTTCATGTCTTTTACCTCCATTATTCTACTTAGGATACTTTATTGCGAAAAAATTATACCACGTTGCCAAAATTTTCTCAATACCTCTTATAAATATCGCCTCAGTTATCTATGTTTTCAATATTGATTATTTTAAAAACTTCCTCGATCCTGTTTACGCAAAAATTTTAGGGCCGCTTTTTCAAAAATAACCATATATTCACTCATAGCGTCATACCAAGCTCTTTTGCAACCTCATCAAAAGTCAAGGTTTCTCCATCATTCTCTTGTTTTGCATCTGAAATCATTTTCAAGTCCCATTCATCCGGTTCGATTGCTTCTCCTGCATAAGCCTTCATAGATTCCAACATATGGACTACAAATACCAGCTTGTTATCTGGAACATCGTTAATCAGTTGTATCACACGTTCTTTATTGCTCATTTCATCACCTTACTTTCTAAATTTACTGCTATCTTATCTACCATTAATATATCATATGGTAAATACGCGTGTAAAGAAAATTCACTGTTAATGACGCAATACTAGTATACCCCACACTAATTGTCGATACCTTTGACGCAGGATAAGAAATCTTTGAACGCTTAAATACAGATAAAAAAAAGAACCATAACAGAGTAGATATCATGTCATAGCTCTTTCAATGCGCCTTCAGGGGCTCGAACCCTGGACACCCTGATTAAGAGTCAGGTGCTCTACCAACTGAGCTAAAGGCGCTTGTTTTTTATTTCTTGTTCAACGCAAGATTTATTATAGTACAGCCTTCCAAAAAAATCAAGTCTTTTTTTACAAAAAATTTGAAAAATTTTCATTTTTTTATCTGTACCCCATTTTTCAGGCAGCTCATGCTGCTTTCTTTTAAAAAAAATCAAAAATCTCGCGGCAGTCGCCAAATGACTGCGAGCATTCACTTGGCCCGTTGGCTGCGGAAATAAAAAAATTGTAATTGGGACTAGCCGCCGCGCCGGCAACTTGGTACAATAAATAAAGCTGTGATGCTCTTTAAAAATCGAAAGGGAAACTATCACCTTAGGAGGATCTTATGAGACTTAGAAATATCCCCGGCTCCCGGGAAACCATTGCCAACAGCAGCTGGTGCGTACAGCAGCCGGAGCAGACAAAGGGCCATTGGCAGGAGCTGTTTGGCAGCAATCATCCCATCCACATTGAAATCGGCATGGGAAAGGGACAGTTTATCATGACCCTGGCTGCCCGCAATCCCCACATCAACTATATTGGCATCGAAAAATATTCCAGCGTACTGCTTCGCGGCCTTCAGAAAATGGAGGAGCAGCCCCTGGATAATCTCCGCTTCATCCGTATGGACGCGGAAACAATCGTCGAAATATTCGATAAATATGAGGTTGAACGGATCTATTTGAATTTTTCCGACCCCTGGCCCAAGGATCGTCATGCCAAGCGGCGGCTGACCTCCCGGGAATTTCTGGCCCGGTATCACCAGATCCTGGCTCCGGAGGGGCAGGTGGAATTCAAGACAGACAATGCAAGCCTTTTTGATTTTTCTCTGGAGGAGGCTGCCCAAGCCGGCTGGAGGCTGACCGCTGTGACCCGGGATCTTCATCATGACGCTTCCCTGAATGAGGGCAACATCATGACAGAATATGAAGAACGATTCTCTGCCCTGGGGAATCCCATCCACAAGCTGATTGCCATGCGGTGAACAGGACGGTGTCCGAATCTCCTTTCCTTCTCTCCGCTATCCCTCAATATGGATCCGCTTCAGCTCCTCCCGGTACTGCCTGTAATCCGGGCAATACCGCTCCACCTCTGCCCAGAAGGCCCTGGAATGGTCCATATGCCGCCGGTGGGCCAGCTCGTGGACAATCACATACTCCATCAACTCCCCTGGCAGGAAATACAGCCGATAATTAAAATTCAGATTCCCCTGGCTGCTGCAGCTGCCCCAGCGTGTCTTCTGATCCCGAATCGTAATCCGGCCATAGGTAACCCCCATAATCCTGGCATAATATGCCACCCGCTGGCCGATTGCATTGCGGACAGCCGCCAGCTCCCGGTGGGTCAGCGGCCGATTGGGCAATCGCGGCTGATCCGGGCTTTCCTGACGTTCCCGGCAGATATCCAGCTTCTTCACAATCCACTCTCTGTGCTGCCGAATAAAATCCTCTGCTGCCTCCTCTGGCAGATACGCCGGAATCCGGGCAATTACTTGTCTGTTTTTAATCTCCAGCCCCAGGGTCTTCCTGCTGCTGCGGATGATCTGCACCGGGATCTCCTCCCGGTCTGTTTGCAGCTGATAATATTCCATCGAACTCCTCCTGCCTTTCCTTCACTGCAGCTACCGGATTCCATTATATACCGGAACGGCACCTGGCACAAGGCCCGAATCTGCACTGTGCACCCATTCCTGAACACATGGAAGCAAAGAGCAGCTGATTCTCTCCTGCTCAGCGTCCATACCCCTGCTTGGCTGCAGGGGTATGGTTTTCGTTTTTGACACAAGAAATATTTTTACAGGGTTCTGTCCCTGTCTTCACTTTTTTATTTCTTTTCCCACAAGGATTTCGTGATATATTTTCTCCGGGCCAGGGTCAAGCAGCGCACCCTGCCCGAAGCTCTGGCATTCCCTGCTCACAGGGAATACATGGCTCTATTCTCTCTGTATGAAACGGGCCTATGTATGGGGTAGACTGCTGCACTCACTGGAAACAAAAAAGGTACAATGATTTTTTTATTTCTATCCTATCTCCAAATAACGCTACAAACCTATGCATATCTATTTTCCCATTCTTTGTATGCGTTTTTTATATAGATTCCAGCAAGGCGCTCCGTCACAATGCCCGGATCAGCAGCCCGCGGCTCTCTGTCCTGCCACATGGACGCCCTCATTCCCCAATGACGGCAGCCACATGTTCCCGTTTTGCGGCCCTTTGCCTGAATCCCTCCTTCCTTTCGTGCCATTGCAGACGATGTTCCATTGATCTGCAATAAAGGCAATTGTTCTAAGAGATGCCGGCGGAAATCATTCTCCCGCAATGCAATATGCTTTTCTTATTATTTTTTGTAAAATGGGGAACAATATTTCAGATGTGATAAGGAATGTCTTATTAGCTGTGGTAATATTTTAAGATTCTGCATATAGTATAGTATCGCATCCTAATCAATATCATATTTCAATACGATAATTGAATACTACATTTGAATACTATATTTCAACATGATATTGCATCAATGCGAGGTAGTACTGTCTTACCTTATGTAATTACCATTTTCTTGGAAATATTGTCTCGAGTCTGCGCAAGCGCAGATATGGATTCTCCTGGAAGGTGCTCCTCATGATATACAGATTCCATGTATTGTCTTCTATATTGTGCACAATGGGGATTCCTGGACGTCTCAGATCTTCAGGAGAGCCGCCCTTCGATAAACGAAAGCGGTGTGGGCCTGTGCCTTGGGAATGCACTTGACCGCCCAATACTTTAGTACCTTCTTGTATGCTCCGCCAGATACACACTGCTGCTGTCTGCCATCCACTGGGGATAACGGAAGGTGATATGGTGGAAGCATCGCCATATTACAGATGGTCACTGGCTCCATCTCCCTGGAGCCGCATCTCTTAGTGTTATATTTATACCACAATCATTCTCTTTTGGCAAGCCTTTTTAGAAATAATTTCTAAACTTTTTAATTTTTTGTGAAATAATACGCCAATTACTTGACGAAAATGCCAAGATTGTTTATACTTTGTGGTACTTAGGGTAAGTATATGTATCATAAACCTGGAAAAGGGAAGTGAATTTATGAAGATTGAAAAAGTCAGCGACAATCAGATCCGTTGTACTTTAACCAGGGAGGATTTAGCCGACCGGCAGCTTAAGCTCAGCGAACTGGCCTACGGTACGGAGAAGGCAAAGTCTCTGTTCCGTGAAATGATGCAGCAAGCTGCGTATGAGTGCGGTTTTGAGGCTGAAGATATCCCGTTAATGATTGAAGCAATTCCGCTTTCTGCGGACACCATCATATTAATTATCACAAAAGTAGAATATCCGGAGGAGCTGGATACACGTTTTTCCCAGTTCTCCGCCGGCAGCGAGGATTACGACCTGATGGAGGAGCCCTCGGGCAGCCGTGATTCCGTCTTTGATTCCATGGGGGCAGACGACATTCTCGATCTGTTCCGCAAGATTCAGGAGGAACGGCAGAAGGCTGAGGAGCAGACACAGAAGCAGGAGCAGTTCGTGCCGTTGGAACAGGCACTGGCCCAGAAGGCCGCAGAATCGGCTCCCCTGGTGGTTGATATTACCAAGCTGTTTGTATTCCGCCAGCTGGAGGAGATCAGCCGCCTGGCCCATGTATTGAAGGGCTTCTATAACGGTCAGAATGTCCTCTATAAGAACCGTATTGACCGCAAATATTATCTTGTGATCAGCAAGAGCAACCATACACCAGAAGATTTTAATAAGGTTTGCAATATACTTTCCGAGTACGCCAAGCAGGAAAAATACACTGCCTCCATACAGGCATTCTTTGAAGAGCATTATCAGGTTGTGATCCGTGAGCATGCCCTTCAGGTTCTGGCTGATCTGTAGAAGGCCAATGGTATTTGATTGTTTCATATTTTTCCAAAAAAGAGGACAGCCGCTCTTGGGGTTGTCCTCTTTGGTATATACGTTCCAATTCGAGTGATTTATTTTGCCAGAAAATCATTGATCTTATTCACCAGTGCATCCGGATCAATGCCATGTACCATTGCCGCCTCTTCGATGGTCTCCATCTGAGAGGACGGGCATCCCAGACAGTGCATTCCGATCTCAAGCAGAATCGGCGCCACATTCTCGTCAATCGTCAGCAGCTCGCCGATCATAGTGCTCTTTGTAACCTGTGCCATGTCTCTTAACCTCCTTTTTCCATATCCTTCCGCTTTGCGGTACCGTATCATATTATAACCCTATTTTCTTTATTATGCAATGATGTTCTTGAAAATATACTTGTATTTCCCCTTTTTTTGTATTAAAATAAGGGCAAGGCCATTAAGGCTTAATATTTGCAAATATTAAAGGAGGATACTAGTATGGCATATGTTATTAATGATTCCTGCGTAAGCTGCGGAACCTGTGAAGGAGAATGTCCGGTAGGCGCTATTGCAGCCGGCGATGGAAAGTATGAGATCAACCCGGATTCCTGTGTTGATTGCGGAACCTGTGCTGGTGCCTGTCCAGTAGGCGCTATTGCAGCTGAATAAGGAACAGAAGGGGACTCCGGCTCCTGCCGGTTTTGTCCCTGATTCTTAAGAAGGAGAGAATCCCATGGAATCCTGGCTTTGATCAAGGCCTTGATTCTTAGAGGGGTTCTCTTTTTTTGTTGTAACTATAAATATTGTCCCCAATCTTTACTGCGAACTTCTCCCAGTCCGTGTACGCAATGAAATACGAGAAAATTCCAGTTTTTTATTGCTTGAATATTCAAAAAATATATTGTATAATAAAGAAAATGATACTTATTTCAAATATGCATTCTTTATTTAATATATAATATGGCAGATCAAAGACAATTAATTATTAATAATTCTTTCCTTTATATCTAACGGAAAGGTAGAGAAAAGCGGGTGATTCCATTGGAGAATGTAGTAGTAAATTTGCATCATAGAGTCGTATTTCTAGGAGTCCTTCATAGTATTTATTGAAAGCTTTATCTGTAACAATGGAATGTGCCGACCCGCAGGCACGAAGCCGATCAATACCTACAGAGGAAGGGGGTAGCTCGTAGGATGAAAAAATGGAGTCTGTCAATCATTATTATCTGCCTAATCGCTATGCATATAAGCTGCGGCAAGGATTCCGCCGCCCAAACAAATATTGATGCTGCCAGGAAATTCGATTTCACCAAGTATGGCAATCAGCCGAAAGAGGTATTTTTAGAGGACTATGGCCTATCCATGGATGATTTCGACATGGATGCTCCCACCAATTATCTCAGCCGTACAGAGCTCCCCTTTTTGGATACCATGGCTACTTACCGTCTGATTTTGGATGCGGAAGATAGAATTATGGTGATTTCCCCTTCTTTTCTCAGGGAGGACGGACTGGATGCTGATTTTGACAGAATCTCCATGCTTCGGGATCTTTACAATGGATCTGAGGGGGTGATTTATATGTATGACCTGGAGGAATATGAGGGTGTACCGAATATCAATACCTACAAGACGGCAGATGAATTTAAGGCAGCTGTTATGCAGGTAAAGGCGAACCCCCAGAAAGCGGAGGAGAAGCATTGGTTTCAGTTAGGAGGACGTTGGAACAGGAAGGATCACGTACAGGTTGCCATGCATTACGTATTCCGCTTTGAGGATGAAAGATCCCGAATCGAGCTGGAATTCTGCAATATCGATTCGCCTGCCGCGGTTCCCTTTGACCATATTGCACCGGAAGGAACATCCATATTTAAACTCCCCTGAACACGCAAAGTATGAAAGGGCAGATGCTGCATCTGCCCTCCCTTCTCTGTCTTAAACCGGATTCAACAGCTTCCGCTCCCGTCTTGAGAGCTTCACCTTCTTCGGCTTCTCCTCCTTGGAGCGCCGCCCCTGCTTCTGGGCCCGGATGGCTGCGTCCAGCTTGCGGAACCGCTCCTCCTCAGCCTCATCCTGTTCACGCATCAGATAATTCATCTCCTTGATCACCTTATCCTCCACGTGGCGTCCTACCTCCTGCCCCAGGGCTTCCGTGTTCTCCTCCAGAGCGGTACGGACGATTGCCGTCATCATCTCCTGGAACTGCTCCAGCTTGTCCCCGGTGCTCCTGGCTGTGTTCTGAATCTCTGTCTTATGTATCGGTTCACTGGCCACCAGCTGCGTGCCGGCGGCCTTTTTTGCTCCCGCTGCTCCCGCCATGTTCTTCATCCTTTCTTCATGCACTAATATGCGGATTGCTTTTAATTGATATCCCTGCTCTTTCCATTCCTTTATTTTCTGGAACTCCCGGAGATTCTCTTCTGTATAGTAACGATGTCCCATCTCGTTCCTGGGGATCTGAAGGTCCAGCTCATCTTCCCAATAACGTAGGACATGGGATTCTACATTGACTAAATTTGCCGCGTCAGAAATCATGTAGCGTACATTATCCACATTATTACCTCCATTCCTATAGTCTTCTGTCTATTTTATTTTATACCATTTCTCTTCCCCATGACAATCATTTTCCATCGTCGAATTGCGACAGAAAAAGACAGCCCCGCAATTCTTGCGGGAGCTGTCTTTTGTCTAATTCTTTTCCATATTGGCAAACTTCGTATACTGGGGCAGCCACACCAGCTCCACCGGGCCGATGGGGCCGTTTCTCTGCTTGGCAATGTTGATCTCAGCAATATTCTTCTTGGGTGAATCCTTATTGTAATAATCATCCCGGTATATGAACATCACCACATCGGCATCCTGCTCAATGGCCCCGGATTCACGCAGATCCGAAAGCATGGGGCGGTGATCCGGCCGCTGCTCCACCTGACGGCTCAGCTGGGACAGTGCAATCACCGGCACACTCAATTCACGTGCCAGGCCCTTCAGGGAACGGGAGATATCAGAGATCTCCTGCTGCCTGGAATCGCTTCGGCCGGAGCCGCTCATCAGCTGCAGGTAGTCGATAATAATCAGCTTCAGGTCATGCTCCAGCTTGTATTTCCTGCATTTGGACCGCAGCTCCGAGATGGAGATTCCCGGCGTATCGTCAATGATCATCTTGGAACGGCCGATGATACCGGCCCCCTCAATCAGCTTCTCCCAATCCTCGTCCTCCAGGTTCCCGGTTCGCAGCAGTTGGGCATCCACCCGGGATTCCAGGGAAAAGAGACGGTTTACCAGCTGCTCCTTGGACATCTCCAGGCTGAAGATCGCGGTACACAGATCGCTGTGGAAGGCCACATACTGGGCGATATTCAGCACAAAGGCCGTCTTACCCATGGAGGGACGGGCTGCGATCAGTATCAGGTCTGAAGGCTGCATTCCAGAGGTCTTGTAGTCAAGATCCGTAAATCCTGTGGCAATCCCTGTGACATTGCCCTTGGTTCTGGCCGCCATCTCGATCTTCTCCAGGGCGTTGATTACCACCTGCTTGATGGGCACATAATCCCCGCCGCCCTTGCTCTGCAGCAGTGCAAAAATCTTCTTCTCCGTATCAGCCAGGATATCTTCCACGCTGTCATGGCCCACATAGCACTGGTTGGCAATCTCCTCATTGACCTTGATCAATCGGCGCAGCACCGCCTTCTCGGCCACAATATTGGCATAATACTTCACATTGGCAGATGTAGGCACCGAGGCCACCAGCTCTGCCACAAATTCCATACTGCAGACCTCCGGCGGTACGTCCTTCTCCCGCAGGCGGTCCTGAAGGGTCACCACATCCACCGGCTTCCCCTCGTTATACAGCTCTACCATGGACTCAAACAGCACTCCATAGGACTGCTGATAGAAGTCCTCCTTTGTAACAGTCTCAGAGGCCACCACAATGGCCTCCTTATCCATAATCATGGAACCAATCACGGATTGCTCTGCCTCCATGCTGTGGGGCATAATTCGCTTAATCAGGGCCTCCTCCATGCATAGCTCCTCCCGCTTATTCCTCTACAACCTTCACCTTCAGCATCGCCGTTACCTTGGGATGCAGCTTGATGGGCACCTCATGTACCCCCAGGGACTTCAGGCCCTCCGGCATCTGCATTTTCTTCTTGTCCAGCTCCAGATCCAGCTGTTCCTTTGCCGCTGCTGCCACCTCCTTGGAGGAAACCGAGCCAAAGATCTTGCCGCCCTCGCCGGTCTTGATCTTCACCTGCACCTGCTTCTCTCCAATCTCCGCCGCCAGGGCCTGGGCTGCCTCCAGATTCTCCTGGGCCACCTTCTCTGCATGCTGGTTCTGCAGCTTCAGGTCATTCATATTCTTGCTGTTGGCCTCTACCCCAAGCTTCTTGGGCAGAATCATATTCCTGGCATATCCGTCGCTGACATTTACGATTTCACCCTTTTTACCAAGGGATTTCACATCCTGCAATAAAATTACTTTCATATTTCAATCGCTCCTTCCTCAACCATTTGCTTTAAGATCTGCTTCACCCGTCTTGTCCCTTCAGTCATGGTACAATCCGTAAGCTGTGCCCCGGCTACATTCAGGTGGCCTCCGCCGCCCATGCGCTCCATAACCAGCTGAACATTGATCTCGTCAATGGACCGGGAGCTGATATAGATCTTATTGTTGTACTCCGTCAATACAAAGGAGGCCTTGATGCCCACAATATTCAGCAGCTCATTGGCTGCCTGGGCCCCAACGATGGTAGGGCTCTCCAGGTCTCCCGGCGGGCAGATGGATACGGCAAATACGCCCATATATACTTCCGCATGGCGCACAACCTCCGCCCTGGCCTTATAAGCCGCCATGTCGTCCCGCAGCATCTTGCGGACCCTGGTCACCTCTGCGCCGCAGCGCCGCAGATAGGCTGCTGCCTCAAAGGTACGGACGCCTGTCTTGGTGTTAAAGTTGTCCGTATCAATCAAAATACCTGCATAGATACAATCCGCCTCGCTGGGAGACAGATGGATATTCTCGGAAAAATACTGCAGCACCTCTGCCACCATCTCGCAGGTGGAGGAGGCATATGTCTCAATATAGGACAGCACGGCATTGTCAATCACATCCGCCCCCTGCCGGTGGTGGTCAAATACCACAATGGTCTTGGTGTGGCGCAGCAGCTCCGGGCACTCCGTATAATTCCCGCGGTTGGTGTCCACCACCATAACCACCGCATTATTGCTGACCAGCTCCATGGCCTCATTGTTCTTCACAAACATATCCGGCGGGTAGCCCTTATCCTCCGTGAAACAGGCCACCAGAGGCCGCAGGGAGGTGGTAATCTCATTCAGCACAATATAGGCCTTCTTCCCCAAAACACGGGCCGCACAGTAGATCCCCACAGCCGCGCCAAAGGAATCCACATCGCTGATGCTGTGGCCCATAATGATCACCCGGTCCTTGCTCTCAATAATCTCATGGAGGGCATGGGCCTTCACACGGGCCTTCACACGGGTCATCTTCTCCACCTGGCGGGTCTTGCCGCCATAGTAGGTAATCTGCTCCCCGGATTTGACTACCGCCTGGTCTCCGCCGCGGCCCAGAGCCAGGTCAATAGACATGCGGGAATACTCATAATTCTGGCTGTAGCTGCTGCCGCCAACGCCAACGCCTATGCTGAGGGTCACAGCCATCTCATTTCCTACTTTGATGGTTTTCACCTCTTCGATAACGCTGAATTTGTCTGCAATCAGCTCCTCTAAGTACTTCTGGCGAAAGATGATGAAGAACTTATCCTTTTCCAGCTTCTTCACAATCCCGTCCCGCTCGGAAAAATATTTATTTACCTTCCGGTCCACCAATGCCACCAGCAGGGAGCGCTTCACCTCTTCAATACTGTTGAGGGCCTCCTCATAATTGTCAATATAGACCAGAGAGCACACCAGTCTCTGTTCTTCATTTTCCCGGATATACTGTTGAAGCTGCGTTTCGTCAAAAAGGTACAGCACGGTCAGATACTGGCCGTTTGTCCCCTCCTTCTCCACGGACACCATGGCGTTCTCGTGGGTCATATCCTCAAAATACAGCTTGCTCATGCTGGCCCGGTAAAATGCGCCCCCATGCTCCACCAGAATCTCGGCATCCTCATGGGCCTTCTCAATCAGCTCCCTGGTGAGGGCGGGGAAAATAGAGGTGATGGACTTATGGTAATCCTTGCTCTTGCCGGTAAGATGGGCAAATTGCTGGTTCACCCACAGGAGCTTACCGGTATAATCCATCAGGGCATAGGGAATCTCCAGCTCATCCAGCAGCTTCTTCTGCACGGTTCCATATTGGGTGGCAAAATTCACAAACTCGTTGAGAATGGCCGGCTTGCAGAAAAAATATACAACTGTCATAATGGCAAAGTAGAGGACCGTAATTCCAGTCATCAGAAGCCCCAGCCTGATATCCGCCCGATAGGCCGGAATATTACACAGGATCAACAGTATTGTTAAAATTATCGGGCACAGCATATAGCTTCGCAGTGTTCCTTTTAATCTGACTTTTGGTTTCATGGGCACCCTCCATTCGTCTTATCGGCTCGCCATTTCTCTATTATATCCTTTTTTTCTCCAAAAGTAAAGAGCGGCAGAATCGCTCTGCCGCTCCAAATACATCTTCTTAATCTGTTACATATGGCATCAGCGCGATATGACGTGCTCTCTTGATAGCTACTGTCAGCGCTCTCTGGTGCTTCGCGCAATTGCCGGTGATTCTTCTGGGAAGGATCTTGCCTCTCTCAGAAATATATCTCTTCAGCTTATTGGTATCCTTATAATCAATCACATTGTCTTTTCCACAGAATACGCAAACCTTTTTTCTTCTGCGCATACCGCCTCTGCGCTTCATAGGCGCATCGCTTTTTTCTGTTTTATTATAAGCCATGATCGTTACCTCCTATTGGCCCCAGGGCATACCGATCTGCCCTGCGGGTATTAACTCCTGTCTTAGTTAAATGGTAATTCTTCGTCAATCCCGTCCGGAATATTCATGAAGCCATCCGGCGCAGCCGTGCTTGGAGCCGGCCTGTCCATAGGCGCGAATCCGCCGCCACCCTGATAGTTATCACTGGCTGCCTTACTCTCTGCAAACTCCTGATCCTCCACAACAACATCTGTGGTATAGACCTTCTGCCCCTCCTGGTTGGTGTAGCTGCCGGTCTGGATCCTTCCGGTCACAACCAGCTTCAGGCCCTTGCGGAGATACCGCTCCGCAAACTCAGCCGAACGGCCGAATGCAACACAGGATATAAAATCAGCGGTCTGCTGGGAATCTCCCCCGTCCCGCTTTGTAAATCTGCGGTCAACTGCAAGGGTATATCTGGCCACTGCCATGGGATTGTCCCCCTGAGAATAGCGAATATCAGGGTCACGGGTCAATCTGCCCATAAGTATTACTTTATTCATACATTCTCCTATTCTTCTATCTATGCCTCGTCCTGTCTAACGCATAAGAAGCGGATCACGTTGTCCATAATGCGCACGCTGTTCTCAAGCTGTGCCGGGCAATCAGCCTCTGCATCGAACTGAATGAAGTAATAGAAGCCCTCACGCATCTTCTGGATCTCATATGCAAGTCTCTTCTTGCCCCAGTCATCTACGTTGGTGATGGTACCGCCAAAACGGGTAATATACTCCTTGGCCTTCTCTACGGTAGCATCCCTTACTTCATCTTCGACTTTTGCATTAACAACAAGCGCTAATTCATATTTGTTCATGCTCGTCTACCTCCTTGTGGTCTCTGGCCCCCTAACACTGTAAGGAGCAAGGAATTTAATATATCACGAGTAAATATTATACAACAGCCCTTCCTAATTTTCAAGCTTTTTTTGAATATCCCTTGTATTTTTTTCCACAAGCTTCCGGGCAATCATAATCTGGCGGCCGCAGCCGCAGCACTGCAGGCGGAAATCCGCCCCCACCCTGAGCACCTCCCACTGAAAGCTGCCGCAGGGATGCTTTTTCTTTAATTTTACAATATCCCCAATCTCATAGGTCATGCCGCTTCCTCCATTAAACGGAAATGCCGCTCAATATCTCACCGATGCTGCCCTGTACCAGAAGGTCGGCCCGCTTGTCCATGGGCGTGGTATCCCGGTTAATCAGTACCAGCTTCTTCCCCCGGTAATAGTCCACAAGGCCTGCTGCCGGATACACCACCAGGGAGGTCCCGCCAATGATCAGGACATCCGCATTGGCAATGTAATCAACGGCCCGGTGCATCAGCCCCATATCCAGCCCCTCCTCATACAGTACCACATCCGGCTTGATCCGGCCGCCGCACCGGCTGCAGACCGGCAGCTCCCCGCTGTCCAATATATACTCTGCATCAAACAAGGCGTTGCACTTCTGGCAGTAATTGCGGTGAACGCTGCCGTGAAGCTCCAGTACCTCCCTGCTTCCCGCCATCTGGTGCAGCCCGTCAATGTTCTGGGTGATGACAGCCCGAAGCTTCCCTGCCTGCTCAAGCTGCGCCAGCTTCCGGTGGGCTTCATTGGGCCGTGCCGTCAGGCAGAGCATCTTATCCTTATAAAAGCGGTAAAATTCTCCGGGGTTCTGCACATAGAAGGAGTGGCTTAGGATGGTCTCCGGCGGATAGTCGTACTGCTGATGGTACAGCCCGTCCACACTGCGGAAATCCGGGATCCCGCTCTCGGTAGACACACCCGCCCCTCCAAAAAACACAATATTGTCCGATTCCCTGATCCATTCCTGCAGCTGTTCCCGTTCTGTCATAATGGAAACCTCCTTTGATTTGTATAGACGATCTTAAACATGGGCTAATCCAGTAAAATTGTAACATAGAAGCAATAGGGAAGCAATGACAATTTATCCGATCGGTTTTATTCCCCTCATAGTTCTTGACATTCCCTCTTCCAATTACTAAAATTATGGTAACCACTATTGTAAAGTCACCAAGAAAGGAACCCGCTATGGACAATAAAGCAATGTACAAGCTCACCTACGGCCTGTTTGTTCTTACCTCTGCCTGGGGTGGGAAGGACAGCGGCTGTATCATCAACACGGCAGGGCAGGTAACCTCAGAGCCCAACCGGATCAGCATTACTGTCAACAAAGCCAATTTCACCCACGACCTAGTAAAGAAGAGCGGCAAATTCAATGTATCTGTCCTCAGTGAAGAAGCAAGCTTTGACATATTCCGGCACTTTGGCTTCCAGTCAGGCCGGGACGTGGACAAATTCTCCGACTATGGGGCCTGCAGCCGCAGCGCCAATGGCCTGTATTACATTACGGCCGGAACCAATGCATTTATCAGCGCCACGGTAGAGCAGACCATTGACCTTGGAAGCCACACCATGTTTATCGCCTCTGTGGACGACATGGAGGTGCTGTCGGACGCAGCGTCGGCCACCTATGCCTATTATCAGTCCAGCATCAAGCCCAAGCCGCAGCAGCCTGCTTCGAATGGGAAAACGGTCTGGCGGTGTACGGTCTGCGGTTATATCTATGAGGGGGAGGAGCTTCCGGAGGGCTTCGTCTGTCCGGTCTGCAAGCACCCTGCCTCTGATTTTGAAAAGGTAACCTCATAAAATTGCCAACAAAGGCGCAAAAAACCTCGAAAGCGGGATGCTTTCGAGGTTTTGAATTGCGGGGGCAGGATTTGAACCTGCGACCTTCGGGTTATGAGCCCGACGAGCTTCCAGACTGCTCCACCCCGCGCTGTTTGATTCCAAAAGTTATTATAGTACACTTTCTGCCATTTGTCAAATGCAAATTTGATTCGGGGCGATTTTTCTCAGCAAAACTAAAATATCGCCCCAAATCGCTGCTATGAGCGGCCACTGCCAAAAGCATATTTAAGGCAGACCCCTTATTTCTTCCCGATCATGGTATCCTTCAGGGCAAATGCAATGATGGTCGCAATGACAGACAGCACCGTAAACACGATAAATACCCGGAAAAAGCCCTGGGTCTCATTGCCTGCGCCTGCTGCCGCCAGCATAGCCGGAACCACCAGCAGTGCAAAGGAACGAATCCCCACCACCAGAGGAACCACCAGCTTGTTTGCCTGGGGGAAATCATAGCGGCCGAAGATCTGGATTACCATGGAGGGCATCAGGTTCCCCAGCCCGCCCAGCAGACAGGCATACATGACCACCGAGAGGATGGACACCGGCAGGCTCACTGCAAAGGAGCCGGCAGCAGATACTACCATCATAATGGTCCAGAGGATACAGAACACCTCCACCGCCTTCTTGGTGCCGATCTTCTGGTCAATCCAGCCCCAGGCAAAGGATGCGGGAATTCCGATTACAGAGGCAATGGTCAGCCACATAATGGCTGTGGTCTGGGGCATTCCCACGCAGACCAGACGCGGAATCATCTGGGACACGGTTCCCACCAGCCCCAGGAAGAGGAACCCAAAGATAAACACCAGGGCCCAAAGCTCCTTGGTCTGAAACAGCTTCCCGTAAGTAAAATCCGACTTATACTCTGCAATCAGCTTCAGATTTGCAGCCTTTTCCTCCTCTGAAATAGGCTCATTGTCCGGATAGGCCCCTGCCTCCTCCGGGAAATTCTTAAACCACACCGCAGTGATTACAGCCAGGATCAGGCAGATCACAGCCATCACCGTAAAGGGCATGTGCAGTCCTACATTGGTAATCAAGCCCTGGAATACCGCTACCATGATGGCGCTGGAGAAGCACATTCCCATGGTGGCCCAGCCCAGAGCAATTCCCTTTTTCCTGGGGAACCAGTTGTTCATGATCTGCTGGGTAGATACCAGGTTAATGGTATTGGAAACAGCTGTAATCAATGTTACGATCACACCATAGGCCGCAACGGACTTTACCTGCCCGTTCAGAAGCCAGATAACAGCGTACACCACCAGAATGCCTACTGTGGGCCACTTTGCCCCAAACTTTGCAATGATCTGCCCAAAAATCAGGGCTACGGGGATTCCCACAAAGCCTCCTACTGCAGAGAAGATCAGCAGCGGGTTGCTGTTGGGCAGGCCCAGGGCATTGGCGAAAAATCCGGCCGTTACATTCAGAGTATCCGGCGGTGTGGATGAAAACATGTACAGAAACAGCACATACAGAATCACCAGCCAGCCAAGGCGTCCAAAGTTACTTTTTGTGTTCATAAGATACACCCTCCTTGTTAAAATTTTGTCATAATAATTATACAAAATGCCTGCATGGTTTTCTTTATCTGTATTTCCAAAAATTTCTGTTTCCATTGCTTTTTATTGTGAGCCGGCACAAATATTCCTGTTATGTATTGGCAGGAATTTATCTGTAATCCCAGCCTGCCTCAGCCAGGGCCTCCCGGAAGGCCTCCGACACCTCCTTTTTTCGGTCGTCACATTCGCTGAGCAGTACAATAAAGTTCCCCCCCGGCGCGCAGATATCCACACATTCCCGGACCCCCTCAACCAGCTCTTGGTGGGAAATCCCCTTCCCCACCAGATCGGAGGCCGTAATTCCGCCATGTATGACGATTTTATCTCCGAACTGTTCCTTGATCATAAGCACGTCGTTGACGGCCTGCAGCGGCTGTATACTGTCAATCCCCATTTCTACCATATGCTTTACCAGTGGCGTAATATACCCGCAGGAATGCATTTCAAAAATAAGTCCCAGCTCATGGCAGTAGTCAATGACCTTCTTTAATCTGGGCGCAATAAATTCCAGCCACATCTCTTCAGAGAGAAACATATTTTTCGCTGTCCCATAATCATCAAAAAAGATGATGACATCCGGGTTGGCATATTGCTTGATTTTGCCAATTACATATTTCTTGTATTCCAGCAGTGCGTCAAAAAACTCATGGAGCAGCTCCGGCTCATCATAGAATGCGCACAGCGCTTCCTCAAAGGGCATCAGGTGATGCAGGCGCTCAAAAAAGCCGGCCGGCAACATAAATACAGATATATGCTCTTCGCGATTCCAATGAGAGGTAAATATCCTGCAAAATCCTTCCCAGTCAAAGGCATCCATAAATTCCTTTGTGGGGATCACCTGCTGTGATTTCCACTCTGTGATATCATGGAGCCGGTATTTTCCCGGGGTGGGCGTGCCTGCATCAAAGCCCACGGCCTTTGTCACCGTCCAGTTGACCCCAAACCAATCGTCCCCTGTGCTCCCCTCCGGCTCCCCGTCTGCGCCATGCTCGCCTGGCGGGACAATCATGTCTACAGGGCCATCCGCCGGCACATAGAGCGGAATTTCATGATGGTACAGCTTCAAATAATTTTCTCTGCCAGTCATATTTCTCCTCCATTCATATCCATTCATATCCATTCAAGTAGTTCCTTTTGTATCATCATAGCATCAAAACAGACGGATATCTATGTGCATACCGTTTGATATATTGTGTTCTATTTCCCTGAAACAGTTCTATCTGCACAATGGTTTTGACGGCTGTTCTTCTTTCTGATATAATCAGCTTATGGAGGTGAGATCTCATGCAGCTGAGCCTGTGGATTCTGAAAAACTGGCTGGAGGAATTTGAGCCAGTGCTTCATACTGCCTGTCATGGCAGTCTTTCTGAACATGCATCAAATATAGAATCACATATCTGCATTGAAAAAGTCCGCCTGTATGACGGGAAAAGCCCTATGGACCCATACACTGTTTATACCGGCGCCTCCCACAGCTTCTTTTGTGATAACAAACAACAGGTAATCTGTTTCTTTCGCAATGATTATCTGGCCCTGGACACAGAGGATGTAACCCTGGTATTGAACCAACTCCTAAGCGCTTTTTCTTTTTATGAAGCCTGGGAAAGGCATATGCATCTGCTGATGGTACGCCAGTGCTCCCTCACAGAGCTTTTGGATGCCAGTGACGAGGTATTGAAAAACCCCTTGCTGATCCATGATTCCAGCGACGCAATCATCGCCGTATCCACATCCTATTTGAATATTGAGGTGGACGAATCCTGGTATGAGCTGCTCTCCTATGGAGCCACTCTCCCGGAAAAGAGCGTTGCCTTTCACAAAACCGACAATGCGGTCTTTGACCATACCAACCGCCGCCCCTTTTACATTCCGGCCGGATTTTTTCCAAAGGGCACCTGGTCCCAGAATATTTTCCGCCAGGAGGAGCAGATTTCCCACCTTCAGAGGAAATTACAGGCAAGCCAATGGGAGCCCCTTGACCTGATGATGCTCCTCAAGGCTGTGCCCCTCTCCCTGGAATATCCTGCCCACACCTACCTGTGCCGGATTTTTTCCAGGTATTCTCCTTATATTTTTCCGGCCCACATGGAGCATGAGCTCCTATTGCTGTGCAATCTGTCAAAGCTGCCCCAGCAGAAGCTGTTCTCTTTTCTTGGTCCCTGGCTCAAGAACAGCTTTTACCATTGCGGGGCCAGCCGGCCCTTCTGGGATCTAAAACAGCTGTCTATCGCCTGCCGGCAGGCGGACCTTGCCCTCCAATACGGGGAGCGGGAGGCAGGCAGTATCCATGAGATTCACCATCATATGATTCACTTTCTGCGAGATGTATTTCAGGAGCACACAGATCCTTCTGTGTTGCATCCTGCCCTGCAGGCCATTGGGGGTTACGACCAGAAACACCATACGGATTACTACAACACATTATTCCGCTATCTCCAGAATGAACGGAACAGTGTGCTCACTGCCAAATGCTTACATATTCATCGAAATACTTTGTTCCACCGTCTGGAACGGATTCGGGACCTGTTCCATCTGGAGCTGGAGAACCCTGAGGAACGTTTCTATCTGCTGCTGTCCTTTTACTGCAAGATACCGGGCACAGTGAAACATAGCCCTACTTGACCACAACTTCTTTCCAAAAAGAACAGGAGCCGCACTCTGCAGCTCCTGCTCTTTTTGCTTTCAACTTTTTACATATAGAGAAGTATTCCTACCATCGCCAATACCACACAAACGCCGAGACATGTCAGAAATGTCCACTCTGCATCATAAACTCCCTTGATGCAGCAATAGCGCTCTACCCGGTCATTGTAATAGACCTCTATGTGCTCCGGCATTTTTCGCTTATCCTTACGGTATGAACCGTATACCGTTGTCAGATTCTTCCTGAGCTCCGGAATATACACACCATATGTATAAGACTTTTTATTTCCGACTTCTTTTAATTCATATCCTGTAAACACTGCCGGATACAGCTTTGCTCCCTTCATAACCGCTCGCTTGGTGAGCAGCGTCCATATCCCGGCAAGCAATACTGCCAGCCCCAGCGCAATCAGGATAAAAGTCAATATTAATTCCATTTCCTACATCCTACAGACCTGCCATTACCAATGCTGCTGCAACAACTGTACCGATCAGCGTATAGATAACGGACTGGATCAGCATGGGCTTATAAGCCTCTTTGTGGGTACAGCCAATCAGCTGCAGGGTCAGAATAATCAGGCCGTTGAAGGGCAGAGTCTCAAAGGTAGTGGCTGCCAAAGCGCCTACACGCATCAGGCCGTCTGCATTGCCAAGTACCTGATCCGGGCTCATACCCTGGCCAAGCATGATGTTCATTGCGATCGGCAGAGCGATCATCAATGCTGCCGGCGGGGAGGAGGTGATTCCAACCAAAATACATACTACGATCACAACCAGCCAGATATAGTGTACATGGATTCCGGAGAGGATTCCGATTACCATGCCAAAGGCTCCTGTTGCAGTGATTACGCCTGCCAGTGCAGAAGGAGTAATCAGGGTAATGAATGCGCTGGGGGCACCGCCGAAGCCCTCATTGAGGATTGCAACGATCTTGTTGTTGATACCGCCGGGCATTCCGCTTCTGGGAGCCGGAAGGTACTTCGCAAACAGAATCAGGGCAAAGATAATGCCAAGGCCAAGGGCTACAGCAATCTCAACCTGAATATTTGTGATCGCCGGGAACAGTGTATATGCAATAAACACAATAATGATCGGGATCAGGGATACGATAAAGTTCGGCAGATCACGGTTCTCTCTCTCAGCCCTGCGAACCGGCCCCCATTCAAAATGCTCGCCTCTCTTCTTGGCGCTGATAATCAACTGTGTCAGGGTAAAATATCCGCCTGCTGCAATAATAATTACGGCAACAAGACCCGGAATCGGGGCTGCAAAGGAGGTTACCGCAAAGTGGCTGGCGCCGGCTGTCTCAAGAAAAGCGCCGCCCTCCTTATATGCCTCAGACATAATGGCTGCCTGAGCCATGATATTGTCAATCTGGGGTGCTCCGGGAGCTGCCATAAAGGCACAGTTCAGAACCATCATACCGCCGATAAACTTCCGGGGAATATCCAGCATCTCACTCATAACCAGACAGATCGGAACCAGGGTAAAGGTCAGAACGTAACCGTCGATACCGCCCATGGTCAGCAGTGCGCTTACCACCAGGATCACCAGTACGCCAAGACGTACCTGGGCATCGCCCTTGGCCTTAATCACCAGCTTGTTGGTCAATGTCTGGGCAATGGATGCCGCCGCTCCGGAGACATCATAAAGCTTTCCTAATACTGCACCAAAGAAAATAATGAAGAACAGGCTCAGTACAAGATCCGCCATACCGCCAACATAGGCATTCACCACTGCCGACGGTGTCATAAGATTGAATACTGCTACGATAATTGCACAGATTGGCGCTACCCAGTAGGAAGACCAACCCTTGTAAATTAATACCAGGAATACAACTAACGCGATAATAATACCAATCAAACCAATTACAGGATTACCGCCGCCTGCCGCTGCTTCCGGTGCTGCTGATGCTAAAATCATACAACATATACCTCCTTCTTTTTGATACCTAATGCCATAAAAAACCCTCCTCTTATAAAAAGTTAAGCCTTTGTGAAAATTATAAATATTTTATTAAATTTCACAAAAGTATTATATGCGAAATAGACAGAAGTGTCAAGGAAAATGGAGGTATATTTATTCATACTTACCATGTTTTCATGTAATTTTCTTATGCAAAAATTGCATAAACAACAAAACCTGCCATTGGTGTAGATTATCCCTGCAGAGGGACATTCCTTCCTATACTCCCGGGGATAAATACACATAGAAATCCCCTGCCTGCAGTCCATTCTGCAGGCAGGGGATTCCTTCTCATACTGCCTGTTCCACAGGGGACAGGCTATGTATAACAAATTACTATCTCCAGGTAATTCATACTGCCTATTCCGCCCAGAACAGGCTATGTATTTGCGGATACTGCTATCTCAAGGTAATATAACCGTGGTAATTCCGCAGATTGTTGCTCATCGTGAAATCTGCGATACAGGTTCCGATGATGTTGTGGTAGGGCTTCAGGAACGGGAATTGATCCTGCTGTGCCCAGGCCGGCTTCTTCAGGTTCCTGGTGCCCTCTACAGCGACCTCATACCAGCCGGACTGATTCTCAAACCAGATCTCCACAACCTTATCCATTACACAGCCATTAATGTCCTTCTTCACATTGCTCACCAGCACCCGGGATACCTTCTCGGAATTGATGAAGATCGGAAGAACCTCCTCATACAGCCACTTGTTGCCTTCCTCCTTGGAAACGCCCTCAGGATAGCCCACTGCAAAGTTCCAGCGGTAGTTGGGGCCGTCGGAGATATTCCGGCCCTTCCCCTTCAGATCCTCCTCCCACCACATGGGAAGAAATGCGAAAATAAAGGGATTGGCGCCCTCTACATTGGCCTTGCGGGCTTCATTTCCAATATCGCCGTCTGCGTCCTCTGCGGAAGCCTTCTCTGCATCCTTCACCGTCAGCTTCTGGGGCTCCAGCATGCTCTCCGGCAGATTGCCCTGCCATACCAGGACATCCATGGGGAAGGTCTCTGCCAGTGCCTTGATCTCCAGCCTGGGGTCAAGGTCGCTCACCAGCCAGTGATGCTCGGTCAGCTGCATCTTGGCATAGCCAAAGCGCTCTCCCTCCGGCGGACAGGGGAAGGAGGGATAAAATGCATATTTGGTAACATAGGGCTCAAACTGTGAAATACTCTCCGGTACATGGGTCCCATAAAGCCAATGCTGCAGCTTCGGACGGAAATCCTCCTTTGCCACATTGACATAAATCAGACTTCTCATGGGCTCAAACTTAAAATCTGCCATAATTATTACCTTCTTTCCGAATTTATTTGCTCAATTATAACATATATCTTGCACGATTTATACCCTTTTCCATGATTTATTAATGAAAAGTTTGCATAGCAGATGAATCATGGTTACTGTTCACGGTGCCTTGCACCCTGCAGCAAGGCATCCGGCCAGTAAAATAGCGGCTGCATGCATCCAGCCCCTCGCCGTCAGGCGACTTTTCAATGGACTGGATGCGTTACAATTCCCACTGGGATGCCGCCAGGGGCTGTCCGGGCCTTTGCACAATAAAATTCTCATCCCATTCTCCCAACAGCAGCTTTTCCAGAATCCCGGCAGAGCCCTCCACAGTCACCGGCTCCAGGGACAGCAGCTCCCCGGCCTGCCTGGCATATGCCTGTACGGCCCCAAGGTCATAACAGCCTGTATCAATCACGGCAATCCGCTCATAGTGCTCATACATCATTTCCAGGATCTCCCGGGCTTCCTCCTCCCCGTACATTTCTATATAGTTTTCCTTTTGCTGCAAAACTGCCTCCCCGTCCAGAGTCCAGCCTCTGGTAAGGTAAATGCTTCCGGTCTGTGCCAGCCCCCGTTCCTTCCTTGGGCCAAGGCACAGCATCAGATTGATGCAGTCGTCGAATTTCGGAATCACCAGCACCGCATGACGGCTTACCAGCCCGGCCGTCCCATTGCCGCAAAGGCCATACGCCAGCAGAATCTCATCGTATTCCTGCAGCCGGTCCACCTCCCTCTGCAGGGCCTCCCGCAGCTTTTCCGGCGTATTGTGATATCCCCGCTCCAGCCAATGGACAGGCAGCCGGCACCCTGTCTCCCTATATGCCCTGTGCAGTTCATCCTCCATCATGGAACAGGCAATCACAACTCGTTTCATAAAAATCCCCCTCTCACTCTGATGTCACCAGTCTATCACAAAATATCTCTTTTTTGAATAACATATAGAAAAACCTCTGGAAAAAAATATGAAAGCAAAAAAAGATTTCCGCCAGCGAATGTCTGAAATTGTATATACTAAGCCCAGCCTGGATAAAAAAGCCCTTCATTTGAAAAAAAGTGCTGCCGAGCTTCTGGATCTTCTAAACGGAAAAGGGAAGCGTCACTAAACGCTTCCCCTTTTTCCTCTACTGCGCCGCGCTGCATCCAGGCTTCTTCTACTGCGCCGCCTTCGCTGCATCCAGCTCCTGCTGTACGCGCTTGAGATCCTCCCGGATGGACAGATGCTGCGGGCAGGCCTCCTCGCATTTTCCGCATTCTACGCAATTCCTGGGCTTTCCCTCCTCGCCGATGGCATTCTCCCAGAAGAAGGCCGCCGCCTTGTAGCTTCCATACATATGATATTCATTCCAGGCCTTGAAGCTCTCCGGAATCTTCACCCCGGCAGGACAGGGCATACAGTAACGGCAGCCGGTACAGCCGTTCTGCATACGATTCCGGATGGCAGCAACCACCTGATCCAGCATCTTTTGCTCCTTAGGCTCTATGGGCCTGAACTGTTCAAAGGTATGCAGATTATCCTGTACCTGCTCCATGGTGGTCATGCCGGAAAGCACCACCTTCACATTGGGATGGCTGGCCACCCAGCGCAGGGCATAGGAGGCTATGCTGGCATTCTCATCCTCTGCATGGAATATGGCGTTAATATCCTCGGAAAAGCCCGCCAGGCTGCCGCCCCGCACCGGTTCCATGATCACCATGGGAATCCCAAGCTCCTCTGCCAGCGCATATCCTGCATCGCCGGCCTGCTCCTGGGTATCCATATAATTATACTGAATCTGGCAGAAATCCCAGGTATGAGCCCGGAGAATCTCCTCAAATACCTTGTATTCATCATGGAAGGAAAATCCCAGATACTTGATCTTGCCCTCTTTCCGCAGCTTCTCGCATTCCTCAATGACATGGTTCTTCTTCACATTCTCCCAGCTCCCCTTATTCAGGGCATGAAGGAGATAGAAATCAATATGATCCTTGTGAAGCTTCTGCAGCTGCTCGCTGCACAGCCGCGCTACATCCTCCGGCTTCTCCACCAGCCACACAGGAAGCTTTGTAGTCAGGTAATAGGAATCCCTGGGATACTTGTCCAGCGCCTTGCCCAGCACCCGCTCACTGTCCCCGCCGTGGTAATTATAAGCCGTATCAAAATACGTGACACCTGCCTTATAGGCCGCATCCAGCAGACGCTCCGTCTCCTCTTCATTGATGCTTCCGTCCCCATTGGTGGGGAAACGCATACAGCCGTAGCCCAGAAGGCTAGGCGAAATCCCCAGCTTTTCTATTATTCTTTTTTCCATGTTATTTACCCCCTTTTTTCTGTGCAAAGGCAATGATAATATCCGCCACAGTGTCCTCACTCATGGAGCTGCTGTTTATGGTCAGATCATAGCCGTCCGCAATGTTCCATTTCTCATCTGTATAATAGGTATGAAACCCTTCCCGTGCCTTATCCTCCCGCTCAATCATATGCTCTGCCTTGGACTCGCTGACACCGTGAACCTCCATAATTCTGGCAATTCTGTCCTTCATCGGCTGATGAATGAACACGTTCACTGCATCCGGATGGTTTCTCAGCACATAGTTACCGCATCTTCCGATGATCACGCAGGGTTCCTTTTCCGCGATCTTCCGGATAAAGGCAAAGGGGATCTCCCCCTGCTTGCCGCCATTATAGCTTCTGGTGGCAATCACATAGAGAAGGCTGTTCACCGGCGTCTCCTCATAAAAGGCCTGCAGATCCTCATAATAATCTGTTTTCCTGGCCTCCTCTGCCAGGCTGTTCTTATCGTAGAGCTTAACCCCCAGCTTCTCTGCCACAAGCTCCCCAATGCGATGGCCATTGCATCCGTATTCTCTTCCAATCGTTATAATCATAGCCTCTCCTCCTGTCAAACCCGCCGAAAGCCCTTGCTCCCGGCACCTTTCCTCTATTATAACACCGGCATATGAGAATGCAATGTCTATTTGCCTGCTTTTTGAAAAACTGCTGCCTGAAACACAGCCGTTTCATCTCCGTTTTTGCAGGAAAACTGCATGTGCGTTCCCCGCACCCTGGAAAAACCAAGATGCTCCAATGCAAGAACCAGTCCGGCATATGCGCTGTCATCCTTATAACGCTCCATGCTGACCAGATATCCTTGGGGCTTTATCAGCGCTGCCAGCTCTCCTGCATATTTTTCGTGCCGCTTTGCCTGCTCCTCCCTGGACAGTGCCATCATTTTAGACTCCTTCAACAGAGGCCTCCAGGCAATATTCTCATGTGCCGTCCGGCAGGAAAACAGCGTATCACACTGCTTCCCCCCAAGCAGCCTGGGGCAGGTAAAATGCACATTACCCACAGAAATCTTCTCCGCAAGCTCTTTTGCAGCAGACACGGCATTTTGCGACAGCTCCAGGCCTGTCACAAAGGAAGCCGGATGCTGCAATGCCAGGAAACAGGACAGAACGCCATTCCCGCAGCCTATATCAAAAATATCTCCTTCCCAAAAGGAATCATATCTGAGCAGATATTCCATCGCTCTCCGGAAAAACACATGGTCATAAAAGGAAGCTGCCAGAAGGCTCATCTGCAGGCTCTGGTTCAGGTAATCCACAAGCTCCTCCTGGCGGCGGAGATACACGGTATCCTCTGCTCCATACATCATCCGTTTTTCTGACAGGTCAAACAATTCTGTCAGCCTTTCGATATGCTGTTGTCCTTCCTTCTGTCCAAAGGCTTCTGTCAGCGCTGTATCCAGCTCTGTAATCCTGCGGATTCCAGCCCGCAGCAGATATTCTTTTATTTCTAAATTCAATGCAGTCCTCCTACATCCGCAGCTTCTTTGAGAGATTCATTTTATTCAATATCTAGATCTGTGCCGTTACAAAGATATCATAAATAGCCCGTATTGCTGTCTCAAAATCACTGTTTTTAACACCGATAATTACATTCAGTTCACTGGAGCCCTGGTCAATCATTTTAACATTCACCCTGGCATGGGCCAATGCTGAGAAGATACGCCCGGCTGTTCCCCGGGTCTGCTTCATACCGCGTCCTACTACAGCTATCAATGCCAGATCCGATTCCATCTCCACCACATCCGGCTGAACAGACCGATGGATTCCGGAAATCACCTGCTGTTCCTTCTCCTCAAATTCGCTCTGCTGTACAAAAATTGTCATGGTATCAATTCCGGAAGGCATATGCTCAATGGATAAACCATTATTCTCAAATACGGAAAGCACCTTTCGGCAGAAGCCAATCTCGGAATTCATCATATCCTTATCCACATTAATGGAGGCAAAGCCCTTCTTCCCGGCGATTCCTGTTATGGTATAGCGGGATTTCCGGCAGGTGCTCTCTACAATCAATGTCCCCTTATCCTCCGGTGAATTTGTGTTGCGGATATTAATGGGAATGCCTTCCTTCCGAACCGGGAAAATAGCATCCTCGTGCAATACGCTGGCTCCCATATAGGCCAGTTCACGAAGCTCCCGGTATGTAATGACCTCAATAATCTCAGGATTGCTGATAATGCGGGGATCCACCACAAGAAAGCCTGACACATCCGTCCAATTCTCATACATATCGGCATGAATGGCCTTAGCCACCAGGGATCCGGTGATATCAGAGCCGCCTCTGGAAAAGGTGCAGATACTGCCATCCTCAAATGACCCGTAAAAGCCTGGTATTACGGCATACTCTATGGCACTGAGGCTCTCCTTCAACAGCTCATTGGTCTTTTCTGCATTCAAGGTCCCGTCCTCATGGAATCGTATGAGCTCTGCTGCATCCACAAAGGAAAATCCCAGATAATCTGCAAGAATCATACCGTTCAGATATTCCCCCCGGGATGCTGCATACATTTCTCCCGCTTTATTTAATAGATCCTCTTTTATTTTAACGAATTCTTCCCGCAAAGACAGCTTCAGGCCCAGTCCCTTGATGATCTCTTCGTATCTGGATTCTATTTTCCCTAAAAGAGGTGTTACATCCTTCCCGGCTTCCACCAGATCGTAACACTGATACAGCATGTCTGTCACCTTGGTGTCAGATGCAAAACGCTTTCCCGGAGCAGAGGGCACCACATACCGCCTGGTATCCTCAGCCTTGATAATACTGGCTACCTTCTTAAACTGCTCTGCGCTGGCCAGGGAACTGCCGCCAAACTTCACTACTTTTTTCATAATAATTCTCTCCTGTATCACTTTACTCAATTAAATTCACGCTGTTTTATAGTATAACACAGGCATTGACATTTTTCCAGAGGAAAGTCAAAAATTCCGCGTTATGAGCGGCCTCCAGGGCCGCGACAAGCAGCCACTTGACTCATTCTCTGCGGAAGTCTCTTGGCTCATTGCTTGAGGGGAATAAAAAAGAACAGCATCTTATAAAAAAATGCTGTTCTTTTTCAAAAGGCGACAACCAGATTTGAACTGGTGATCAGGGTGTTGCAGACCCATGCCTTACCACTTGGCTATGTCGCCTTATTTCATTGAGCTACTGCTCGAACTCCCCGAGTAGGGCTCGAACCTACAACAACTCGGTTAACAGCCGAGTGCTCTAC
>CAJUQB010000041.1:0-23008 GCA_910588285.1 uncultured Lachnospiraceae bacterium
TCTCCGTAGCCAGAATATAGGGCTCTCTGGCTCCGTTCCAGTCAAAGGAGGTATTCAAAACCGCTTCCGCAAAATCCCCGTTGGGGTAGAAATCCGTCCACTGTCTCTGGCCCTGGAAACCGGCTGCGATGGCATTGTGTCCCACCATCTCCTCCTCACGGCCCTCGGGCAGATTGGGATTGCCGTTCATCAGATCCTTGATGATCACAGCCATCTTCACCACAAACTCAAACTGCTTTTCCTTCTCCTCATTGCTCTTTTTCACAAAATCCGGATTCTTGTCAAAGCCGATGGCGCAGGTCTCCTTGGCCCAAGCCAGAGCCTTCTGGTATTCTGCCTCATCATAAATGCCTTCTGTCATGCGCCGGATGATCTCCACCTCATCCACAGACTCCACTCGCATTCCCAGGTAGGATTCCATAAAATCAGAGTCAATAATCGAGCCGCCGATTCCCATACAGATAGAGCCGATCTGCAGGTAGGACTTTCCTCTCATGGACGCTGCCGCAACAGCTGCCCGGCCAAAACGAAGTAATTTTTCCTGGATATCTTCCCCGATAGAGGAGTCGTCTGCATCCACCACGTCATGTCCATAGATTCCGAATGCCGGCAGGCCCTTCTGGGCATGGGTAGCAAGTACAGAAGCAAGGTAAACTGCGCCCGGACGCTCTGTGGCATTCAGTCCCCACACTCCCTTGATGGTGGTGGGATCCATATCCATGGTCTCAGAGCCATAGCACCAGCAGGGGGTTACCGTAAGGGTAATTGCCACCCCTTCCCTGCGGAACTTCTCCTCGCAGGCTGCCGCCTCCGCCACACGGCCGATGGTGGTATCTGCGATCACCACCTTCACCGGCTCGCCGTTGGAATACCTGATATTTTCTTCGAAGAGCTTTGCGGCTGCCCTGGCCATTCCCATGGTCTGTTCCTCCAGCCCCTCGCGAACCTTCAGCGGCCCTCTTCTCCCGTCAATGGTGGGGCGGATCCCGATTGCCGGGTAACCGCCGATTAATCTTGATGCTGCCATAATTGCATTCCTCCTTAATTTAAGTTTAGACTATGATACTATGATTGCATTGACATATCTTCTTTTCCAAAGCCAACATGTTATCTTTTCTTTTTGCTCTTCATGAATTTGAAACCGCCGCCGTTAAATTTGGTACTTAAAATCAAAACAATGATCAAAAGGCCGCCCCAGATCAGGCTGGCATGATACGGGTTCAGATTCGAGAACATATTCACCCCGGATGCAATGATTTGGATGGATACCACCGCCAACAATACATTAATGATCTTACCCATACCACCGTCCGGCAGCACGCCTGCCAGCACCAGGATCAGGATCACACGCATGACATACGAGGTTCCATAATCTGCTTTGGCAGAATTCATGGTAGATACCATCAGCATACAGCCATAGCAGCAGATGATATCCGCCAAAACGAAGGTTCCAATGATCATCCCTCTTGTATTGATCGCGGAAAACCGTGCCGCCTTCACATTGGTTCCGATCATGTACAGCTTCTTCCCATAGGTCGTAAATTTGAGTAAAAAAGCTGCAATCAAAAATACAATGATGAATACCAGAAGCGGCACAGGGAGGAAGCCAAACAGCATCATATGTCCGATCTCCGTATACAAGGGTGTCACGCCGGTCACCGCATACCCCTGGGTAAGAGCTGTTGACAGGCCCAGCCATACAAGCTGCATGGCAATGGTTGCCATCACCGGCGGAATATTCAAATAAGCGATCAGTACACCGTTAATTACACCGCCCAGCGCTCCGATCAGGGTCACAATCACAAGGCTCACCAATATAACGCCTGCCATCTGCCCGGTTGACATTCCTTCGGTGGTATGGGCAGCCATATAACGCACTGCCATAATCGTTGCAAAATCCCCTAATGCCACAAAGGACATATCGATATTACCGCTGATAAAACAAAACATTACGCCTATGGTCATCAGGCCGAATTCCGGGAACTGCATCACAATGCCTCTCCAGGTGCCCAGAGTCCAGAGGGTTCCGCCTTTTGTGGCAGTAAAGAAGATCAGCAGGACCGCCAGCAATGCCAGCAGCATTGTAGTATAATTATTTTTACTGGTAAATTCCTTTACTTTTCCTAACATACTATCCCTCCCCCCTTATTTTCTGCGGCGCATAGCCTGAATTGCAGATACCGTAACACCAATCAGAATCACAAGGCCATTGAAAAAATCCTGCCAATAGCTGTCAATCCCCATCAGCAGCATACTGTTGGATACCACAGTAATAATGGCCACCGCACACACCGTGCCGAATACCGAGCCCTCCCCGCCGAAAATGCTGGCGCCTCCAAGGATGACTGCCGGAATGATGGTCATTTCCTTCCCCACCATGGCCTTGGGGATGGACTGCCGCGCCATACATACGCGGATCATGCCGATAAATCCGGCGGAAGCCCCTACTACAGTATACAGGATAAACTTTACCCTCCTGACATTGTAGCCTGCACGCTCTGCGGAAACCTCGTTGCCGCCAATGGCGTACAGCGCACGGCCAAACATGGTTTTATTTAAAACAAAGGAAGTGATAATGCACAGCAGCACAAAGGGAATGAACATACTGGTCATGGTGGAGCGAAGCCCTGCAGAATTCTTCACCTCAAACAGATAGGATTCGCCAAAGGTACGGAATCCCACCGGAAGGGTGGAGGTAATCTCCTTCAGCTCCAAAAGTCCCATGGTAATACCTACAAAAAAAGTCTGGGTGCCCAGCGTTATAATCATCGTATTCAGCTTAAAATTGGCAATGATCCAGCCGTTCAGCATCCCCAGCACAGCGCCAATCACAATAGCCAGGATAAATCCCAGCAGCGGATTGGTGGAACACCAGCCCATATTCACGCAGATCGTAGTGGACAAGGCATAGGCCAATGCCGCAACCGCCGGAAAGGAAAGGTCAAATCCGCCGGAAACCATAACCACCAGGCATATCATTGCAAACATGCCGTCCACAACCATTGCACGCAAAATGGTTACCACAGTACTTGATTCAAACAATTGTCCACCGGAAACAGCCTGGATTGCAATACACATAATGATCAATACCAGAAAAATCCAAAATTCCGTCCTTCCGGTGATGCGCTTTATTTTTGCTTTATTCATATGTCCTTCCCTCCTTAGCGGATAATCTCCAAAATATTATTTTCGCTGATTTCATCCCCTGTCATTTCACCCACAATCTGTCCTTCCTTCATAACAATGACACGGCTGCAGTTTACAACCACCTCTGAAAGGTCATCGGAAATGATAATCACTGCAAGGCCTTCATTGGCCAGATTATGAACCAGCGCATGGATATCCTGCTTCGCCCCCACATCTACTCCCACGGTAGGGCCGTTTAAAATCAAAACATCCAGATCATTGGACAGCCATTTGGACAGCACAATCTTCTGCTGGTTTCCTCCAGACAATGTAGATGCAAACTTGCGGACATCATCTGTCTTGATCGAGAATTTTTCCTTCCATATATTGGCATCATCCAGAATGTCCTTATTCTTGATCAGCCCGATTGCATTGGAAAGCCGCTTTAAAGAGGATAAGGTAATATTATCGGAAATGGGCTGCTGCAGGCACAATCCTTCTGTCAGACGATCCTCCGGCACATACCCAATCTTCAGCTTCTGTGCTTTGATGGGGCTGGTAATCTTCACCGGTTCCCCATTTAATACAATCGTCCCCTCCTTGGGATGCTCCAGCCCAAACAGGCTTAAGGCCAGCTCTGTCCGCCCGGAGCCAAGCAGACCCGTGATACCCAGGATCTCGCCCTTACGCAATTCAAAGGAAACATCCTTAAACTTATTCTTAAGGCTTAAATGATCCACCTTCAGCACCGGCTCCTTGCTGACATTCTTCGCAACAAAATGGTCATCTGTCAGCTCGCGCCCCGTCATATGATATGTAAATTCCTGCGGTGTCAGCTCCTTGGTAGGGCCTGCATACACATTTTCACCATTACGCATGATACAGACATCATCCGATATTTCAAAGATTTCCTCTGTCTTATGGCTGATGAACATGATGGCAATCCCACTGTCCCGAAGCTGGCGTGCTGTCTTGAACAGCGCATCTACCTCCTTCTTCGTCAAAGCAGTGGTCGGCTCATCCATAATGATTAATTTTGCATCAAACAGCAGTGCCCGGCAGATGGCTACCAGCTGTTTATCTGCTACGCTAAGCTCCCCCATTTTTGCATTTAAATCTATATTATAGCCGATCTTTGATAAAGCCTCCTTCGCAGTCGCCTCCCAGCTTTTGCGGTTTACAAGCTTTTTCCCGGCAGTGATCTCAGAGTTGATTGCCAGGTTCTCCATAACCGTCAGGTTCGGAAAAATTGACAAATCCTGATAGATTACCTGGATCCCCAGTTTCGTCGCCTCTGCTGGCGTAATCCTGGTAATTGGTTTTCCTTCAAATATTACTTCCCCTTCATCCTTCGTGTAAACCCCGGAGATAATTTTTACCAGTGTAGACTTTCCGCAGCCATTCTCTCCAGCAAGGCACATTACCTTCCCAGGCCTGACTTTAAAATTGACATTTTTTAATGCGTGAACACCTGCAAAGGATTTGCATATGCCAGTCATTTCCAGTAAATATTCAGACATTTAGGTTCCGCCTCCTTTACCTTCTCTTTTTATTAATAAGGCAGAGAAGCATTGCTTCTCTGCCTCATAACAATTCTATTTTCAGTTCTATTTAGAATCCAAAATCATCTACATTTTCCATTGTAACAGCAATCTGTCCCTGTCCAACAATTACCTTATCCTGGATATCCACTGCATTGTAGCCGTCAACGCCCAGGTCAGCCCCTGCTGCGATCTCTTCGCCATTGAACATCTTTACGCCCAGGTTCAGCATCGCCTTAGCAGAAAGGCCCGGATCCCACAGTGCAACAGAACCCAAGGTTCCATCCTGCAAATAATCCTTTACTTCAAGGGGCATTGCAACGGAAATAGCAAATACCTTACCAGTCAATCCCAGCTCCTGAATCGCCCGTGCTGCGCCGGGAGCATCAAAGGAACCGGTTCCCAGAATCCCCTTCAGGTCCGGGTACTTCTGAATCATCTCTTTTGTCAGCTGATAGGCCTTCTCAGCATCGGAATCATCTGCCACACGCTTATCGGGAACAAGCTCCATGTTGGGATATGCTTCCTCCTGACGTGCAACAGCTGCGTCTGCCCAGTTGTTCTGGGACTCCATGGTCATGGAACCAACCATGGTAATGTACTGGCCTTCCTCGCCCATCTGTGCTGCCAGCTGATCCATCAAAAATCCGCCAAGTCCGGTCTCGTCAAAGGCCTCTACGTCGTAATCAACGTTCTCCATACCAGAAGCCTCTGTAGCAATCACGATGATGCCCTTCTCGCGGGCTTCCTTGCAGATTGCTTCGCATGCTGCCGGGTCGTTGGGGGAGAAGCAGAGAATATCAACGCCCTGGTTCACCAGGTCTGTCATGATCTGAACCTGTGCTGCCGCATCAACCTCTGTGGGTCCCTTGTAGATTACTTCGATCCCGTTCTCTGTGCCCCACTCTTTTACATTCTTCTCTACATAATCCCACCAGGCCTGCCCCATAACCTTGGGAACAAATGCGATTGTGGGAACGTCCCCAGATGGCGCCTGCCCCTCTGTGTTCCCGCCTGCCTGCGTGTCATCGGAAGGTGTCCCTGCATCATTGGAAGGCTCTTCTGCGCCATTGGAAGGAGTCTGATCCCCTGTGGTGCTGGAATCGGAAGGCGTTGCGTCATTGCCACTGCCGCACCCCACCAACAGAGCTGCTGTCATTGCCATTGTCAACAAAGCTGCTAATACTTTCTTTTTCATGTTTTACCTCCTGTAAAATAGTTTTGTATTGAAAACTTCCAATTCATGTTCTTATAATAGCTCACAATATCATCGGTTTCAACAATTATTTAATTGCATATTTAAACGTTTCACTTAATTTTGAACAATTAAAAATCATTTCCGCCCCATCTTCCCGTTAAAATGCTCTAGTCCAGGTGATAGATTTCATCCATTCCTGACCAGAATTCCCCCTCTTCGCAATCTGCTAAGGGCTGCATCAGAGGCTTCACCACATCCCACCAGGCCTGCGTATTGGGATCTGCCGCCATCTTGGCCATATCTGCCTCAAAGTCTTCTCCGTCATATTCATAATAAGCAAACAGGTATTCCCCTCTGCTGTAGATGGAATAATTCTTCAGATGGCACTCCTTGATCATCTCATTGACACCCGGCAGGGGATTGGCATGCCATTTTGCATAAGTCTCCAGATCCTTTACCTTAATCATTTCACCGATTCTCTTCACTGCCATCTAATACACCTCCTGCGCTTCCTCAAACAGCGCGTGAATATTGGCTGGCGGCACATCCTGCATTACCGCCTCATGGCTGGGTGAGATTACCAGGCCGGTAGGAAAGATTCCTCTAAGCTCCCGGACCTTCTCACGAACCATCTGCGGCGTTCCGTTTACCAGAAGATCCTGGGTATCCACACCGCCGCAGAAGGAAATCCTTCCGCCGAACCGCTCCTTCAGATTCTCCGGCTCCATGCCTGCTGCAAGAGCCTGGATCGGGTGCACCACATCTACCCCTGCTTCTATCAGATCCGGTATCACATCCACAATGGAGCCGCAGGAATGATAAATCACCTTAAGGCCGTAGGAATGCGCCTGCTCCACCAGCTTCCTGCAGCCAGGGATCACAAAATCCCGCACGCATTGGGGCGACAGCATCAGCCCGCGCTGGCTTCCCATATCGTTCCCGATGAGCACTGCATCCAGCTTCCCCTTGGTTGCCTCAAAGAAAATCTCATTGGCCCTAAGGTAAAAATTAACAATCTTCTCATCTACCGCTTGGTAGATTTCCGGATTGGCCAGCATATTCATCAATGCTGTCTCCATCCCAAAGGAAGCGCAGGTATCCTGAAAATGGGCAGACCAGCACATGGCCAGGCGCACCTTATCCTTTGGGGCAGCCTCCACCCGGCGGCGGCATTCTTCCACATCAATGTACTTCTCCGGATCCGGCCACTCAAAAAAATCCAGATCCTCCGCATCCTCCGCATCCTTAAAGCATCCGTCGGCCGTCAGCGTACGTTCCTCCGCATCCACATCCCCATCCATATACCAGTCAAAGGCCGCATAGATGGCGCTTGCTGTCGGTGATTTGTAGGGAACCTCAATGGCATAGAAATCATCCCCTACCGCCAGCTTCAGCTCATGCATATTCTTCACACCGTAATATTCAAACAATGCCGGCTGAGCCTTGATATCCGGCATTCCCAGCCAGGCGGCCGGACGGTCTACCGGTTCACGGTTAATGGTTGCAAAAAATCGTTCTCTACTATTCATCGCACACGCTCCTTTTTGATTGTCTATTTCCCTCATAAACAACCTTCATTATAGGTGTGCTTTTGTTCATTTTCAATAATTATTTATTTTTGCATTTAATCGTTTCATTTTTGTTTCAGTTTCTCCCCGGAATCTTTCGGCTAGATAATTGACTTTTCCGGTTCTCTATGACAAACTAACAGGAAAAGGAGGGATAGCATGGTGACTCTAAAGGATGTGGCAGAACGGGCAGGGGTATCGGTAGCCACAGTTTCTTATTGCATTACCGGAAAAAAAAGCGTAAAGCCTGAGACACTGCTGAAGGTAAGAGAAGCCATCTCGGAGCTGAATTATATTCCCAATTATTCTGCCCGCAATCTGAAAAACAGTGTCTCCGACGAGATTGGTGTGATCCTTCCTAATTTGGATGATACTACCAATTCCGAGATCTTAAAGGGCATTATCGCACAGGCAGAGCCGGCCCATTATTCCGTACACATTGCCTGCAGCTATAACAATCCACGCAACGAACAGGAGATTATCAAAAAATTTGTGAGCAAAAATTATGCCGGCATCATCCTTATGACATGCCAGACCCAGAATTCCAGCTTCTTCCGGCGGACGCTTGACCAGTATGGCATCAGCCATGTATTTATTATGCGCCTGCCCCAGAAGATCTCCTCCAACTTTCTGGGCTTTGACAATTACAGCACGGTATTTTATCTGACCGAGCAGCTGCTCCGGAAAGGATATACCAATATCGCTCTGCTTACCGGCCCATTGGATTTTTTTTCGGAAAACGAATGTGTCAGCGGCTACTCAGATGCCCATGACAAATATGGGCTGGAGCCGCAGCCGGAGAATATCCTCTGTACGGATATGTCCAAAGAAGGCAGCTTCAAGGAAACGATGCTCTATCTGTCCACCTATCTGCCCCAGGCTATTATCTCCTCCTCCCTGACCATTATGGATGGTGTACTGGAGGCCTGCAATGTCCACAACATACTCCCCGGCGGGAATATCTGTCTGATTACCCTCTCTGAGGAGCGCTGGAACAGAGCCTGCTACCATCCAGATGTAATTCAGACTGCTGCAACAGCCTACACGCTTGGAGAGGACAGCTTCCGGATTCTGACAGAGAACAATCACTCCTCCCAGCTTTATGACCGCAGGTTCAAACTTTTCAAGGATAAGGTGGTGGATATGGATCTCTGTTTTCCCGCCCTGCCGCTTTGTCCGCCGCAAACAGCTGTACCCCAGCGATATATCCTGCGGATCGCCAGCGTAGACCTTCCCACAATCCGGGCCATCCAGGCTGTGAGCTGTATGTTTTCCTCCCAGTCCGGTATCCTGCTGACTTTTGATTTTTTCTCCCTACATGACTTGTTTCTGCTGATTGAGGAGGACAGCCAGAAGCAACGGCCGCACTATGACCTTTACCTTACGGATGTATCCTGGATGTCCTATTTTTTTCACAAGGATATTTTTTTGGATATTACAGAATTGCTTATGCAAATTCCAGGGCTATGGGCTTCCATTTTTCCCAAAAATCTGGAAAATGCCAGAATCCATGGCCGCTATTACGGTTTTCCGGTTATCGGCGGCACACAGTTTTTATTTTACCGAAAAGATCTGTTTGATGACCCGCTGCTGCAAAAGCAGTACAAGGAAGCGCACCATATCTCCCTCCGCCCGCCCAAAACCTGGACGGAATATAATCAGATTGCCCGCTTTTTCACCCGGGAATACAATCCCCACTCCCCCACCAGATACGGGACAGCCATCCCCACCAATCTGCGGGAGGATTTTATCTCTGAACTCCTCATCCGCATGTGGGGCTTTGAGGGCGGACTGGCTGACAGCAAGGGACAGCTAAGACTGAACACGCTACAGAATGTCCGCGCCCTGAACAATATGTTAGAAACCACCAGATACAGCCCTCCCCATGCCAACCAGCTGGCTGCCGGCCCGAATGCACCCCATTCCAATCTGGAGACCACCTTCGAGCAGATCGGTAATGGCAGCATTGCTATGGCCATTTCCTTTACCGAATATGCCTCCCGGATACAGAACAGCCTCCATCCGGAATTTTTGTCAAAAATCGGCTACCATATGCTTCCCGGCGGTATCCCGGTCAATGTTGGCTGGCACCTGTGCGTCCCCAGAAGGGCCCAGGACCTGGATTCTATCCGGCAGCTATTCAGCTGGCTCTGCCAACGGCAGAACAGCTATTACCAGACCATCCTCTGCGGCCAGTCCACCCTGCTCTACCCGCATGCCAGCCATGAGCTGCTGCGTTTATATCCCTGGCTGAATCTGACAGCCCAGGGTCTCTCCTACTGCCGGAGCCGAACCTATCCGGTGAAGGGGAAACACCAGCTGATTGTCCCTGCTGATTTTGAATCCGCGATCCACATGGCCTTTCAGAAAATGAAAAGCGGGGAGCTTTCTGTCGAAAAAGCCCTGGAAGCCTGCCAGGCCAATATTATCCACCAGTTTTTTTAGGGGATTATGATATTTTCTCCCTTACACAGCATAATCTCACGCCTGCAGCCTTCCTCCCTGCGTCCTTCAGGATCCCATCCACAAATTGTCACTGGCTGGCTCACCAAGGATTCCATCCGAAGCCCGGCCAGCCTCCCCTCCTTCAGGCTGGCGCTGACCAGGCATCCCCCCATAGCCCTAAGCCCTTGAAAGGATACCTCCCGCCACTCTCCGGGGATTGCCGGGAAGGGCTCCATCAGTCCCTCCTTAGAATACAGCAGCATCTCCTGGAGGGCGTCCGCCGCACACATATTGGCCTCCAGGGTAAAGGGCCTGTAATCAAAGGAGGAATAGCCCTTTTTCTTATAATCCCCGTTCAGGTGGAAGCCGTTGGGAGAACAGAAATACTCCCGGAAAATCCGAAGCATTTCCGCTGCCTCGCTCCCCCTTTTTGCCACGGCATACAGCTCTGCCATCCAGCAGAAACTAAACCCTACCCACATCCGTGTCCCCAGCTCCTCCAGGTCGCGGATCACCGCATCGATGATACGCCGGTTCTCCGGGCTGTCGTATTCAATCAGCCGCAATGGATGGATCGCATGGGCATGGGAGAAATGACGGTGGGATTCCCGCAGACACTCCTGCCGGTCCAGCATCAGTACGCCCCGTCCGTCCACCGCAAATCCTGGCAGCCTTCCTCGTATATCCGCCCACTTCCTCTGCTCCTCCCAAGCTCCCAGCCTCCCGGCATATTCCTCCAGGGTCCGATACAGGTACTGCAGCAGGGCCAGATCATAATTGCTGTTTGGGATCAAGAATGCCTCCGCCTCATCGTCGTGAATCTCCGGCGAGCTGGAAACAGGAAGATACAGAAGGCCGTCCTCCCCCTCTGTGAGAAGGCCGCCGATACATTCCGCCGTCTCCTGAAAATAAGGGTACGCCCGCTCCTTCAGGAAGCTCGCCTCCCCAGTGTAGCGGTAGTAATCGTCAAAGGCCCTGCAGAGCCAGATCTGGTTGGTGGGGGACAGAGAATACATGGGCCAGCCTCCCAGCGCTTTGCCGTCAATGGTCATAACCGCCGGCAGGCAAAGTCCCCCGGTATGGTAGAACCGGCAGGCAAACTCTCGGCCTGCCTCTCTCCGGTCCCAGAGGAAATCCACAAAGGAAACACCCTGCTCCAGATGGTTGGCCTTCAGGTAATGGTAATAGCTCATCTGGGTATTTAGATCATTGTGATAATCTCCCTTCCAGGGCGGGAGCTCCTGGGTATCTGCCGTCCATACGCCCTGCAGAGGCATGGGGTAACAGCCTCTCCTGGAGCAGGAGGCCAGCAGATAATTGCTGATATACCAGCTCCGCTCCATCTCCCGGTCCGGCAGGGAGAGCCCGCTCTCCTGCCAATAGGCCTCCCACCAGTCCTGATGGGAGGGCAGCAGGGCATCATAGCCAAGCTCCAGGCACTGCTCCACCAGTGTCAGGGCCTTCTCCCAGGGCTCCATGCCGTCCACATGCCTTGCCTCATCTGTATGCTCCGTTCCTGCCATATGCCCCGCCTCATCCACATGACCCGCCTCATCCGCTGTGGTCACAATCCGCCAGCAGAGCTCTGTTTCCTCCTCACCGGCTTTTACCCCCAGCACAACGCCGTAGGCAAAGCCGCCTTCTGTCTCCTGCCGGAAATACTCCAGGTAGCCGCCTCCCGGTCTGTTGATGCGCCTGCGAACCGGTTCCTTGTATACAATCTGCTTCAGGCTGCCCTGGGAGATACTCCGCTCCTGCGGACAATACGTCCGGGAGGCTGCTTCCTCTCTGCCGAATTCCGGGGCTGCAAGCTCCACGCCCAGCCGGGACAGAGGCAGCCCCACCCGGATCAGCCCTACCCCCATGGCAGCGTGGACAATACTGCGCACCTCTGCCGTCCCCAGGCTCCCGCCCGGTTCCTCGGGCTTCACACCCGCATTCACGTCCGGTTCCTCGGGCTCCACGCCTGCATTCACGCCTGGTTTCTCGGGCTTTGCGCCCGCATTCCGCTCTCCCCGCAGCCGCATCACTGCCTGGCCGTCTGTCAGGGCAAGCTCTGATACGACCCCCGTATACTGGGGAATATGCAGAATCAGCTTCCCCACCGGCAGCTTGGTGGGCACCGGTGCATTGTAGGGCGCGTCAAAAATCCTCCGGATCTCCTCCGTGTTCCCTTCTCTTGCCAGCCGTACCAGGTTGGCGTAAGTAAATTCCCCGCTTTCTGTCCCCGGCGGCACGGTTGTATCCCACACATCCACCCGGTCCAGGCTGAACCGCAAATTAGCAGGGCTGCCCCAGATCAGACAGCCCAACTCCCCATTTCCCAGGGGGAGGGCTTCCTCCCACCTGGAAATGGCCTCTTTTGCACAAATTTTATATTTCATACCAAACAATCTGATTCGCCTCCAGATCCAGCGGATAGCTGCTCTCGTCCCCACGATAGACAACCGTGCTCTGGGGCTCATAGGTATTGTTCACCACACAATATTTTCCGTTTTGAGGGTAAGCATGGACATCCACATTGTAATTGCTGGAAAACCACTGGTGAAGCCGTCCCTCGTCTCCTGCCGCCCACAATACTGCCCGGTACAAAAGCCTGCTGTTGGCAAAGCTGTAGGGAAGACCGCTGATATAGACCGCCCGGCCCTCTCCAAAGCTGTTCACTGCAAGCTGCACCTCTTTTTCCCGCTCCACAAGAACCGTGGAGCCCTCCAGGGCATATATATTTTTCTTTCCTTCTCCAAAATCAATTTCCCCGTCCGCATCCGCGGTGATAAAATGGCTGTGGCTCTCCCAGTTGTACTTGTCATAGCCCAACGTAAAGCCCAGCTCCTCTTCCACTCCAAACACATTTGCCAGCTGGAAGAAACGTCCGTTTGCCAGGTGGCCACTGGGTTCCCCAACACCAATGATTCCGCCTCCCTCATACACGAACTGCTTCACCGCAGAAGAAATCTGGGGATCGCACCACCATTCCCCGCCGGTGTGAGCGGTATCCCCATCGCCAACGTTAATGAGCACATCAATCCCTTTGAGTATTTCCGGATTCTCCTTGATATCCCCAAAGCTGATGAACTGTACGTCAAAGGGCGCTCCGGACAAGGCCTCGATCACCCCTGCATAGGAATAATTCTGTTTGAAATAAATGGCATGGTGTACCATATGGCAGCCCCAGGCCCGCATTTTCCCCCAGCAGTTCAGCACTGCCACACGCTTGGCGCAGTAGGGCACGCAGCCATTGATATTCTCATACAGCTCCCGGAACTCCCGGCAGACAGATTCCACATAGTCCACAAACTCCGGAAAATCCAATGCCAGCTTCAGATATCCCCCATATCCGATGCGGTCAATGGGCTTCCTTAATATGGCCCGGCGTGCCGTCACCCAGTTGATCCGGGCCTCACGGACCGGATCGCCTCCCTCGTGGAAGGTATCCGGGAAAAAGTACGGAAGAAGCCGCCCCTCCCGGTACTTCACCCCTTCAATATCACTGATCAGACGCAGGGTAGCTCCGTTCCCCACGCTGCCCACAATAGCGTCCAGGCCTGCCTCCTGAAATTCCTCCAGAAAAGGCTCTGTCCCGATCCAGTGATCTCCCAGGAACATCATGGCCTCCCTGCCGTATTCGTGGGTAATATCCACCAGCTCCCTCACCAGCTTTATGACCTCCCGCCTCTGGAATGCCTGGAAATCCTGAAATTCCTTGGTGGGGATCCGGTACTGGTTGTTGTAATATCCCTGGTCAATGATATATTCCGGCCGGAAGGGATACCCTGCCTCCTGCTCAAACTGCTCCAGAATATAGGGGCTCACGGAAGCGGAATAGCCGTACCAGTCCACGTATTTTTCCCGGGCCAGCTCATCGAACACCAGAGTAAACTGATGGAAAAATGTAGTAAAACGCAGCACATTTACATAGGGGTGCTCCTCTATGAAGGCCCGAAGGCGCTTCTTGCTGAATTCCCTGGTCTTGGGCTGCCGCACATCAAAGGTGATCTGATGCTCCACATCCTTCCACTGGTTCACCAGCGCATTATACATATGCACCGGATCCCACATAATATAGGCCAAAAAGCTTACCGTATAGTCATGGAAGGGGAGGGCTTTCACCACTACCTCCTGGGTATCCCCCTGATAGCTCCAGTCCTCCGTGGGCACCGGCTGGCCGGTGCTGCGGTCCATCACCTCCCACCAGCGGGTGATATCATCCCTGGTGTTGGGCGCAAGCATATCCTGATACAGGCCCTTCATCAGCGGAATCCGAAGCTCTCCGGAAGATGCCGTATACATGGGCGTCATCAGATACATCTGCTGAATCTCATCCGGATTGGCCTTTGCCCACTCATTATCCTTCCGGGTGGTATAGTAAGTGGCATAAATCTTCATGCCGGCATCCGCCAGCTCCACCGGGAAATCCGTCCCGTCGCAGTCCCGGACTGCATCCGCCCCCCAACGTTTTGAAAGACTCAGGGTTTGTGCAATAACATCCATATCGGTCGGTATTGTTACACGTCCTCTTTGCTCCATCTCTTCTCCTCACATTCACTTATACTGTCTGTTATAAAGCCAAAGCAGAATCACCAGCCCTGCCACCCCCAGAAGCTGGGTCAGGAGCCCTGCTGCCCCAATATTGCGCTGTCCCACTACCACAAGGACAACACATGCTACAAATACAAGAAAGACAATGACTCCCGTAATAATTTTTTTTGTTAATTCATTCATCCTTCTCCACCTAACCTTTCAGTCCGCCAAGGGTCATACCCTGTGTCAGCTTCTTCTGCACGCACATGTACAGGATCAGCGTAGGAAGCATTACAATTACCAGGCCGGCATAGAGCTGCCCGTACTGCACGGCAGACTTCTGCGCTGCCATCAGATTCATCAGGCCCACGGGCAGGGTTTTCAGTTCCTGTTTGGTCAGCAATGTCATGGAAATGATATACTCATTCCAGAACGCCAGGAAGTTAAACAGGATTACCGTCACCACACTGGGCTTTGCCATGGGAATAATCACCCGCACCATGGTATAAAAGTAACCTGCCCCGTCCACATAGGCTGCCTCCTCATAATCCCTGGCCAGGGACTTGAAATATCCGGAAAGCAGGTAGATGGTAAAGGGCAGCGCCGTGGATGCATACACCAGGGCCAGGATAAACAGGTTGTTCAAAAAGAAGGGCTGCCCCAGTGTCTTCCGCAGGAAAATATCCCCATTATTCAGCATCAAAAAGATGGGCACCACAATGTAGTTCACATTGATAAACAGCCCTGCCATAAAGAGGGTATTCCAGACCGCCTTGGTCTTAAACTTAAAGCGTGCCAGCACATAGGAGGCCGGAAGGGCAATGACAACCAAGAGCACCAGAGCCAGGGCCGTCACAAGGACAGATTTGATCATGTAGTCCCCCATATTGGCCGTCTGCCACGCATCCACAAAATTCTGATAATGAAAGCCCTCCGGCAGCGTCCATGGATTCCGGTAAAATTCTACATTTTCCTTGATGGAAGCCACAAATACCCAGGCCACCGGAACCAGGATGGTAATGGCCAGCAGGATCAGTACCAGATAGATGAAGAATTTCGCAATTTTCGGGCTGCTGCCGAATTGATTATTTTGTTTTTTCATCTCTCTTCCTCCTAAAATTCAATCTCTTCCCGCTTTGTTACTGCATTTAAAATACCTGCCAGTGCAAAGGAGAAAATAAACACAGCCACACCAATGGCCATACCATAGCCGTAGGAAGAGTTGGTATAGGCCTCCTGATACATGTAGCTTAGGAATACATTGGAAGCTCCGTCCGGCCCGCCGTTGGTCATGGCCTTCACCATCAGAAAACTCATATTGATGGTACTGATAATGAAAAAGGTCAAGGTGGTGCGGATATTGGTCCACACAAGGGGAAGGGTGATGGAAAAGAACTGTTTGATCCGCCCTGCCCCCTCCAGGGATGCGGATTCATACAGGCTTAGGGGCACATTGGCCATACTGGCCATATACATTACCATGTAGTAGCCCACTGCCTGCCAGACCATGGCAATGGCCACGCTGTAGATTACCAGCCTGGAGCTGCCCAGCCAGAGGATGGGATCCTTGCCGTTCCGAAACAGGTTCAGGATACTGTTCATAAGGCCCTGGTTGGGATCATAGATGGCGGAAAAAATCGCGCTGATGACAACAACCGACAGGATATTGGGAATGTAAAATACGATGCGGAAGAAATTCTGCCCCTTGATTTTCTCCCTGGAAAGGATCGCCGCAAAAATCAACGCCAGGCAGAAGGTCACCAGCGTCACCACCACAATCAGAAGCACGCTGTTCTGGAAAGCCTGATAAAATTTGGGATTCTGTGACAGCTTTTTAAAATTCTCCAGTCCTACAAAGGTCTTGTCAGCCGTGTAGCCCCCCCACTTGTACAGAGACATGCGGAACACGTCGATGGTGGGAATGATCATAAATATGAGAAACAGTAAAATGGCAGGCGTCACACAGGCAACAATAAACCCGCCTCGTCTTTTTTTCTTCATAGCTCTTCTCCTATGATGGTTCTAAAAATGGTCGGTGAGAAGCTCTCACCGACCACCATTCACCATTTATATCACATTATTTCAAAGCAGCTCTCAATGCGTCACTGTCAGACTTGATCTGGCTTACCCAGTCGTCCTTTGTCTTGTCCCCGGTCACCAGAGAGTTGATGGGATCAAAGAAGGTAGAACGTGCTGTGATTCCCTCTACCGGATCCGTGGTTGCAAATGCATCCATAACTGCAACTGCGCCGGTGTCATAGATGGAGTAGTACAGCTTGTTGTCCCCATCCAGCTTATCTGTCATACCCTGGATCGGCTGCACAGCGCCGCCCTTTGCGAAGATGGCTGCCGCCTCATCGGAATACAGATATGCGATAAATTCCTTGCCAAGATCCTGATTCTCTGCTCCTGCCGGCATCCAAACCTGCTCAAAGAAGGAGTAGGATGCCCGCTCGCCGCCTGCGGTCACTGCCGGAAGTGCGGTGAAGCCCCACTCAAAGCCTTCCGCTCTGGGCGCTTCTGCCATCTCGCCGATAACCCAGTTGCCGTTGGGCATAAACAGCGCCTTGTTGTCCAGTACCAGCTGCTGGTTCTTCTGGAAATCATTGTCATTGGCATTGGCAGGTGTCGTAGCCTCTGTGTAGGAAGCAAGCTTCTCAATGATATCAAAGACTGCCTGTGCCTCCGGGGTATCCCAGATGCCTTCGCCGTACTTCAGGGCTTCCTGGAACTTGTCGTTGCCCATGCTCTCATGAAGCAGCGCATAGAAGAATGCGTCAAAGTAACCAGCAGTAGGATAGGTAAAGAGTGCGATTCCCTCTGCCTTGGCCTTGTCGCCCAACTCCCACATCTCATCCCAGGTCTCCGGAACCGTCCAGCCCTTCTCGGTGAACAGGCCCTGGTTATAGAACAGACCGCAGGGGCCGTAGAACATAGGCATCAGGAATGTCTTGCCGTCGCCGTAAGGATTGGTGATGGAATTCTCCACAAAGCCCGGCAGGATCTTGTCGCCCACTGTGCCGCTCTCACCGGGTACGGTCATGGACAGTACGTCGGTCAGCTCCACCAGGTTGTTATCCTTGATAAAGGTCTCAGTCAAACCGGACTCTGCACCTACTGCACGCATAATCACATCCGGAAATACGCCGGCCTTCATATCCGATGTAATAATGTCCTCCAGCTTCTTGTCAATGGTCAGCTCTACGGTTACGCCTTCATGGCTGGCTTCAAATGCCTCGCATACTTCCTTCCACATATCTGCGCCATAGGCTGTCTCAACAGCTGCCACCTTCAGGGTTCCGGCTGCGCCGGCCGGAGCTTCGTCTCCGCCCTCTGCCTCATCGCCCTGGGCCTCGTCGCCGGCATCACTGCCCCCGTCCTCAGGCGTGTCCTGGCCGCCCTCATCTGCCGGCGGGTTCTCTGCCGGCGGGTTGCTCCCACTGTCTCCGCTGCCGCAGGCTGCGGTACCGATCACCATCGCGGATGCCAGAAGCATACATAAAACGCGTTTCAATTTCATAGTAATTACCTCCCTTTTAAAATTGCTCAACTGTGTTTCTGTAGCCACAGTATAGCACATAAAATCCAGAGATACAGCCGCTATCTTGCTTCGTTTTTTATATATCTTGCTTTCCAACATTATCCATGGTATGATGTAGTTGTACGAATTTTACTTTATTTTCCTGATTGTATGTCGTTGCTTTTGACGAATAGTATTGGATATTTATTTTTATTTTATTCATAATATACATATTGCAATCACGATTTTTATGCTTGTTTTTACCTTCTGTTTTCAACAGATATTCTATTTATAAAATACATCAAGGAGGTGTTTTATGGGAACTTCCATTTACCCAATGAAGCATACGGACGCAAAGGCGGCCCCCAGCCGCTTTCTCTACATCACTTATTCCAAATATGAAAATGACTGGAACAGCCTTCCCCACATCCATCCCTTTGCGGAGCTGTTCTATGTGAAGGACGGGGAGGGAAGCTTTGTGATTGAGGGGGAGGAGCACCCCATACGGAAGGATGATTTCGTAATCGTCAACGACGGGATCTCCCACACAGAGAAGTCCTCCAGCAGCAGGCCGCTGGAATATGTGATCATCGGCATGGAGGGTATGCGGTTTTCTTTTGAGGGAAATAAAGAATATATTATTTTCAGCTGCCACAAGGAGCAGCGGGATCTGTTTTTCTATATGTCTGCCATGCTCACGGAGATGGAGGAGCAGAACAAGGATTATGAAGTGATCTGCCAGAATCTGCTGGATGTGCTGATCATCAAGCTGATCCGGCGGGCCAATTTTGCCTTTGAGGTGGCCCCATCCGTCCAGATCAGCAAGGAATGCATCAAGATCAAGCGGTACATTGAGGCAAACTACGTGCAGGACATTACCTTAGACACCCTGGCGGAGCTCTCCCACCTGAATAAATATTACATGGTCCACGCCTTTACCCAGCACTGCGGCTGCTCTCCCATCCGCTATCTCTGCCAGACCAGGATCCAGGCCAGCAAGGAGCTTTTGGCCCACACGGACTACAATATCACGGAGGTAGCCCACAGCTCCGGGTTTTCCTCCCAGAGCTATTTTGCCCAATGCTTCCTGAAAAGCTGCGGCATGACTGCCTCCGCCTACCGCAAATCCTGCCGTAAGAATCACCGCTGACCGCAGCCTCTCACAGAACGCCGCTGCGGTCAGCAGCCTCTCACGGAACGCTCACTGCTGTCAGCAGCTCCCGGCTGCCGCTTCCATCTGCTGCCATTTGCGCTCCATGTCCGCCACAAGGGCCAGCTGCGTCCGGCACCGGTCCAGGTTGTGATTCTTGCGGTGAATCCGGAAATACGTATCTCCCAGCAGGAAGTCCGTCAGGAAACGCATCCCGCATTCCATGGTCATCATCTTGGCTCCCATTGGAAGCAGCGCAGTCTCTGTGCCCGTGAGCGCTCCCCGGCAGCCCTCCAGATAGCCCTTCACATACAGCTCATAGAGGGACAGGTCCAGAGATACCTTCGACAGGTCCGTCTCATCCTCCGCTGCCCGGTTGGCGCCAAAGCGGATGGCATCCCCGAAATCATACAGGGAGGAGCCTGGCATCACGGTATCCAGGTCAATGATGCAGATGCCCTTGCCGGTCTGATTGTCAATCATGATATTGTTCAGCTTGGTGTCATTGTGGGTTACCCGAAGGGGCAGCTCCCCCCGTTCCAGCATCCCGGTCAGCAGCCCCATCTCCTGTTCCCGCTCCATCAAAAAGCCAATCTCCGGCTGTACCATGGCTGCCCGTCCCAGGGGATCCTCTGCCACCGCCTTCCGGAAGGCCTCGAACCGCTTGCCGGTATGATGGAAATCCGGAATGGTCTCATGAAGGGTATCCGCCGGATACTCTGCCAGCAAAAACTGAAAATTCCCAAAAGCCACACCGCTCTCATAGAAATCCTCGGGCCGCTCCACCGCGTCAAAGCTGGTCGCGTCTGTGATAAACTGATACATACGGTAACAGTCCTGTCCGTCCCGGTAATAGCTTCCCCCTGTTTTCAGAGGAATCACCTGCAAAGTCTCCCGGCTTGGGTCCCCGCCCTTTTCCAGGATCCGTTCCTTCAGGTAGGAGGTGACGCCAGTGACATTCTCCATCAGCTGATCCACATTTCGGAAAATATCCGTGTTGATCCTCTGAAAAATGTAGTTGGCCTTAGTCCCCTGATCCTCTGTCTCCACCAGGTAGGTCGCGTTGATGTGCCCGCTCCCGTACTCCTCCACGCTGCAGATGCGGCCTGCCACTGCAAACTGTGCGATTATCTCTTTTTTCTCCATTCCGTTCTCCATACACTTCTCCTTCTGAATATCCGGCTGTATTGCCTGTTAAAATTTTGCAGTATTGGGGTCAAAATACCTTTTGACCCCAGCCCCATTATATGCGATGCTTTTTATATTTTCAAGCAAGATTTCAATATTATAATTCAGAAAATTAAAAAGATTGTACATTTACTTTTTCTATTTTCTGAATTATAATGTTGTGCATAGAAAATCAGGATACATGAATCAGGAGGGTTTTTACATGCGAATCTATCAAGCAAAGAATTATCAGGAAATGAGCCGCAAGGCGGCCAACATCATCTCCGCCCAGATCATCATGAAGCCGGATGCCGTACTGGGGCTGGCCACCGGCTCCACACCCCTTGGCGTCTACCGCCAGCTGATTGACTGGTACAACAAGGGAGATCTGGACTTTTCCGAGATCCGTTCCGTCAACCTGGACGAATACAAGGGGCTTGCGGCAGACAATGACCAGAGCTATGCCTACTTTATGCAGGCCAACCTGTTCTCCCAGGTGAACATCCGGCCGGAGAATATCTACATTCCCAACGGCATGGAGGAGGACATCCCCTTGGAATGCAGCCGCTACAATTCCATCATCCGAAGCCTTGGGGGCATCGACCTGCAGCTTCTCGGCATCGGCAACAACGGCCACATCGGCTTCAATGAGCCCGGGGAGGCCTTTGAGCTGGAGACCCACTGTGTGAAGCTGACAGAAAACACCATCCAGGCCAACGCCCGGTTCTTTGATTCCATGGATGATGTTCCCAGGTATGCCTACTCCACAGGAATAAAAAATATCATGCAGGCCAGAGGCATCCTGCTGGCAGCCTCCGGCGAGGCCAAGGCGGAGGCTTTGTACAAGGCGCTGTACGGTCCCATTTCCCCCGCAGTGCCCGCCTCCATCCTGCAGCTGCATAACAATGTATACATCGTGGCCGATGAGGCTGCCCTGTCCCTGATCCGGGAAAAGGGCTGCCTTGATGCAGAGGAGGAACGCCCATGATTATCCGAAACGGACTGGTACTCACAGACTCCGGCGTTTTCGTCCGGGGAGACCTGGTGATAGATGAAAACCACAGGATCGCTGCCGTTCCCGGCGTTGAGGCCTCTGCTGCTGTTTCCGTTGCCGAAAGCTCTGCAACTGTTCCCGGTGCCGGGACATCCCCCGGCACAGCTGCTTTTCTCCCGGCAGATGATGAAATCATCGACGCCCAGGGCCTGTATGTGCTCCCCGGGCTAGTGGACGTGCATATCCATGGCGCAGTGGGACACGACTTCTGCGACGCAAGCCCCCAGGGGCTTGCCCGGATTGCGGCCTACCTGCATTCCAATGGCATCACCTCCTTCTGCCCCACCTCCATGACACTGCCTCCCGCGGATTTGAAGGAGATCTTCCGAAGCATTCAGGGGGTTCCGGCGGACAGTGCCCACGCCCGGATCCTGGGAATCCATATGGAGGGGCCCTTTATCGCTCCGGAGAAAAAGGGGGCCCAGAATGCCTCCCATATCCATGCCCCTGACATCGCTCTGTTCCGGGAGCTGAATGAGGCCTGCGGCGGGCAGATCCGCCTGATTACCATTGCGCCGGAGCAGCCCGGTTCCATGGAATTTATCGAGGCGCTCCATGACACCACAGCCATTTCCCTGGGACATTCCCCGGCAGGCTACGAGGAGGCCAAGAAGGCCTTTGACGCCGGGGCCTGTCATGCCACCCACCTGTTTAACGCCATGGCCTCCCTCCACCACAGGGATCCCGGCATCATCGGCGCTGCCGCTGACAGCCCCCAGGTTATGGTGGAGGTCATCTGCGACGGCATCCATGTGCACCCGGCTGTGATCCGCATGATTTTCGGGCTGTTCGGCCCGGACCGGGTGGTCCTTATCAGCGACGCCATGCGGGCGGCCGGCATGGAGGATGGCAGCTACGAGCTGGGCGGCCAGGAGGTACACAAATGCGGCAGCCGGGCCACCCTCGCCGACGGCACTCTGGCCGGCTCCGTCACCAACCTCTTTGGCTGTATGCAAAATGCAGTGCGCTTTGGCATTCCCCTTGAGACGGCTGTGCGGGCCGCATCCTGCAATCCGGCCAAAAGCATTGGCCTTGCGGATGCGGGTCGCATCATCCCCGGCGGGGAGGCGGATCTTCTTCTGGTGGATTCCAATCTGGAATTAGTGAAAGTACTGTAACAGGGAGAATACCATGAAACTAAGACAGAGATTCCTATCCGCTTGGATCCTGGCAGCTTGTTTTGCCTGGATCCTGGCGGGCTGCAGCGGCAGCGCCGGGCAGGAAGCCCCCGCGCCCTTTTCCGCTCTCACCTGGGAGGCTTCCTATGAAGACCTCACCCGGCTGGAGGGGGAGCCGCTGACCACCTACGATTCGGTGTACGGCGGCACTGCCTGCACCTACGCAAAAGAATACAAGGGCCAGAAGGGCACCCTGAAATACATGTTTGACGACAATAACCAGCTCATGTGTATCGCCTGGGCCTATGAGACTGCCGATCCCTCACAGCTGGATTCGGTATACACTGCCCTCCATGAGGAGGTGGTGGAGCGTTACGGGGAGAGCGGTTACAACCCGGACAACCCCACCAGCTACGGGGACGTATGGTATCTGGACAGCGGCCACATCATTCTAAGTGCCATAACCACCGGCAATCAGTGTGCCCTCCAGTATGCCTATCTGAACCCTCTGGCCTCTGATCCGGAATAGCTGACAGCCGGCGCAGCTGCCGGAAGGCTACAGGGTCACAATCTCCCCATCCTCATCCCAGAGGTCATGCC
>CAJUQB010000041.1:23018-39338 GCA_910588285.1 uncultured Lachnospiraceae bacterium
CCCACAGGAATACCTGCCCCTTCACCAGGCGGTTGTTCCGCTCCAGGGTCCGGATCTTGTCCATCTCCTCCCGGGTCAGCGGATCCTCAGTGAGGCATTTCAGGTTGCTGACATATTCTGCCTCATGTACCGAGAAGGGAATGGGGAGCTGCCCTCTCTGGTGGGCCCATTTCAGGGCAACCAGGGCCGGGTGAACCCCATGGGCCTTGGCAATCTCCTGCATTTCAGGCATCATAAGATCTGCGATATCCTCCTCACACATGTCCCGCTCCGGCCTCTGGGGGGAGCCTAAGGGCATGAAGCCAATGGGCTGAATCTCCTTGGATACCAGATAGTCAAAGAGCTCCTGCTGCTGGAAGCAGGGATGCAGCTCAGACTCGCAGGCCACCGGACGGATCTTCATCAGGGGAAGCACTGCCTCAAGCTTTGGTATGGTCATATTGGAAATACCGATGCTGCGGATCAGCCCCTGCTCCACCAGCGCCTCACACTGACGGTAGGTATTCATAAATTCCTCCACCGAGAAGGGCCTGGAATCGGGATTCCTGGAATCCACGTCGCACCCCGGCGCATGGTAGTTGGGGAAGGGCCAGTGAATGAAAAATAAATCAATATACTCACATTTCAGATCTGCAATACTCTTCCTGCAGGATTCCTCCACCCGCTCATGCATGTCGTTCCACACCTTGGTCATGATATACAGCTCCTTGCGCTCTACCACGCCCTCCGCAAAGGCAGCTGCAAATACCTGCCCGATCTGATCCTCATTCCCATAGCAGGCCGCGCAGTCAAACATGCGGTATCCGCACCGGATGGCTCCTGCCACTGCATTTGACACCTGCTCAGGCGTAAATCGGTCCGAGCCAAAGGTTCCCATTCCCACGCAGGGAATTTCCTCCCCTGTGTAAAGCTTGATTTTCGGCACATCTGCCGGATTGATAAATTCTGCCATAATATCCTCCTTTATTTGTTATATCTATTTGCTAAATCCTTGTGATCTGTATCTGCGAAAGCAGGCGCTCCATGTCCTCCCTGCGGAAAATCCCGGTCTGCTCCTGCAGAGCCGAGGCTGCCGAGATGGCGCTTGAAAGCCGCAGCGTCTCCTCCAAACCAAGCCCCCGTTCCAATCCCAGGGCAAAGCCCGCTGTCATGGCATCTCCGCAGCCCACGGTATTCACGGTGTCAAGCCTGGGGACGCAGGCCCGGAAGCTTCCCTCCTGTCCCACTGCAAAGGAGCCCTCTGCTCCCAGGGACACCACCACCAGCTCCACGCCCTTTTGATGGATCTCCTCTGCCGCCTGCACCATCTGGGAGAGCTGGCTGCACTCCTTCCCGGCCAGCATCCGGATCTCATCCAGATTGGGCTTGATCATGGTGGGAAGGGCCTCAATCCCGCTCTCCAGAAGGGCCCCGCTGGTATCCAGGATCACCGGCCTGCCCGCCTCCCTGCAGCAGCCTATCATGCGCTGGTAATCCGCACCTGACAGGCCTCTGGGAACACTCCCGGAAATCACCGTCACATCCGCCTGCTGCACATTCTGTGCAAACTGCTGAAAAAATGCCTCCATATCCTGCCTTGTCACGGCAAAGCCTGGTTCCAAAAATTCTGTCTGAAGGCCTGTAGCCTCATCCCAGATATTGATACAGGAGCGGCTCTCCTCCTTCATATGGTAAAAATCAGTCCGGATCCCAAAGGGCCTTAAGGCCTCCTCGATAAATTTCCCGGCATGGCCTCCCACAAATCCGGTGGCCAGCACATCTGCCCCGGCCAGGGCGGCGGGCTTTGACACATTCAGCCCTTTTCCTCCCGGCACATAGGCACATTCCTTCACGCGGTTGACTGCCCCCGCCTGGAAGCCCTCCACCACATACCGCTTGTCAATGGCTGCATTCAACGTCACTGTCAAAATCATGGTTCTTCCCCTTTCTCTGCAGGCAGGGGGCTGCTCACCCCTCGTTTACAAGAAGCACCTTTCCCTTCACCAGCCCCGGCTCCTTGAACATCTGGAAGGCCTCCTGGGCCTGGCTCATGGGCATTTTTTTATAGATCAGCCCTGCATCGAACTTCAGCTGCCCGGTGGCAAAATAATGGGCCGTCAGTTCCCACTCCCTCCCCGGGAAGGGTGCGCTGTAGGACATCCAGGAGCCCGTCAGCTTGAATTCCTTCCGGTTCATGTTCTCCCACATGGCCGGCGTGAAGGCCAGATCCACATGGGGGGTTCCGATAAAGCACACGTGAGCCTTGTTGGCAGCCAGGGAAAAGGCCGTCTGCATGGTGGGCGCCTGCCCGGCCGTCTCAAAGACATAGCCATATCCCCTGCCGCCTGTCAGCTCCATGGCCTGCGCAAGAAAGCCCTCCTGGGTGGTGTCAATGGTCTCATCCGCCCCCAGCCGCCGGGCCAGCTCCAGACGCTCCCTGCTGATATCAAATACCACCACCCGTTTGGCGCCAAAGATCCTGGCCCACTGCATCGTAAACATGCCGATGGTGCCGCCGCCTAGGACTGCCACATATTCCCCGCCCTGGTAATCGTTCTGGAACAGCCCGTGGAGAGCCACGGTGGAGGGCTCGAACATTGCCCCCTGCTCGTAGGGAATGCTCTTGTCAAAGACCACTGCGTTCTTCTCCGGCAGCACCACATAATCCGCATTGCTCCCCTGCTCCCTGGAACCGATGAAGCTGTAATGCTTGCACAGGGAATAATTCCCACGCTGGCAGTCCTCACATTCCATACAGGGCAGAAGGGGCGCTCCCGACACCCGGTCTTTCGGCTTTACCCTTGTGACGCCTTCCCCTACCTCCACCACGTCCCCGGAAAATTCGTGTCCCAGGACAATGGGGTAAAAATGGACGCCGTTGTGCAGCACCCGCGGCACGTCGGAACCGCAGATTCCGGACATTGCCACCTTCACCTTCACCTCTCCCGGACCGGGGGACGGCTCCTGATACTCCATATACCGTACATCCTCATTTGCACATACTACTGCTGCTTTCATGGCTCCTCCTCTCTCATCAAACCCTTCAGATCCCGGTACAGACTCCGGTAAATCCGATAGTTTCTGTCATAAGCATCTCTGTTGGCCGGGTTGGGCTGATGCCTGCGCTTTGTCTCAACGGTCTGTGAAACTGCCTCCTCAAAGCTCTTATACAGGCCGGTTCCCACCCCTGCAAGAATCGCTGCCCCCAAGGTGGTAGCTGTGTCGGAGGCGGGCACGGCGATGGGCCGGCCGGTAATGTCCGCCTTGATCTGGGTCCACAGCAGGGAATTGGCAGAGCCGCCCATGGCCCGAAGCTCTCCCACTGCAGCCCCTGCCTCCCTGGCTGCCTCCAGGTTGTGGCGCAGGGCAAAGGCCACCCCCTCCATGGCTGCCCGGATCAGGTGCCCCTTGGTCTTGCCAAAATCCAGACCGTAATAGACGCCCTTGGCCTTTGCATCCCAGATGGGGGACCGCTCTCCGGACATGTAGGGCAGAAATACCACGCCGTCACATCCCGGCTCCACTGCCTCCGCCAGCCGGTTAAAAAGCTCCAGTGAGCTCTTCCCCTGCCGGGGGCCTTCCAGCCGTTCGTAGTCTCCCAGCTCCTGCTCCAGCCAGCGCATCACGCCTCCCCCGCCGGTGGTCCCGCCCTGTAAAAGCCACTGATCCGGAACCACGTGATAGCCCAGAATCAGCCTGGGATCGGCCTTGGGGCTGTCCATACAGATACTCATTCCTCCTGCCTGGCCTCCCTGCTCCTGAGTCTCGCCGGGATGAATCACCCCTGCCCCCAGGGTTCCGCAGGCCGCATCCAGGCCGCCGGCTGCCACCGGTGTCCCGGCTGACAGACCGCATTCCTCTGCCGCCTGCCCGGTTACTGTTCCGATGACAGCATGGCAGGGGTACAGGTCCGGCAGAAGCTCCGGCCGGATCCCAAGCCGGCTGCACATATCCATATCCCACTGCCCCTTATGGATGTCAAAGCAGTGAAGGCCATACCCCTGGGAGAGATCCTGGGTCAGCGCCCCGGTGAGCCGGTATGCAATATAGCTGTTGGACTGCAGCACCTTATCTGCCTCCCGGTATTCCCGGGGCTGGTTCCTCTGATACCAGAGGATCTTGGCCGTGGTATAGGCGGGCTGCAGAGAATTCCCTGCCAAGGCAAAAATTGCCTCCTCCCCAACCTGTTCATTGAGCTCCCTGCAGATTCCCTCGGCCCTGGTGTCCATCCAAATGGGCGTATTGGCCAGAACACGGCCCCTTTTGTCCACCAGGACAGCAGACCAGCTCTGCCCGTCGATTCCCACGCCGGCAATCTCTCCGCCGGACAGCTTCCCTGCATACAGCGCCTGCTTCACCCCATTGCAGACAGCCTGCCACCATTCCCTGGGGTTCTGCTCCGCCCAGCCGGGCCGGGGATAATACACCGGATAGCCCGCCGAAGCGGAGGATACCACATGTCCTTCCCGGTCAAACACTGCCACCTTGCAGGCACTTGTGCCAATGTCAATGCCCATCAGATATTGTTTCATCGCTTCCTCCCAAATCCTTCACGGATTTTCCTTCTATAAAGCTGGTAGCCAGGCTCACAACCCGCCCCGGCTGCTGCCTGCCCTTCCGCTCTGTCCTTCCCGCTCCGGCATCGGGAGATATCTCCTTCTCCCCCAGCCGGTCTAAAAGCAGCGCTGCCGCCTGCCGCCCGATCTCCCCGGTGGGCTGGGACACAATGCTCAGACGCGGACTGCTGGCCCTGGCAAATTCCAGATTGTCAAAGCCGATCACCGACAAATCCTCCGGGATCCGAAGCCCCAGCTCATTTGCCGCAATGACGGCCCCCATGGTCATCTCATAATTGCTCACAAACACAGCCGTCATCTTGGGATTGTGCTCCAGCAGCTGCTTCATGGCCTCCGCGCCTCCGCGGATTGTATAATCCCCCCGGGCCGTCAGCCTGGCCTCCTGCACGATCCCGGCCTCCTCCAGAGCCTTGCTGCAGCCGGACAGACGCTCCCGGGCCGTATAGATCTCCTCTGGCCCTGCCAGGATGCCAATCTGCCTGTGGCCTGCCGCGATCAGCCGTCTGACGGCATCTGCTGCTGCGCCCTGGTTGTCCACCAGCACGCAGTCACAGTCCACACCCTCCAGACGCCTGTCGATCAGCACCACCGGCTTGCCGGAGGCCGTAAAGGGCCTAAGGTGGGCTCCAGTCTTCCCCACCGGCATCAGCAGCAATCCGTCCACACGGCGGTGATACAGAAAATCCACTGCCTCTGCTTCCCGTTTCTCATCGGTACGGCAGTCACAGACCATCACCGCATACCCATGACTGCGCAGAGTGTCCTCCACCTCTGTGATCACCTCCGCACAGAAAATATTGTTCAGCTCCGGAATCACAATCCCGATCACCCTGGTGCGGTTGGTTTTCAGCCCTCTGGCAATCTCATTCACCTCAAAATGAAGCTCCTCAATGGCCTGCTCGATCTTCGCCCGGTTCTTTTCCCGCACATTGCCTCCGTTGAAATAGGAGGAAATCGTAGCCAGCCCCAGACCGGTTGCCCTGGCAAGGTCCTTCATGGTTGCAGCCATGCTACACCGCCCTGCCCACGCAGCCGCACACCTCCATCCGGTTCTTCACCAGCTCCTTTACTGCTTCCATTCCCACAATTCCCAGCTTCTTGGGGTCAAAGGTGTCAGGCTGCCTAGCCAAAAGCTTCTTCCCTGCATCCGTGTAAGCTGCCCGAAGCTCTGTGGCAAAGTTCACCTTGCAGATGCCTCTGGATACACATTCCCGCACATCCTCGTCCTTAAGGCCGGAAGCGCCGTGGAGCACCAGCGGCACGGAAACCGCCTGGCGAATCTTAGATACCCGCTCCTTATCCAGAATGGGGGTTCCCGCATAAAAGCCATGGGCTGTGCCAATGGCAATGGCCAGGGAGGTAACCCCTGTCCGCTCTACGAACTCCTTGGCCTCCGCAGGATCCGTGTTGGTATCTGCCTCTGCCTCCAGGTCGTCCTCCTTGCCGCCCACCTTGCCAAGCTCTGCCTCCACCGGGATCCTGCAGGCTGCCCCTGCCTCTGCGGTCTTCCTGCTGACTGCAATATTCCTCTCAAACTCCAGCCCGGAGCCGTCAATCATGACAGAGGTATAGCCCGCATGAATGGCCTGCATGGCCAGGGCAAAGCTGTCGCCGTGATCTAAATGCAGGCAGACAGGAACCGCAGCCCGTCCGGCCTCCGCAGCCGCAATGGCCGCGTAGGTCTCCAGTGTCCCGTACTTCACCGTAGAGGGTGTGGTCTGCAGGATCACGGGGGCAGAAAGCTCCTGGGCTGCCCCAATGACAGCCTTCACCATCTCCATATTCTCCACATTGAAGGCCCCCACGGCATACCCGCCCCGCTGTGCATCCAGCAGCATCTGTTCTGATGTAACAAGTGGCATATCTTCTCCTCCTTTTTCATAAACCGAAACGTTTCGGTTTTATTTGCTTCAAGCATACAATAAAAGAGCGAAAATGTCAAGAATCATTTTCGCTCTTTCACTCATTCGTTCTCTAGGCCTGCGACGGCCCCGGCAGCTCCCCGGCGCCCCGCAGGGTGATAATGGGGCCTCCGGTATTCTCTATGTAGGCCTGCGTGATGGTCACCTGGCCAATGTTGTCGTCTTTGGGAATCTCATACATAATATCCAGCATGAATTCCTCCAGAATGGCCCGCAATGCCCTGGCTCCCACATCCTTCTTTTTGGCCTTCCTGGCAATGGCCCGCATGGCCCCCTCCTCGAAGGTGAGCTTCACCTCATCCATGGCAAGCAGCTTCTGGTACTGCTTGATGATGGCATTCTTGGGGGTTTTAAGAATCTCCACCATCATGTCCTCTGTCAGGGCATCCAGGGTAAATACCACTGGCATACGGCCCAAAAACTCCGGAATCATGCCGTATTTGCGGATATCCTCCACCTCCACCTGGCGGACCAGATTCTCCTCCTTGTCGTACTTATCCTTCAGATCTGCCCGGAATCCCACGGAGGCATGCTTATTCAGCCGTTCCTTGATAATCTCCTCCAGATCCGGAAAGGCGCCGCCGCAGATAAAGAGGATATCCTTGGTGTTGACTGTGGTGAGAGGCACCATGGCGTTCTTGCTGTTGGCTCCCACCGGAACCTCCACCTCCGCTCCCTCCAGAAGCTTCAGCATGCCCTGCTGCACCGATTCCCCGCTGACATCCCGCTGGTGGGTATTCTTCTTCTTGGCGATCTTATCGATCTCATCAATAAATATGATCCCATGCTCCGCCTTGTCCACATCATTGTCCGCTGCGGCCAGGAGCTTGGAAACCACGCTCTCGATATCGTCGCCAATGTAGCCTGCCTCCGTCAGGGAGGTGGCATCTGCAATGGCCAGGGGGACATCCAGCAGCCTGGCCAGGGTCTTCACCAGATAGGTCTTGCCGCTTCCGGTAGGCCCGATCATCAGCATGTTGGACTTCTCAATCTCCACGCCGTCCAGGTCGTCGGAGGCCACACGCTTGTAGTGGTTGTACACAGCCACAGACATTACCTTCTTTGCATGCTCCTGGCCCACCACGTATTCGTCCAGGCTGGCCTTGATCTTGTGGGGAGCAGGGATATCCTTTATATTTAAGGCAGGCTTCTTCTTATCCTTGCCCCTTTTTTTCCTGATCCGCTGCTGGGGCATCATTCCGGAGAGATCCGACAGGTTGATCATATTGATTCCCGGCATAAAGGGAAAGCCGCCCATCATGCCTCCGCCCATGCCCTCCTCGGGCTTCGGCTCCTCGGTCTCCTCCCCCTCGGCCGCTGCCGGCCCCGTTTCCGCGGGCACAGCCTCCATGGGATGGGCTCCCGGCCCTGCAGATGAGGCGCCCTGCCCCCCGTCTCCCGAAGCCCCACTCCCGGCCCCGGGCTTTGGCCCGGCTCCTGACACGGGATTGGGTATGCCTCCCGGCATGGGATTCTGCCCGGCACCCGGCATGGGATTCATGGAAAACGTAAAAGGCATGCCCCCCATCAGCTCATTCATCGGATAGCTTCCCATGGCGTCAATGGTCTTCTGCATACAATCCGCACAGACACAGAACTGGTTGGGAATCTTCACCATCTTCCCTGCCTTGCTCTCCGGCCGGCGGCAAATATAACAGATATCTTCATAATCATCCTGCTTATTTTCTTCGGAACGTACTTCTTGTTCAGACATCGCAATTCTCCTTCTTCCTGACGATTGCGCAGAGGGCTGCCGCATTCTCTGCTCTTCCTATCAGTATAATTCAAGCCATGGCGAATTTCAAATAAAAGTTTTATGAATTCTCTGTCCCCCATTCCTGACCCGAAAAAACCTCCGCATCCATTTAAAAGAAATGAAATCCAACCACCTTCTGTTCTATCACATCATAATAGACCGCCTGTTCCTGATAACGCCCGCTCATCAGCAGGATACAATCTTCCAGCTCCACCATCTGGGGATCAAACTCTACCACAATATAGTTTTTTTCCTTTGCTTCACTTTCAGCGGCTCTTATCATATCAGTGATCCCCCCTGCATTGCCAATTTCTTTGTCCTTTACAGAAGACTGCTCATAATACACCTCATCTACGCTGATACTCACACCCTCCTGCAGCCCCCAGAAGCATTCATCCATACATAGATACATGTCCGTATAGAGCTCCCAGCCCCATGTGCCATTTCTGTTATGCCACATCTCATTCACTGAGCTCCACAGCGCCTCCAGAAGCACGTCGTTATTTTTCATCAGCTCACTCAGCTGCGCCTTATTCCCGCTCCACTGGACACTGTCTCGGATATTTTCCTCCTTGGGCCTGATACAGGAAAAGGAATGGAGCCCATTGGAATTTGCGCAGAATTTGACATGGTATTCCCTTCCGTTCAGGCGGATCACATCATCAAAAAAGAAGAACTCCTCAGATGCCGTATCTACATATCTGGTCTCCATCTTGTCCAGGATATTGGCATTCTGGTTCTGGAACCATTGGATTACCTCCCACACCTCCACATCTGCCGCCACCGCAATCAGGGTAAACATTGCCTCCTCGGTTCCTGCTAAAACATCGGACGCCCTGCTTTCATTGCCAGTGGCAGTGCCCTCTGTAAAATAATTCCAGGGGTACAGCTGTACGTCGTCCTCTATGCGGGAATAAAACAGGTTGGAGATATCTCCAGGCATAGTGACCTTCTCCGGCTCCTGGGAGGTCTTCAGCAGCGCCTCGCTGCCCAGGGCAATCCCGGCATATCCCAGCGCCAATATCACCAGCGCACAGGCCAGCGTTGCCAGCAGGGGGACGAATCCTTTATACCGCCTCATGCTCTTCACCGCCTTTCATACGCACCGTAATCACGGTTCCCACGCCAATCTCGCTCTCAATAGACAGGTTGCCCTGATGGATCTGTGCAATCTCCACGCAGAGAGCCAGGCCCAGTCCCGCCCCCCCGCTGGCACGGCTTCTGACCTTGTCCACCATATAGAAGGCCTGGGTAATCTTCTCAATCTCCTCCCTTGGGATTCCGATCCCCTTATCCGCCACGGAGAAGAAGAAGCTGTCCTCCTCAAACCATCCGTTGATGGCAATGGGATCCCCCTCCTTGGAGGCCTTGATGGCATTGTCCGTCAGGTTGTATACCAGGGATTTGATCAGCTCCCGGTCCACCCACAGATATCCCTTCTCACATTCCAGGGAAAACCGCATGCCGTGGCTTTCCGCCACCACGCAGAGAGCCATGCCCATCTCCCGGAACAGCTGGCGCATCTCCTCCCTGGTCCACTCGATATTGGCCTCCCCCACAGTGATCAGCTCCATGAGCTTTCCTGACAGGGTACGCATCCGGCTGGCCTCATCCTTGATAATGCCGGCATACTCCATCCGCTGCTCCTCTGACAGCCGCCCCTGAATCTGCAGGAGGTCTGCAAATCCCAGGATGGAGGTCAGCGGCGTTTTCATTTCATGGGACAGGTTGTCGATAAATTTCTTCCGGTCCTCCGCCACCTCCTCCAGCGCATGGATATTCTGTTCGATGGCATAGGCCATGCGGTTCATATTGTAGGCGAGCTCCGACAGCTCATCCCTGCCCTTCCGGGGCACGCGCTTCCTGTAATCCCCCCGGGCGATGGCCCGGGTCCCCTGGTTAATCCTGGACAGGGGCCGCAGCAGCAGCTTCACCACAATCAGCAGAATCACGGAGATCGCCACCGCGCACACCAGGCAGACCGTCCGCACATTCCGCATCATTTCCCGGTGGATCCCATACACCTGGCTGATATCCGTCACGGTAAGGAAATAATAGGTGTTGGTCTCTAAGGATTCCTTGGTCAGAATATACAACAGGTCTCCCTGATGCTGCATGTAATTCTCCCCGGTATCCGCCACAATTTCCAACAGCGCCTTTACCTTCTTCTGGTCCTCCTTGGACATCTCCCCAAAGCCGCCCTTTTCATATACAATCTGCTTCCGTTTGTTAAAGAAAATAAGGCCGCTGGTGATATTCCCCTCCTGAAAGGTACTCCGCATCAGCTCCGCGATCTGGTCCTGTTCCAGCACAAGGACATTCTGACGAAGCCGCTGGGACAACAGAAGGCTCTTAAAATTAGATACTAAAAATTCATGCTCCGTGTAGGCAGACTGGCGCTTTTGCTCCATGGACAGCTGGAAGCTGCTCCTCAGTACCAAAATGCTGGTAACGCCCACTGCGAGCATCACCAGCATCATCGTATACAAAAAGATTTTCTGCCATAATTTCATATGCTATAAACTCTCCAATCGATAGCCCAGCTTGGGAATCGTCACCAGATGTTCCTTCAGGTTCAGCTTTTTCCGAAGCTGCTGAATATGAATGTCAATGGTTCTGGTCTCCCCCTCATACTCAAAGCCCCAGACAGCGCTCAGGAGGCGGTCCCTGGAGACAGCCACGTCCTTATGCTGCAAAAAGAACACCAGGACCTCAAATTCCTTGGGAGTCAAATAGACCGGCTTGCCCTTGCACCGGCAGGTATGCTCCTCCACGTTGACAGAGATATCACCGTACTCATACACCACCGCGGTCTTGCTGACCCGGCGCAGAATCACCTCAATCCGCGCCAGCAGCTCCATGGCCTCAAAGGGCTTCACAATATAATCCTCCGCGCCTAAGCGCAGCCCCCGCACCTTGTCGGTCAGCTCCTGCTTGGCCGTGATAAAGATCACCGGTGTGGTGGAGGTGCGGCTGCGCATAATCTCAAAGCCGCTCATATCCGGCAGCATCACATCCAGGAGCACCAGGTCAAACTCCTCGTTTTCCATCTTCTGGAAGCCATCCGCGCCGTTGTTGCAGACCACTCCTTCATAGCCGCCGATTGCCACTGTTGCCTCGATTAGTTTTGCTATATTTGCATCGTCTTCTACGATGAGTATCCGTATCATACAGCTCCCAACTCCCTGTCTTTTGTAATGATGCGGGCCGAAATTTCCCTGCATAATAAACAGTATATCAAATTTTCGTTAAAAAGTATGCAAGAAAATGTAAAAGTTTTTTTGCCTGGCCATAATTTCCAGGCCATGCTTCCTCTATCTCATCACGACAGAAATTCCTTCAGGAGCCGGTTCACAAGGCCCGGGTCCGCCTTGCCCTTCAGGGCCTTCATGGTCTGTCCCACCAGGAACCCGAGGGCTTTGGCCTTCCCGCCCCGGTAATCTGCCACGGACTGGGGATTTTCCTCAAGCACCTGCTCCACGCAGGCCCGCAGCGCCCCCTCGTCATTGACTGTCCGAAGGCCCTGCTCCTCCACATAGGCTGCCGGGGATACGTCACGATCAAACACTGCCTCAAAGACCTCCTTGGCCACAGGCCCGCTGATAATTCCCGCATCCGCCAGGTCAATCAGCTCTGCCAAATGCCCGGGAGAAAAGGAAATCTCCTCCGGGTCCATCTCACGCTCCTTCAGCAGGCGCATGGTTTCCACCATCAGCCAGTTGGATACCTTTTTGGGCTTCCCGCTAATCCCGGCAGCTGCCTCGAAGAGATCCGCCATGTGCTTTGACTCTGTCAGGATCCTTGCGTCATATTCCGGAATGTCGTATTCCCTCTTATACCGCAAAAGCTTCTGGGGCCGCAGCTCCGGCTGGCGGCTGCGGATCTGCTGGATCCATGCCTGGGAAACCACAAGGGGCGCAAGATCCGGCTCCGGGAAATAGCGGTAATCCTGGGCATCCTCCTTGGAGCGCATGGCGTGGGAGGTCTCCTTGTTGTCGTCCCAGCGCCTGGTCTCCTGCACCACCCGACGCCCCAGCTCCAGCAGCTCAATCTGACGGGCCCGCTCTCCCTCTATGGCATGGGAAATGGCCTTGAAGGAATTCAGGTTCTTCATCTCGGTACGTGTACCAAAAGCCGTGCTGCCCACCTCCCGGACAGACAGATTCACATCGGCCCGCATGGAGCCCTCGTTCAGCTTGCAGTCACTGGCTCCCAGATACTGGATGGTCTGGCGCAGTGTCTCCAGATAGGCGATCACCTCCTGTGCGGTGCGCATGTCCGGCTCAGATACAATCTCAATCAGCGGGACGCCGGAACGGTTGTAGTCCACAAGGGAAACATCCTCCCACTCGTCATGAATCAGCTTTCCCGCATCCTCCTCCATATGGATTTCATGGATCCGCACCCGCTTGGCCCCCTCCGGCGTCTCAATCTCCACATAGCCATTGCGGCAGATGGGCAGGTACAGCTGGGAGATCTGATAGTTCTGAGGATTGTCCGGATAAAAATAATTCTTCCGGTCAAATTTGCTGTACCTGGTGATCTCACAGTTGGTGGCAAGTCCCACTGCCACCGCGTACTCCACCACCTGGCGGTTCAGCACCGGCAGGGCGCCCGGCTGTCCGGTACATACCGGGCAGGTGTGGGTATTGGGGGCAGCCCCAAAGGCCGTGGAGCAGCCGCAGAAAATCTTGGTCTTTGTGGCAAGCTCCACATGAACCTCCAGACCGATGACTGTCTCATAGTTTTTCATGATCTCTCCTCCTCTCCTGCCAGGGGGCTGTGCAGATACTGCCGGGTCTGTTCAAAGCTGTAGGCTGCCCGGATGATTGTTTGCTCCCGGAAGCAGTCGCCGATCATCTGAAGCCCTATGGGAAGCCCCTGGCTGCTGAGGCCGCAGGGCAGGGAAATCCCCGGCAGCCCCGCCAGGTTGACGGATACCGTGTAGATATCCCCCAGGTACATTTGCAAAGGATTGGCCAGGCTCTCCCCCAGACGAGGCGCCGTGGTGGGCGCTGCCGGTCCCAGGATTACGTCAAAGCGTTCAAAGGCTTTGTCAAAGGCCTGCTTGATCAGGGCCTTGACCCTCAGGGCCTTCAGATAATAGGCATCGTAATAGCCGGAGCTTAGGACAAAGGAGCCCAGCATGATCCGGCGCTTCACTTCCGCCCCAAAGCCCTGGGAGCGGGATTTCTTGTACATATGGTGAAGGCCCTCATATTCCGGGGCACGGTAGCCGTATTTCACGCCGTCAAACCGGGCCAGGTTGGAGCTGGCCTCCGCGCAGGCTGCCACATAGTAGGCCGGAATGGCATATTGGGTAAGCCCCAGGTCAAATTCCTCCAGGACCGCGCCCTTGTCCTTCAGTACCCCGGCTGCCGACAGCACGGCTGCCCGCACCTCCGGATCAAGGCCCTCCCCCAGATAGTCCCTGGGGATACCGATGCGCATTCCCTGCACATCATCCACAAGCCCCCTGGAGAACCTCGTGTCCTCCCGTTTCAGGGAGGTGGAATCCTTCTCATCATGGCAGGCAATAGTCTCCAGGATCACGGCGCAGTCCGTCACATCCCGGGCCACCGGCCCGATCTGATCCAGGGAGGAGCCGTAGGCAATCAGCCCATAGCGGGATACGGTCCCGTAGGTAGGCTTGATGCCTGTGACCCCGCAGAAGGCACTGGGCTGGCGGATAGAGCCGCCGGTGTCAGACCCCAGGGCAAAGGGCACCTCCTCTGCCGCCACAGCCGCACAGGAGCCGCCGGAGGAGCCGCCGGGCACATGGCCGGTATTCCAGGGGTTTTTGGTTGCCCCAAAGGCTGAGGTCTCCGTGGTGCTGCCCATGGCAAATTCATCCATATTTGTCTTGCCGATGAGCACTGCCCCCGCCTCCTCCAGACGTTTTACCGCCTCCGCCGTGTAGGTGGGGATGTAATTGTACAGAATCTTCGATGCACAGGTGGTCAGTAGCCCCCTGGTACACATGTTATCCTTCACCGCCATGGGGACCCCTGCCAGGGGGCCGGTAAGCTCCCCGGCGTCAATCCTGGCCTGGACCTCCCCGGCCCGCTTAAGCGCTCCCGCTGCATCCACTGCAAGAAAGCTCTTCACTGCCTCCTCCCTGGCGCTGATCGCTTCCAGCGAGGCCTCCACCGCCTGGGTGGCTGTGAGCTCCCCGGCTTTTATTTTCCTGCCCAGCTCCACGGCAGTCAGACCCATGATATCTCTTTTCTCCATCTTGCTCACACCTCCTACTCTCCGATGGTCTTTGGCACCTGGAAGCCGCTGTTTTTCTTAAGGGGGGCGTTCCTTAAGGTGTCCTCTGCGCCATCTGTATTTATCACCACATCCTCCCGAAACACATTTTCCACCGGGAAAATATGGGACATGGGCTCAATTCCCGCGGTATCCAGCTCATTCAGCTGGTCTATATAATCCAGCATTTCCTCCATGTCCCGGCGGGCGGCCTCCGTCTCCTGGGGCGTCAGCTCCAGCTTTGCCAAAATCCCCACGTATTCCATGGTTTCGTCGGAAATGTGGCTGCGCATCACGCCATCCTCCCCCAAAACCCTGGTCACGGACGCTGCCTGCTGCTCCTTGGGCTCCTGCGCCTCCTCCCCCAGGTCAACGGTTCTGATTTTTGCATAAACATCCATATCCCCAATCCCCTGATTGGTCCGGATCGCCTGGCGGAGGGTTCCCTCATATTCCATTCCGGCCGCCTTCATGGCCTTGGCTGAATAGAGATTCCTGGCATCGCAGGCAGCGCTCACCCGCCCGGCCCCCACCTGGGACAGGAAGAACCGCATTACCTCCGCCACAGCCTCCGTGGTGTATCCCTTCTGCCAGAATTCCCGGCCTATGCAGAAGCCAAGCTCCACGCTTTCTGTCTGCTCGTTGATGTCCACTGCGCTGATACACCCAATGGGCTGCTCCAGTTCATTGAGCTCTATGGCCCACTGGTAAAAATATTTTTTCCCGTAATTGGACAGCCAGTTTTCCTGGATGTAGGCCTCCACCTGCTCCAGGCTTGTATAAGGCTTCCAGGTCAGGTATGCGGTTACCTTTGGGTCATTGCCCCAGTTATAAAATATGCTGGCCGCATCCTCCGCCTCAAAGGGGCGCAGAGTCAGCCGTTTTGTTGTCAATTCTATGGTTCCTAAATGATTCATTTTCTACCTCCTGGCTCCAGCCTGTCATGCTCTCCTATAGCTACAGCCTGTCATGCTCTCCTATAGCTACAGTCTGTCATGCTCTCCTATAGCTACAGTCTGCTCTGGTCTCTCAGGGCTCCAGCCTCCCCAGATCTCTTGGAAACAGGGTGGCTTCCCTCACGTTGTCCTCTCCTATCATCTGCATGGTCAGACGCTCCAGGCCAATCCCCAGACCTCCGTGGGGCGGCATTCCGTACCGGAAGGCTGCAAGGTAATGCTCCATGCCCTCTGTCTCCATGCCGCGTTTTTGGATCTTCTCCATCAGCTGGCCATAGTCATGGATCCGCTGGCCGCCGGTGGTAATCTCAAGGCCTCGAAACAGCAGGTCAAAGCTTAGGGTATACGTCTCGTCCGCCGGGTCGTCCATGGCGTAAAAGGGTCTCTTTTTGGAGGGGTAATGGGTGACAAATACAAAATCGCTGTCATACTCCTCCTTGAAATACTGCCCGATCAGGACCTCCTCCTCCGGCTCAAGGTCAAAGGGGTTGCGGAACTGCCTGCCGTATTTTTCCGCTGCCAGCGCCTTGGCCTCGTCAAACCGCACCTTCGGGATCCGTTCCACATGGGGCAGCTGTATCTGCAGCAGTGCAAGCTCCCCGGTATATTCCCGTTCCAGAAGCTCTGCGGTAAACTGCAGAAATCCCGTCTCCATGGCCATGATGTCCTCAAAGCCGTCAATGTAACCCATTTCAAGATCCAGGGAGGTATATTCGTTCAAATGGCGTTTCGTGTTGTGCTTCTCTGCCCGAAACACCGGCGCAGTCTCAAACACCCGCTCAAATACGCCCACCATCATCTGCTTGTAAAACTGGGGGCTCTGCTGCAGAATCGCTGGCCTGTGGAAATAATCCAGCTTGAACAGGTTGGCGCCGCCC
>CAJUQB010000041.1:39348-42964 GCA_910588285.1 uncultured Lachnospiraceae bacterium
GCGCCGCCCTCTGCGCTCTTGGCTCCCAGCTTGGGCGTATGGATCTCGGTAAATCCCTGGCTGTACAGGAAATCCCGGAACCCTCTTACAATGCCCTCCTGGATGCGGAACACTGCCCGCTCCCTGGGGTTTCTAAGGGCCACTGCCCGGTTGTTCAGCTTTGCCTCTAAGGAGGTGTTCAGCTTCCATTTGCTGATCTGCAGGGGCAGAGGCGCCGCAGGTCTTGACAGCACCCGCACCTCCATCAGCCGAAGCTCAAAGCCTCCCGGCGCCCTGGAATCGCTTCTGCAGATCCCTTCCGCCTCCACAGTATCGCCCTCCCCCAGGCCGGAAAGGGCAAATCGCGACTTTCCCTCCTCGTAAATGCACTGCACCAGCCCCTCCCGCTTCCGCAGAAGGACAAACGCCACCTCTCCCATATCCCGTATGGTATGAATGGCTCCCCGCACCCGGATATTCCTGCCCTCATAGCAGCCCTCCCGGATCTGGCTGATCTCAAGATGTTCCTTTGTTGCTGTTCCTGTTAAAAATTCCATGGCTTTGTACTCCTTTTCTTAGATTTTATGCGGGACGAGAAGCTCTTCTCTATCTGGTCAGATCCTGCTTAGCAGGATTCCCCGCCTGCGGCGGACTGTTTCCTGATATATAAAAACCCCGGGACAAATAACTGTCCCGGGGCGAGAATCGAATTCCCGCGGTACCACCCGCATTGAGCGCCAGGCCTGGAACTCTGTAGTTCCAGCGCTCACCGCTCCACTCATATGCTTAACGCGCACACACGTACCGGCCTACCTGCCACTGGCGCTCAACCGGTCTGCTCCGGAGCGTTCCCGCTATCTCCTCTTCCAAACAGCGCTCTCAGTCGGTGACGCTGTATTCCTGTCGGCCTCTGAAGATAGGAGTCTCCTTCATTGCTTTGTCATTCATGGCTTTTTTAATTATTGCCTATACTAGCACATATTATTTTCAATTGCAAGAGGAAAATAATATTTTATTGAAACTGGCCTGTTGCAGTTCATGGGTCAGAAAGCCATTTTCAAACACGCTCTAGCTGCGCAGAGTCTGCCCCAGCGAAGCGAGGGTATTCCGTGAGAACAGATTTTAATTCTTCTCAAAATGCTGGTAATCCTTCCGGCTGTTCCAGTCTCCGCCCCACTCAAACCCGCGTTCGGTAAACAGCCGGTAACAGAGATCCTCATGATCAATCAGATAGGGACAGTCCCCGTTTCTGTCCGCATAGGCTTCCGCCCCCTGAGGCTCCACATGGAGCTGTCCCCCAGAGGTATAAAGATAGGGATTGTAGAAGGGGTTCATATCAACAGCCCTTCCCCAGCTGTGGTTGGACAGCCTGGTGGTGTTGGCAATATACCGGTAGTTGAAGGCAGAGGAATTGTTGGCCGCCATAGATGCGTTGTCATCTGCCTGGTAATCATCCACCAGCTGCATCCGTTCAATGGGGTAGCCTGCCTTGTAGAGCTCCTCCAGAATCTCCAGAACATCCCCCGCAATCTCCTCATTTACAATCATTTCCCCCACATGGGTCCTGCCGTCAAACCCAACATGCAGAACCCGCAGATACCGAAGCTGGGACAGGGCGATGTTGGGATTCTCCCGGTAGGAGCAGCCGTTGATCCGGCTATATACGCTGCCCTCTGGCCGAATCTCCTCCCCATAGAATAATTGGGTGAGCTGGTCTGCTGACAGCCTTGCCGTATCAATAATCTGTCCGGCCGGCAGCGTGGGAATGGAGGCAAAATATGCCTCATTTTCTCGAATCTCTTTCATATGCTGTGCCTCCTGTATTACCAGTTCTGTCCTTTGGTCCAGGGTCTCTGACACAGTCTCCCACTGCCCCGCCTGCACTGTATTCCCAAGGGCTGTGCGCTTCCTACATGCCTCTGCCTGACCTTCGGCTATTCCTGCCTGCCCCCTTCCCATTCCTGCTCCGACGGCCACGCCTGCTGCCAGGATGACAAGAAAAATGAGAAGGACAAGTATCCGGATCAGCCGGGAGCCTCTCTGGTTCAGCATATGCCCTGCTTCTGCAAATATGACAGCAAGCCCTGACAGCCTGCCGTCACATCCTCGTAGGTAGCGTCAAAATCCCCGGTATACCAGGGATCCGCCACATCCCGGCCGCTGCCTGCAAAGCTCAGCAATTTATGTATTTTTCCTTCCGGATCGCCTCCGGCAATCCGGGTCATGTTGCGGATATTGGCGCTGTCCATGCCAATGAGATAATCGTATTCCTTGTAGTCCGTCTTCGTCATCTGCCGGGCGTTGTGGGGGATCACCGGGATGTTGGCCTGGCGCAGGCGGTTCACTGTGCCGTAGTGGGGCGGATTGCCGATCTCCTCCCGGCTGGTGGCAGCAGAATCGATGTGGAAACAGTGGGTTAGGTTATGGTGGTTGACTATGTGGGTCATGACGGACTGGGCCATGGTGCTGCGGCAGATGTTGCCGTGGCAGACGAAAAGTATTTTAATCATATCTTTTATATCCCTTCATAAGCCTTCAAACCTTGATATTTCAAGCTTTCAGGCGCTTTTTTCATTTTTGGTTTTTTACCCTTGATCTGCGTAATCCGTTATAAATCTACGCAAATTTACGGGCAAATGGTGTAGTAATTGGTGTAGTAGATTCGTGTACTTCTCAACCTGATTTTCTCTGTTTTCCATGCATATCCGCTTCTTTGAAGTCCAAGATTTTTGCCATCTGCTCCGCCGCCCGATCATAGCTTGCATGGGTATATACATTCAGCGTAACGCCTACGTCCGAATGCCCCATCACATACTGCAAAGTCTTAATATCCATGCCTGCATTTGCCATGTTGGTACAGAATGTGTGTCGGAATACATGGGGCGTAATATGTGGCAATGGATTGTCCGGATGCAGCTTCTTATATTTCTTCATTGCCCACCGCATTTCATTTTCGATATGCAACGCTACTTTCGGTTTATCATCCTTGTCCAGCAGGAGAAATCCACTGTATCCGTCTACAATTATTTCTGTCTTTAAATTCTTACGACGGGTAAGGATTTTTTTCAGGCTTTGATAGACTTCCTCTGTCATAGGAATAAAGCGGCATCCGCACTCGGTCTTTGTTTTCTCAACATAATATTTTCCGCCCCGTTCCCTGACAAGCTGATGATCCACACGGATTTTCCGGCTGTCAAAATCCAGATCGCTCTTTGTCAAACCGCAAAACTCGCTGACACGCATTCCCGTTCCCAACAGCACGACAAATTCATCATAATACTTTGCATAGGTTTTATCTTCACGGATAAACCCCATCCAAAGTTCCTGCTGTTCCTCTGTCATGGCGATACGCTTCTGCGAATCGTTCGGAACAACGTCTACCAGCTTAAAATCAAATGGATTCCTGCGGATAATGTCCTCATTATATGCCATCTGAAAAGCAGGTTTTACAACGCCCCTGACGCTTGTAATAGTGCTGTATCCTTTTCCGTCATCATGCAACTTCATAATCCACTGCTGGGCATCAGATACCTTAATATCCCTTATCTGCCGGTAGCCGAAATCTTCTTTCTTAATCAGATTAACCTGAATCCGTGAACATCGCCGCGAATATATGAGGCACGTTGTTTTGTCATCG
>CAJUQB010000042.1 GCA_910588285.1 uncultured Lachnospiraceae bacterium
AATGGTAACTATGGCGGATTTTATGTGACTTATACCGCCATGAATAATTCAGGTTCAAGGTGCAAACCATACTTTTTCATCTTTGCAATACAACAACAACCTAATTGATTTGACGATTCGACATATTAAAAATATAATGGATAATAGAAAGTGAACAATTATATACGAGGTAGCAGATAATGACAAAATACGAGGAGGAAAACTATAATGAAAATAAAGGCAGTCTTTTTTGATGCAGGCTTAACTCTTTTTAATGTTTATACGAAAGGGAAGCCAGAAATGTTTGGCTATTTTTGTAGTCAGGTATTTAATGATAATGAACTAGAAAGTCTAAACTTGGTTGAAGGTGCAAAACGAGCAGAATTACATTTTCAATTAGGACAAAGCGATAAAAAGTACAAACGCTCAGAGAGTTTTTGGATTGATAATTATGCCGAAGGATTAATGGGAGCAGGCTTTACTAGAGATGAGGCATATAAATGGTCACCAATTATGAATGAGCAAGTTGATAAAATAGCAAAGGAGTATAATTTGATTGACGGCGTTCTTGATGTATTAAAAACATTAAAAAACAAGGGGTATATGTTGGCTATAGTATCTAATTGGCGTAAACAGTCATTGAAAAGTGATATAGAAAAATTAGGTATTTTATCATTCTTTGATTATATTGCTGATTCATCTGTTGAAGGTGTTTCAAAGCCAGACCCCAGTATATTTAATATTGTTTTAAATCATTTGGGTATTAAGCCAAATGAAGTAATACATATTGGAGATCTATATTATTCTGATGTAGTTGGTGCTGAAAATGCGGGCATAAATGCAGTCCTCTTTGACGAATTAGATGCTTTAGGAGAAGTGTTCAATTGTCAAAGAATACGAAAAATTACTGACATATTGAAAGTATTGGAGAAGGATTATGAATAATTTTGATACTGCCGCCATTGAAACCGCTTTTAGTATGATACTGAAAGCTATTGGAGAAGATTGTAATCGGCAAGGACTAAAAAACACACCAAAGAGAATTGCAAAAATGTATGAAGAAATCTTTGCTGGAATACATGTGAATTTAGAAGATCAAATTCAAATTACATTTGATGAAGATTATCATGAGATGGTTATCGTTAAAGACATTCCAGTTCAATCTATTTGTGAGCATCACTTTATGCCGTTCTATGGGTTTGCTCATGTTGTATACATTCCTAAAAATGGAATTATAACAGGTTTAAGTAAGTTGGTAAGATTGGTTGACGTGGCTTGTAAAAAACCGCAAATACAGGAACGATTAACAAATGAAATTGCCTGTGCGATTGATAAAAAGCTAAATCCAGAAGGGGTATTTGTTCAAGTTGTAGCTGAGCATATGTGTATTTCCTACCGGGGAATCAAAAAGATTGGAACTAAGACGATTACTTGTTGCAAAAAAGGTGTTTTTGAAAATTCGATAGATTACGTAGATAAAGCAATGGACTTAATAAAAAACTAATGGGATGATAGTATGAATTTATTAATAAATGAAGTGTTTTACAGCATTCAGGGAGAGGGGTATTCAGCCGGTTTCCCTACGGTTTTTGTTAGACTGCAAGGGTGTAACTTAGCCTGTTCTTGGTGTGATACAAAGTATGCGCAATCAGAGAAGGATAATAAAAAATATATGCAAATTGATGTAGATACATTATTCTCTACTATATGTTCATACATAAACCACTCACATATTTGCATTACTGGTGGTGAACCACTACTACAAAATGATGCTTTAATTTTGCTTTTGGATAAAATTGAAAGATGCAAGGAAGTCCAGGATGTTGTTATTCAGACCAATGGATCTTTGGATATAAGACCATTCTTACTCCCTAAGGTTATTATAGCAATGGATTATAAACTAGAATCCTCTGGATTCATGGATAAAATGCTTCATGAGAACCTTATTGCGCTACGAGAGAAAGATGAAATTAAGTTTGTAGTAGCAGATCGAAATGATTTCGAACTCTCGTTAGATTTGCAAAATAAGTATTCTATGCATTCAAAAATTGTATATAGTCCTGTGTTTCCACTAATGCAGTATGATGATTTAGCAAATATGATATTAAAAAGCAATATTCATTGCAAATATTCATTGCAAATATTCATTGCAAATATTCATTGCAATTACATAAACATATTTGGCCGGATATAGAATATGATTGCGTTTTATTAGGAAAACACACTGCCAAAAGGATTTTGTGCTTTGGCGGGGGTCAGCCCACCTCGGCGGTGTCAGTGGTGTTGATTTCAATGTACTCGGCAATCCGGCGGAACTCATCCGCAAACTTAAAGTGAACACTGATATTGCCGTTTTCGTAAACCTTGATATGGTCTACCAGCTCAATCAGAATTTCGCGGGTCAGCTTTTCGATGTTCTGATATTTCGCAAAGGCTACCAGCGCGGGATGCTGCTGGTCAACGCCGTTTGAAAGCTGTTTCCGTTCAGCCGTCAGCCGGGCCAGCAAATCCGAGAGCCCGGCGGCCTGCCGTTCATAATCGGCTTTCATTTCCCGGTATTCCTGCTGGGTGATTTCCCCGTCTTTCCAGTCTTGATACAGTGACTGCTTGTAGCGGGTGATTTTCGTCAATTCCTTTTCCTTTGCGGCAATCTGGTCGTTAAGGCGGTGGGATTGACTTTTTTTCAGTGGAGCCGCATTGATACGGGCTACTATTTCCGAATAGGAAACGGCGGTACTCACTTGATACTGGATAGCGAACAGAACGGCGGCCTCCAGACGGTTGTGCTTGATAGAGTGCATGGTGCATTCTTTCAGACAGACAGATTGATGGAGAGGATTTGGTGGTTCGGTTGTAAAAGGTGAGGATAGTTTATTAGGAGCAATAATTGTTTGATGCAAATATGTTTGTGGATACCTTGGAATACTTCTTTACGGAAGTGTATAAGCAATAATTATTTTTTTAGTGTTGCATATGACATCATACCAATAATCATGCCGGCAGGCCAGAGGGATCCTGCCAAATCCCAAAGCCTGCCGGCATTGCTGCTGAATCCCCCGCTGCAGGCAGCGGGGGATTCACTCAATTATGTCAATTTTACTACATCGCTTCCTGGGGCGTTCCCTCCACGGCCGGCTCCGGCAGCCGCAGGAATACCTTGTTGATGCGGTTTTTCTCCATGTCCTCCACACGCAGGTACAGGCCCTCCTCTGTCTCGATGGACTCTCCGGCCTCCGGCAGATGATCCAGAAGCCCGATCAGGTAGCCGCCCACGGAATCATAGTCCTCAGAAGTCAAATCAAGATGAAGCATATCATTGAGATCCTCCAGGTTCAGGGAACCCTGTACCATGTATTCCCGCTCATTGATGGCCTGGATGGGATCCTCCTCATCGTCGTCGTATTCGTCGCGGATCTCTCCCACGATCTCCTCCAGCAGATCCTCCAAGGTAATCAGGCCGGCGGTGGCGCCGTATTCATCCAGCACAATGGCAATGTTGATGGAGGACTTGCGCATCTCCAGCATCAGCTCCGAGGTGCTCTTGTGCTCATAGGTATAATAGGGCTTCCGCAGAATATCACGCAGATGAAATTGTTCCCTGTCCTCATACAGCAGCAGGTCCTTCATATTGATAATGCCCACCACATTGTCCGTGGAGCCCTCATATACCGGGAGGCGCGTATAGTGATCCTCCTGGAAAATAGTCAGAAGCTCCTGGTAGGTATTGTCAATGCTGGCAAAGGTCATATCAATCCGGGGCACCATCACGTCCTTGGCCTGGGCGTCGCCGAAATCAAACACATTGTTGATCATCTGCCGCTCCTCAGTCTCAATGACACCCTCCTCATGGCTCACATCCACAATGGTGCGCAGCTCATCCTCTGTCATGGCATTCTCCGCCTTGTTGGGATCTACACGCAGCAGGAATAAAAATCCCATGGCAAGCTTGTTGACAATAAAGATTGCCGGGGTCAAGAGCTTCATCAAAAAGGAAATGATGCCGGAGTAGATCAGTGCGATCCGGTCTGCATAGATGGTAGCCAGGGTCTTGGGGGAAATCTCCCCGAAAATCAGAACAACCAGTGTCAGTATGCCGGTGGCAATTCCAACTGCCACGCTGCCCCATACCCGGGTAGCCAGAGAGGTGGCCAGAGAGGAGGCAGTCAGGTTCACAATATTGTTGCCCACCAGGATGGCGCTGAGCATCTTGCCGGAATCATCGGTGATTCTCAGTACACGTTTGGCCTTGGCGTCTCCGTTTTCTGCCAGAGTTCTCATTTTGATTTTGTTACATGTGGTTAGCGCAGTCTCTGCCGATGAAAAAAATGCCGACAGGAATACCAATACAATAATCGTAATTAGCTGCGCGACGTCTCCTGAGTCCAAGTAAAAATCTCTCCCTTCATAATTGAAAGCAATTGTATAGTTATTCATAAATATACTGGAAAATATTATAAAAAGCAAGAGCTTCATAAAAATTTAAGAAATTTGGTTCATTGGGTTTTGGGGGAATGGGCACAGGCAGCGCATATTTTGGCCTTCTGTCTCATATAGTTTAAGGACAGACTATTATAATAAGGAGCTAAGGGAGATGGAGAAACCTGTAAAAAAGAATGCCGTACCCCTGACACTGTTGAAAATCCTGCTGCTGATGTACATCATCACTGGCATCCTGCTTCTGGCCGTCACGCTGCTGCTGTCGAAGCTGCAGCTGTCCGAGGGAGCCGTTTCGGTGGCAGTGGTAGCTATTTATGTACTTTCCGGCTTTGTGGGCGGTCTGGTGGCAGGCAAGAAGATGAAGAGCCGCAAATTCCTCTGGGGCATGATAATGGGGGGCTGCTATTTTGTGGTGCTGGTGGCAGGCTCCGTCCTGTTTCACCAGGGGATCGAGATGGATCTGACCAGGCTTGCCACTACCCTGGTGCTGTGTATTGCCTCCGGCATGGTGGGCGGCATGGTGGGATAAAACACAAAAAATATCTATCGGAACCTAATAAAATGCATGGCAGAGCCGGGAAAAATAGTGTACACTGATACATAGAAATTGGGAAAAAGAGACAAGGAGGAAACATATGAAGATCGTAAATACCCGGATCAACGGCATTGTGAACCCGGCAGGCTTTTTGTACGATACCGTAAGCTGCTCCTGGCAGGTAACGGAAACCCAGGCAAAGGGGCAGGCCCAGGCAAGAATTGAGGTGAGCTTAAGCCAGGATTTTGAGGAGATTCTGTATACAAAGGAGGGGGCGGCGCTGAATGCTGCCGGCGAGGAGCTCACCCTTGTTCTAAAGCCCCGGACGACTTATTATTACCGGATATCCGTGACTGCGGAGAATGGGGAGCACGCTGTCAGCGAGACGTCCTTTTTTGAGACCGGTAAGATGCATGAGCCCTGGAGTGCAGAGTGGATCGGCATGCCGGAGGGAGAGACCATGCACCCGGTATTTTCCAAAGAATTTACCCTGGACAAAGAGGTGAAGCGGGCCCGGCTGTACGTGACTGCAGCAGGTGTCTTTGAGGCATATCTCAATGGGCAGAAGCTGGGCGCGGAATACCTGACGCCCTACCTGACGGATTATGAGAAGATTATCCAGGTGATTACCTTCCCGGCGGAAGCCTTCCTAGAGGAGAAGAATACCCTGGAAATCTGTGTGGGCAAGGGCTGGTATATGAGCGTGTTCGGCCTGGAACTGAAGGCAGAGAATTACGGAAGCCGAATGGCGGCCATCGGGGAGCTGCACCTGGAATATGCGGACGGCTCAGGGGAGGTGATCGGCACAGACAGCAGCTGGAGCTATTGCGGCTCCCTGGTGGAGGATTCCGGCATATATCTGGGTGAGATCTACAACTGCCTGCTGTGGGACGGCAAAGCAAATGAAAAGCAGCCGGTTCAGGTGCTTCGGGGCGGGCCGGATACGCCGGGAATGGAGAACCTGCGAAAAGACAACCTTCAGGACCGGCTGAGCCTTCCGGTGCTGGCCAAGGAGGAGCTGAGGGTACAGGAGGTAATCCACACACCAGCCGGTGAGACGGTGCTGGATATGGGACAGAATTTTGCCGGCTTTGTGGAGTTTTGGGCTGAGCTTCCAAGGGGAACCAGGGTCACTCTCGATTTTGGCGAAATTCTGCAGCAGGGGAATTTTTACAATGGGAATTACCGGGATGCCAAGTCCCAGTTCGTGTATGTATCCAGGGGAGAGCGGGAGCTGGTGAGGCCCCACTTTACCTTCTTCGGATTCCGCTATGTCCGGGTTACCGGATGGGTGGGAGAGCCGGATCCTGCGGACTTTTGCGGCAGGGTGCTGTATTCCGATATTACAAGAACCGGATGGGTGGAGACAGGCCATGCAAAGATCAACCGCCTCTATGAGAATACCCTGTGGGGATTAAAGTCCAATTTCCTGGATATTCCCACAGACTGTCCCCAGAGAAGCGAGCGGCTGGGCTGGACGGGAGACGCCCAGGTATTCGCGCCGACGGCCAGCTATCACATGGACACCAGGGCCTTTTACCACAAGTTCCTCCGGGATCTTAAGGTGGAGCAGGCACGCATCCATGGCGCGGTTCCCAACTTCCTGCCCAATTTCGGCCATCCGGAGGCCGTATCCAGTGTGTGGGGCGATGTGGCGGCCATTATTCCGGAAACCCTGTATTGCTATTATGGGAATAAAACAGATGCAAAATATAATTACGATTTAATAAAGGGCTGGGTAGACTATCTGACCCGCAGGGACCAGGAGCGGGGACAGAAATATCTCTTTGATTTTGACTTTGGGTTCGGCGATTGGCTGGCCCTGGACGGCTCCACTCCCACCAGCTTTTCCGGCGGAACGGATATGGGCTATATCGGCTCCATGTATTATTACAATTCCACCAGGATTCTGGCGGAGCAGGCAGAGCTTTTGGGCTATCAGGAGGAGGCAGGAGGCTACCGGGAGCTGGCCGGAAAGATTCGGGAGGCTATTTTGAAGGAATATTTTTCCGAGAACGGACGCCTGGCAGTGAACAATCAGGCCGCCTATGTGATTGCCCTGAAATTCGGTGTGTTCCGCCAACGGGAGAGGATCTTAAAGGAGTTTGGGGCAAAGCTGAAGCTGGACTGCAGCCAGATCAAGTGCGGCTTTGTGGGGGCGCCCCTGCTGTGTACCGTGCTGGCAGAGAACGGCATGACGGAGCTTGCCTATGACTTCTTATTAAAAGAGGGCTTTCCAAGCTGGCTCTACAGCGTCAACCTGGGGGCTACCACCATCTGGGAGCGGTGGAATTCCGTACTTCCCGACGGAACCATCAGCGATACGGGCATGAATTCTCTGAACCACTATTCCTATGGCTCTGTGATGGAATTCCTGTATGCCTATATTGCAGGGATCCGTCCCCTGACACCGGGCTTTGGACAGGCCATCATAGAACCGCGGCCGGATGTGCGCCTGGGCTATGTGAACTGCCGGTATGATTCGGTCAGCGGAAGCTATGTGTCCAACTGGTCCATTGAGGAGGACGGAAGTCTGAAGGTCCATGTGGAGATTCCCTTTGGCTGTACGGCATCCCTGCGCCTGCCCGGCTATGAGACGCCGGAGATGACGCTGGATGCAGGAAGCTATGATTTTGCCTATCTGCCAAAGAAGAGCTTCCGCCAGCCCTACCATGCAGGGACATCCCTGGCGCGGCTGGCACAGGATGAGCGGGCTGTGGGGATCCTTGGGCAGTATGCCCCGGCCCTGGCAGGCATGGCCAGGTCAGGGGATCCGGAGATGGGAGCCAAGTCTCTGGAGGATCTGATGAAAATGACATGGATGCCCTTTGAGCCGGAGAAGCTTGCGCAGGCCATTGAGGAGATCGGGCAGCTGAGCTGCTAAAGTTAAAAATTTAATTTCTTATAAGATTTATAAAAATTTATAAAATTTAAAAGCTTATAAAATTTAAAAACTGATAAAACCAGAAAAATTAAGAAAATGCTTTACCGCAGACACAGTTGTGTGGTATACTGCTAAAAGATATGTAATCAAATCTTTAAGAACATGCAAGAAAAGGAGAGATACTCATGAAACATGTAAAGACCTTAAATACAAAAAAACTGCAGAATACGGTAAAGAAGGGTGGCTGCGGTGAGTGCCAGACCTCCTGCCAGTCTGCCTGCAAGACCTCCTGCACCGTAGGAAACCAGAGCTGCGAGAACAAATAACCGTAAGAATGTGAAGATACGGAATGTACATCAGACCGTTCGCTGGAGCGAGCGGTCTCTTGTACGTTGTGCGCCCGGCGGCGCCGGGGAGCTGCGGGAGTTTTGCGGCTGTCCCCAATCACAGTTGAAAGTGAGGAACTGATTGTGGTTCATCAGTATAAGAACAATGGTTACAACATCGTACTGGACGTGAACAGCGGAGCTGTACATGTGGTGGATGATGTGACCTATGATATGATTCCCCTGTATGAGACCCGTACCAGGGAGGGGATACTGGAGGAGCTGTCAGGGAAATACCCCGAAGAAGAGCTGGCGGAGGCCTATGAGGAGATCCGTGAGCTGGAGGAGACAGGGCAGCTGTTCACAAAGGATGAATATGAGGCCTGTCTCCAGGAATTTGCGGAGCGCAAGACCGTGGTAAAGGCCCTGTGCCTGCACATTGCCCACGACTGCAATCTGGCCTGCCGCTACTGCTTTGCGGAAGAAGGGGAGTATCACGGAAGAAGGGCCATGATGTCCTTTGAGGTGGGGAAGGCAGCCCTTGATTTTTTGATTGCCAATTCCGGGAACCGCAGGAACCTGGAGGTGGATTTTTTCGGCGGCGAGCCCCTGATGAATTTCCAGGTGGTGAAGGACCTGGTGGCCTATGGCAGGCAGCAGGAGAAGCTTCATAATAAGAACTTCCGTTTTACCCTGACCACCAATGGAGTGCTCCTGGATGATGATGTGATGGAATTTGCCAACCGGGAGATGGCCAATGTGGTCTTAAGCATTGACGGCCGCAGGGAGGTCCATGACTACATGAGGCCCTTCCGGCGGGGGGACGGGAGCTATGACCTGATTGTACCCAGGTTCCAGCGGTTTGCAGAGAGCCGGGGACAGGACAGATATTATGTGAGAGGGACCTTTACCCACCATAACCCTGATTTTTCCAGGGATGTGCTGCACCTGGCGGATCTGGGATTTCAACAGATTTCCGTGGAGCCGGTGGTGGCTGCGGATACCGAAGAATATGCGCTGCGCAGGGAGGATCTGCCACAGCTGTTTGAGGAGTATGACGCACTGGCAGCGGAGATGATCAATAGGCATAAAGAAGGGAAGGGCTTTAATTTCTTCCACTTTATGATAGATTTGGAAGGCGGCCCCTGTGTGGCCAAGCGGCTTTCCGGCTGCGGCTCCGGTACGGAGTACCTGGCTGTGACACCCTGGGGGGATCTGTACCCCTGCCATCAGTTTGTGGGGATGGATGAATTTTACATGGGAAATGTATACGAGGGTGTGAAGAATCCGGGGATCCGGGAGACCTTCCGTGGATGCAATGTATATGCCAAGGAGAAATGCAGAGACTGTTTTGCGAAGTTTTACTGCAGCGGCGGCTGCGCAGCCAACGCCTATCATTTTGACGGCAGCATCAACGGCACCTATGACATTGGCTGCCAGCTTCAGAAAAAGCGTGTGGAGTGCGCCATTATGATCAAGGCTGCACTGGCAGAAGAATAAGGAGGAATGCAATACCATGAAGAAAAGCAAAGGGATGATCACCCTGCTGGTCCTGCTGGTCGTCATTGTGGCGGCAGTATTCGGCGCCGTGGTGATCGGAACGCCCACCGGAATCGGTGCGGATCAGAATATCAAGCAGGGCCTGGACCTGGCCGGAGGTGTCAGCATCACCTACCAGGCAGTGGATGAGAACCCCACCGAGGAGGCCATGAACGATACGGTGTACAAGCTGCAGAAGCGTGTGGAGACCCGTAACAGCGAAGCAAGAGTATACCGGGAGGGGGAACGCCGGATCAATGTGGAGATTCCCGGTGTCAGCGATGCCAATGCCATCCTGGAGGAGCTGGGAAAGCCGGGAGCCCTGGCATTTGTAGACCCCAACGGGAATACTATTCTCACAGGGGCAGATATTACCAGTGCCCAGGCCCGTACCATGGACGACCAGACCACAGGGGCCAGGAGCTATGTGGTAGCCCTGGAGATGACGCCGGAGGCGGCCAAGGTCTTTGCGGATGCCACCTCCACCTACCTGGGGCAGATTATCTCGGTAGTATATGACGGACAGGCCATCAGCCAGCCCCGGGTGAACACTGTGATTTCCGACGGGAAATGCACCATTGAAGGACAGAAGACCTATGAGGAGGCGGAGACCCTGGCTTCCCAGATCCGTATCGGTTCCCTGAGCCTGGAGCTGGAGGAGCTGCATTCCAAGGTGGTTGGCGCAGAGCTTGGCGAGGAGGCCCTTTCCACCAGCATCAAGGCGGCAGGCATCGGTATTTTGCTGATTGTTATTTTTATGATTGCAATGTACCTGATCCCGGGCCTTGCGGCAAGCATTGCCCTGATCCTGTACTGCGCCCTCACCGTGCTGGTGCTGTGGTTCTTTGACATCACCCTGACCCTGCCGGGGATTGCCGGTGTGATCCTGTCCATCGGTATGGCGGTGGATGCCAATGTCATTATATTTGCACGTATCCGTGAGGAGATCGGCGCCGGCAGGAGCGTGGAGTCTGCCATCAAGGCAGGTTTCCAGAAGGCTCTCTCCGCCATTCTGGATGGCAATATCACTACCTTTATTGCTGCAATTGTGCTGGGGCTGCGGGGCTCAGGCCCGGTGAAGGGCTTTGCCTATACCCTGGGGATCGGTATTGTCCTGTCCATGTTTACGGCCCTTGTGATTACCCGTCTGCTGCTTCGGAGCTTCTATGCTATCGGCCTGAAGGCGCCCAAGCTTTACGGCTCCCAGAAGGAGCGGAAAACCGTCAATTTCCTGAGCAAAAAGGCAGTCTTTTTCGCGATCTCCCTGGTGGTGATCGTGGCAGGCTTTGTGGGCATGGGAATCCGCAATGGAAGCAATGGTACGGCCATGAATTACAGCCTTGATTTTGTGGGGGGCAATTCCTCCACCGTGACCTTCCAGGAGGATTATTCCATTGAGGAGATCAGCAGCCAGATCGTTCCGGTGGTAGAGAAGATTACCGGGGACGGCAATGTGCAGACCCAGAAGATTGACGGAACCAACGAGGTGGTGATCAAGACACGTTCCTTGAGCCTGGAGGAGCGGGAGGCCTTTAATGCAGCTATGCTGGAGCAGTTCGGCGTGGAAGAGGGCAGCATCATCAGCGAGAATATCAGCTCTACCGTCAGCTCAGAGATGAAGTCAGATGCAGTCTGGGCCGTGGTGATCGCGACGCTGTGTATGCTGGTTTATATCTGGTTCCGGTTTAAGGATATCCGTTTTGCCGGAAGTGCGGTAATCGCCCTGATCCATGATGTTTTGATTGTACTGGCCTTCTACGTGTTTACCTGGACCTCGGTAGGCAATACCTTTATTGCCTGTATGCTGACCATTGTGGGTTATTCCATCAATGCCACCATTGTTATTTTTGACCGTATCCGCGAGAACATGGCTGTGGTGCGCGGACAGGATAAGGAGACCCTCAAGGAAGTGGTCAACAGCAGTGTGACCCAGACGCTGTCCCGAAGCATCAACACGTCATTGACCACCTTTATTATGGTATTTGTACTGTGGCTTTTAGGGGTTACCAGCATCCGGGAGTTCGCCATGCCGCTGATGGCAGGTATTATCTGCGGGGCATATTCTTCCGTATGCATTACCGGTGCGCTGTGGTATGTGTTTAAGGTGAAGTTTGCAAAGAAAAAGAAATAAAGGATCCATAGAATAGGAAGCCCGTATTTGCAGAATCGCCGGGAGAATTGCCGGCGGACTGCAGATACGGGTTTTCCCTTGAAAATGATTTTGTTATGGCTTCGGGTATGATCATAACAGAAAGGGTGGAACAAGTATGAAGCTGATTATTACAGATACAGATATTTCCCATATCCGGATCCAGGGCAGCCACCGGATCATCCGGCCCCAGGGGGAGATCCATCCCTGCACCGGCTGCTTTGGCTGCTGGGTGAAAACGCCTGGAAGGTGCGTCATACAGGATGGGTATGAGGATACGGGGATCTGGATGGGAAAATGCACGGAGCTGATTTTAATCAGCCAATGCTGCTACGGGGGCCCAAGTCCCTTTGTAAAAACGGTGCAGGACCGCGCAATTTCCTATATGCATCCGGATTTTGTGCTGCGCAGAGGAGAAATGCATCATAAGCGCAGGTATGAGAATGTGATCCGGTTATCGGCATATTATTATGGCCAGAATATTACGGAGCGGGAGAAGGAGACAGCCCAAAAGCTCCTTTCGGCCAATGCGGATAACTATGACGCCCAGGCAGCAGGCGTATATTTTTACAGGACGCCAGAGGAGATGGAGGACATTGTCTTATGAGAATTGTGTTGCTGAACGGAAGCCCCAAGAGGAAGGAGAGCGCCAGCAGGACGCTTTTGGAGGAGCTGAAATATTACCTTTTTGAGAAAAAGGGCCTGTCAGAGGCAGAGACAGGGGAGGTGGGACTGCATCAGGCAGCGGTATCCGGTGAGGCTCTTGCAGGGCTTGGGGATGCGGAAGCATGGGTGTTTGCATTTCCGCTTTATGTGGACGGGATTCCCGGGCATCTTCTGTCCTGCCTGGCTCAACTGGAGGAAGCCTGCAGCACAAGCCGCAAGGTACATATTTATGGCATTGTGAATTGCGGCTTTTATGAGGGGATTCAGGCAGAGCCGGCCCTGGAGCTTCTGCAGAACTGGTGTGAAAAGACAGGCTGCATCTGGAGCGGAGGGCTTGGCGTGGGCGGAGGCGGCGGACTTGGCCAGATTCCCTCCGGGAAAAAGGGACAGGGCCCCTTGGGGCCGGTGGATCTGGCGCTGGAGGCCCTGGCGGACAGGATCCTCCAGGGGGAGAAGCAGGAAAACCGCTATGTCTCTGTTGCCCTTCCGCGATTTTTATACAAGAATGCAGCCCAGTGGGGCTGGCGCCAGATGATAAAGAGAAATGGCGGCAGAAAAAGGGACCTGGGGACGCGGCCGAAATGAGGCCGGAAGCCCGGATTGACATCAGGCGAAGGATGAATTATAATTTAAAGTATCGTGGCTCATGAAAGAAGCATGCCCATTTACAGGGCGGCAAAGTTCAGGGCCGGGAGAAAGGATAAAATTTAAAAAGTAACTGGAGGAATTGGAAAGATGGAAGGAAAGCTGCCGCATGTTTCATTTTGGAGCCGTATTACGACACAGCTTATTTTTATGAATTTGATTCTGATGATCGTATTTGGCGCGTATTTTGGAATCAATATTACCAATTTTCAGAGCACAGTAGCAGAGGCCAATAACATCAGTGATGTCTGCCTGTCTGCTATGGTACTTCGTGGCGATATGAAAAAGGATTATGAGAAGATTCAGCGCTATATTTATGCCTACATTGCAATCGAGGATGCAGAGGAGCGGGAGCATCTCATCGAGAATATCGACAAGCGTTACACACAGCTGATGGAGGGCATTGGGCAGATTCAGGAGTATCTGCATGGAAACAGTGAGGTCAGTATTTCGGATATGGAGGAAGGGCTTACCACTTATGTCCAGCATGCAAGAGAGGTACTGCTGGCCTCGGAAGGAAAGAGCATGGAAGAGGTGGTTGCACAGATCGACGCCCTGGAAGGGGAGGATGAGAAGTTTGACTCCAATCTGGAGCTTGCCAATACATATTTTGAAGAGATGGTTGTACAGAGCCGTCAGAGGCAGCAGTCAAAGTACGAGGAGACGATCAGCATCAGCGTGATCGGAAGCGTGATCATCCTTGTGATTATCGGCATCAATCTGCTGCTGTTTTACCGCAATATTGTCCGGCCGATCAATGGCGTGTCTATGGAGTTGCGCCAGATTATTGAAGCTATTTCACGGAACCGGGGCGACTTGAGCGTGCGTATTGCCAACAAAACAAAAAGCGAGCTATCGATTCTGATCAGCGGAATGAATGATTTCCTGAAAACCTTGCAGAGTATTATCGGAGGGGTATCCCAGGGAACGAAGACCCTGGCAAGCTCTAATGATAAGATCATTCATATGGTCATAAATGCCAATGACAATATTACAGATTCCTCTGCGGCCATGGAAGAGCTGGCAGCCAATATGGAAATGGTAAATAATGTCTCCGGCGGAATACGGGAAACCATTGAAGGCGTGAAAGCCCAGGTTGATATTCTCTGGAGGGAGGCCAGCGAGGGCTCCAGGAAGGCAGTTGAAGTGTCGGAGAATGCCAGGGCTATGAAGGAGCACATTGTGGGAATGAAGGAGCTTACCGCCCAGAAGATCGGCGAGATTACAGAGGTTCTGAATGAATCCATCCAGGAAAGCGAAAAGGTTTCCAGGATCAGCGTTCTCTCAGAGACCATCCTAAGCATTGCCAGCGAGACAGAGCTGCTGTCGCTGAATGCGTCCATTGAAGCGGCCAGGGCCGGGGAGGCAGGACGGGGCTTTAACGTTGTGGCCGGAGAGATCAATTCCCTTGCGGATAACAGCCAGAAGACAGCCAGGGATATCCAGTGTATCAACCAGGAGGTGATCCAGGCTGTCCGGGAGCTTTCGGACCATACATCTGAAATGCTGGATTATATCCATAACAGTATATTGGGAGATTACGATCGGTTTGTGGATGCAATGGACGAATATGTGAACAATATGGAAGGCTTCCATGAGATTCTGCAGAATTTCTCATCAAGCTCCGACAGTCTCAATGGGAGTATGGGGGAGATTACCCAGTCGGTGGAGTATATCACAAACGCTGTGAGTGAAAGCTCTTCGGCAATGAACATTTCTGCTGAGAGCGTAACAGGACTGGTTGAGAAGATGAAGGAGGTGCAGAACGCGGTGGATACCTGCCGCGGTGTGAGCGGCAGGCTGGAGACGGAGATCCGGCATTTTGTCACAGCGGAGAACGGCAGAGTATAAAAAGCAGAGTAAAAAATCCCCCGCACAGCTGCGGGGGATTCCTGTTTCTTATTCTTCTGCATTCTCCGTCTTAGTAACGCCGGCCCACTCATCGAAGCCCTTCATAACGGCATCATAGGTGCGGTGGGAGATATCGGGCAGCTCCTGTCCCCAGGACTTGGTAGCCATCTTGAAGCCCTTCTCAAAGGCCTTGCGCATCTCCTCTGCCTTGGCAGGATCTCCGCCGGTAAGAGCCTTGGCGAAATCAAGAATTCGCTGGGAGGTCTGCTTCACGCCATAGTAGCCGTCGTCGGAGATCGCCTCCTGAGCCTTGGCCTTGGCAGCAGCGGTAACGGTAAAATTGCCGCCTGCCAGGAAACGCCAGATGCTGTCAGCGGTTCCGATCTGAACGCCCTGGTTCTTCATCATATCCTGAACCATGGATGTCAGCTGCGCGGTTCTCTGCTCGGCATCAGACTTCAGCTGTGCGATAATGGCGCTGCGGTCAGCAGGGCTCTTCTCATATACAACGCCGCTGTCCTTCTTAGAGGTGGAATCCTCTGCAGGCTTCTTGGAAGCGGTATTCTCTGTGGTATTCTTGGCAGCGTAGGTATTGGCGGTATAAGCTGCCTGATTAATACTGTTTACACTCATTTTTGTTCCCTCCTTGGTTTTTAACGATTGAAAGCATCCGCTGGAAGCTGTCAATGTCATGAATCATATGGATATCCGTATCCATAGTCACTTCGTTCTACCTAGTATATCGGCAGTTGAATGGAAAACTTTAAAGGAATTATTGACATTTTTGGAAAAAAAACATACAATGTATACAAAATACAGGAGAAGGTATATGAATGAAATAAGCTTAAAAGCATTGGCAAAAATAAATCTGGGACTGGATGTCCTAAGAAGGCGTGAGGACGGCTATCATGAGGTCCGCATGGTGATGCAGACCATAAGGCTCTATGACTGGATCCAGATGCGCAGGATCCGCCAGCCGGAGATCCGGGTGAGCACCAATCTCTACTATCTGCCCTGCAATGAGAATAATCTGGTATACAAGGCGGCAAAGCTTCTGATGGAGGAATTTCAGATTTCGGGGGGCGTTGCCATTGATTTGAAAAAGCGCATACCGGTGGCAGCGGGAATGGCCGGAGGGAGCTCTGACGCGGCGGCAGCGCTGTTTGGGTTGAACCTGCTGTTCCGCCTAAGGCTCAGCCGCCAGCAGCTGATGAAGCGGGGGGTGAAGATCGGTGCAGACGTGCCCTACTGCATCCTGCGGGGCACTGCCCTGGCGGAGGGGATCGGGGAGGAGCTGACAGCGCTGCCCCCTGCGCCAAAATGTCCGGTGCTGGTGGTCAAGCCGCCCATCAGCGTATCCACCAAATGGGTCTATGAGAACTTAAGGCTTGGTGAGGATACGGCCCATCCGGACATAGACGGGCTTCTGGCAGCCATTGAGGCCCAGGATGCGGAGCAGATGGCCCAGAGGATGGGAAATGTGCTGGAGACTGTGACGATCCCAAGGTATCCGGTGATCCAGGAGATTAAGGATGTCATGAAGCAGAACGGAGCGATGAATGCCATCATGAGCGGCAGCGGCCCCACGGTGTTTGGCCTGTTTGGGGACAAGGAGGCTGCGGAGGCTGCGCGAAAGGAGCTTCGGGCAAAGGAGCTGGCACGGCAGATCTATTTGACGGATTTCTATAATAACAGGAGGGAGCCATGACGGATAAGCTGGAATTGAATATGAACGCGTATCTTCCTCTGCGGGATGTGGTGTTTCACACCCTGCGGGAGGCGATTCTGAAGGGAGAGCTGAAGCCCGGGGAGCGGTTGATGGAGCTGCAGCTGGCAGCCAAGCTGGGGGTGAGCCGTACCCCCATCCGGGAGGCGATCCGTATGCTGGAGCAGGAGGGGCTGGCAGTGACCATCCCCAGGAAGGGAGCGGAGGTAGCCAAGATGACGGAGAAGGGGATGGAGGATGTCCTCCAGATCCGCCGCGCACTGGATGAGCTGGCCGTGCAGCTGGCCTGCGATAAGATGGATGAGGAGCACTTAGAGGAGCTTCGCAGGGCCATGAAGGCCTTTGAGAATGCGGCCAGGACTGGCCAGGTGAAGCAGGTGGCCCAGGCGGATGTGGCCTTCCATGATGCCATCTACCGGGCGGCGGACAATCCCAAGCTGATGACCCTCTTAAATAATCTGCGGGAGCAGATGTACCGCTACCGGGTGGAATATCTGAAGGATGAGAATTCCTACGCCGCGCTGATCGAGGAGCACAAGAATATTTTCCGGTGCCTGCAGAATCGGGATAAGGCCCAGGTGACCAGGGCAACCTCGGAGCATGTGGTGAACCAGGAACGGTTCATGAAAAATATGATACGGGAGCAGGAATAATTTCTGTCAGGTGAGAGAAACTGTTATTAGGACAAAATAACAGTTTCTTTTTTCGTGCTTATGGAACTGCTAATGTTCCATAAGATACCACGTTTTTGGGAGGAAAGTATGCCAACACCAGTCACGGCCAATTTACAGGAAAATATCGATCACTTTCATCAGCTGTTTGCAGACAGCGCAGACATCAAGACCAGGCGCATGAAGCTGGGAAAGGATGTAAAGACCGAGTGCTTCATCGCCTATGTGGAGGTGGCGGTGGGAAATATGCTGCTGGAAAGCTCTGTGCTGGGGAAGCTGTTAAATACCCTGTGGGAGATGCCAAGTGATCGGATCCTCATGTATCTTCAGGAAAACGCCATGGGTATTTCCGACCTGACGGAGTATGAGACTATGGAGGAGGCCGCCACCGGCATGCTGACAGGGGATGCGATTTTCTTTGTGGACGGCTATAACCGGGCCCTGAAGATCAAGGACAAGGGCTATCCCAATATGGGAGTCAAGGAGACGAGCTCGGAAAAGGTGGTGCGGGGCTCCAATGAGGGCTTTGCGGAATCCATCAAGGTGAATACGGCGCTGATCCGCAAGCGGCTTCGAACCCCCAAGGTGAAGGTGCGGGAGGTATTTGCAGGCACCCGATCCAACACCAATGTGGATCTTGTCTACATGGAAGATCTGGTGCGGCCGGAGCTGCTTGCGGCAATCCAGCAGCGGCTGTCGGAATTTGAGATCGATGCGGTGGGAGACAGCGGGGTTATCGAACAATTGACGGAGGGGAGCTGGTACAGCCCCTTCCCGCAGTTTCAGACCACCCAGCGGCCGGACCGGGCGGCAATGGCAATCGCAGAGGGACGGATTGTGCTTTTGACCGACAACTCGCCGGTGGCTCTGCTGCTGCCTACGGGCTACAATTCCTTTATCCAGACCAGCGACGACTATTACATGCGCTGGGAGATCGCATCCTTTACCAGGATGCTCCGCTACATTGCCTCGGTTCTGGCCATGGTGCTGCCGGGGCTGTACCTGGCAGTGACGAATTTTCATACCCAGATCCTTCCCACGGACCTTCTTCTGTCCTTTGCAGCGGCGCGCCAGGGAGTACCCTTCCCGGCGCTGGTGGAGATTCTGATTATGGAGCTGGCCTTTGAGCTGCTGCGGGAGGCCGGCGTGCGGCTGCCGGGGGCAATGAGCAGTACCATCGGAATTGTGGGCGGGCTGATCATCGGCCAGGCGGCGGTGGATGCCAATATTGTCAGCCCCATTGTGGTGATTGTGGTGGCTCTGACCGCCCTGTGCTCCTTTGCCATTCCCAATGAGGAATTTGCCACAGCCTTCCGCCTGCTGAAGTTTGGCTTTATTTTCCTATGCGCCTGGCTGGGCTTCTTCGGATTTTTGATGAGCGCGCTGCTGGTGCTGATCCACCTGTCCCATCTGGAAAGCTTCGGCATTCCTTACCTCATGCCCTTTGTGGGGCCGGATCTGAATGATTACAAGGATCAGCGGGATATGCTGCTGCGGGTGCCTCTGGGAAAGCTCTGGCGCAGGCCGATCTACACCAGGGAGCATGCCAGAAGGAAGCTGCGCTGGAAGAAAGAAAAGGAGTGAGGCTATGTTTTCCAATAATCAAAAAATATCCCTGCGCCAGATCGGAAGGCTTCTGATCCTGGATCTCTTTGGCCTGGGAAGCCTGCTGCTGCCGGGGCTTTTGGCAAAGACCGCAGGGCCGGACGGGGTGTTCTGCATTCTGGCAGCACTGGCGGCAGGACTGGTGTATGTGTGGGTGCTGGGGCGTGTTCTGGAACGGATGAAGGGAGATTATTATTCCTTTATGCGCAGTCACCTGGGAGTGGTATGCAGCGATATCCTGATGGTGTTTTATCTCTTCCTGTTCCTTCTGACAGCCGCCTTTGTGCTGTATCAGCTGACGACGCTGATCCGGGTCTGGCTGCTGCCCCAGGGAAGCTATCACTGGATCAGCCTTTTGCTGGTAATGGTGGCAGCCTATGCCACGATCCGGGGGCTGGAGGGGCGGGCCCGGATCTATGAGATCTTGTTCTGGCTCCTGCTTGCCCCTCTGCTGGTGATGCTGGCATTGGCTGCCAGGACGGTAAATGTGGATTACTGGACACCGGTCTGCTTTACGGAGCCCCAGGAGTTTGGCCAGGGGACGCTGCTGGTATTCTTGTTCTTCCTGCCGGTGTTCTTTATCCTCTTCTTAAAGCCCTATTGCGGGAAGCCCCAAAAGCTTGCAGGCTGCGGGGCCAGGTCCCTGGGGATTGCGTCGGGCCTGTTGGCGCTCCTCTATCTGATTCTTCTGGGGAATTTTGGGACAAAGGCCCTGGCGGCGCTGAAACGCCCGGCCATTACCCTGATGAGCATGGTGAAGCTGCCGGGGGGCTTTTTTGCCAGAATGGATGCATTTATGACAGCCATCTGGTTTTTTTCTCTGTTTGCGCTGATGAATACCAGCGTGTTTTACGGCAGCCATATTTTAAAGGAGCTGTTTCACGAAAAAAGAACCCATTACAGCCTCCTGGCGGCTCTGGCAGGCTGCTATGTGATGGGCCAGTGGTTTTTTGCCTACGGGGAGGCAGTGGGCTTATTCGTGAAGTTTCTCCTGTGGATCGCCACACCGGCGCTGATCCTGCTGCCGGTGCTGCTGTGGATCCTGGGAGCCTGCCGCGAGAAGCAGGGAGGGGCAAAAAGGAGGAAAACATCATGAAGAGAAAAATGCTTATATCCCTGGCTCTTTCGGTCTGCCTGCTGTGCGGCTGCAGCGTGACGGAGCTGGAGGACCGTGGGTTTCCGCTGGCCATTGGGATTGACACGGCAGAGGAAGGGCTGGTGGTGTCCTTTGACCTGCCCAATCTCTCGGAGGTGTCCGATGGGAAGAAGCCCGGCGGCCAGCCTGCCAGCCTGTCCGTGGAGGGCGGGGCCTATTACCAGGCCCAAAAGGCGTATGAAAACAATACCAATAAGGTGCTGGACTATAACCATTTGAAGGCCATTATTTTAAACCGCCGGCTCTTTCAAGAGGAGGGGGAGCTAAGGCAGCTTTTGGCCTGGCTGGAGGAAGAGGAGGTGCTGGCGCGGAATATCTGCCTGTTTGCAGCAGAGGATTCGGCGGCTCAGATCCTTGCGCTGACGGAGAGGACCGAGACCTCTGTGGGCAATTATCTGGAGCAGATGGTGGAGACCCAGCAGGATTTCCGTGAAAATAAGGTGGCTACCATCGGTTCCCTGATGAACCAGTGGCACAATCAGAATGAGCTTTTGCTGATCCCGATCCTGTCGGACAACGGAGGGATCCCTTCTATTACCTCCTATCTTGTGCTGGATGGGTTTGCCTATAAGGGAGCCATATCAGTGGAACAGGCCATGGAGGTTTTCCTGTGCCAGGGAATGCTGTCCGGTATGACCTACCGGCTGAAGGAGGGGGCGGTGATCGCCCTGGAGGGACTGCGGCCGCAGCTGGATATCTCCCGGGAAGCAGCGGCAGAGGACAGTGACGGAGGGATTCTTGTAACCGTGCATCTTGAGGGAAATGGCATTGTGAAGAAAGGGCCGGACACTCAGGCCATGTCCCTGGCCCAGCTGCGGGAAGGGCTCAACCAGCAGCTGGAGCGCAAGCTCAGCGGGACAGCCCAGAGCCTGAAGGAGGAGCTGGGTGTGGATATGGCCAACAGCTTCTACCGGCTGGGCGGGTATCACCGGGAGCTTTACCGCCGGTTTTTGGGAGACTATGAAGGGTATCAGCAGCAGCTAAGCTACCAGTTTGTGTGTGATTTTCAGGTGTCAAGTGAATAGAGGGGGCTTTTTGGGGTAGAATTTCGGATGAAAGGAAATTTGCAAAAAAGCAGGAGGAAATAAGGATGAAAATAAAGTGGAATACCTGGAAAAGAGTTGGACGGGGGGCGCTGCTTGGGGCCGCATTGGCGGCCATTTGCCTGATGGGAGCCGCAAAATACCGGCAGCAGGAGCTGGTGGAGCATTTATCGGACAAGATCATCCGCTTTCATGTGCTGGCAAACAGCGACAGTGAAAGGGACCAGGAGCTGAAGCTGCTGGTGCGGGACGCAGTGGGCGCCATGATGCAGCAGAGGCTGGCAGGCGTAACGGATAAGGAAGAGAGCCGGCAGGTGATTCTGGAGAGTGTGGATGAGATCCAGAGGACGGCTCAGGAGGCCCTGCAGCAGCAGGGCTGTGAGTATCCGGTAACTGCCGGCTTATGCCAGGTGGAGTTCCCGGAAAAAACATACGGAAGCTTTTGTTTTCCCGCCGGGGAGTACGAAGCTCTGCAGCTTCGCATCGGCCAGGGGAAGGGACAGAACTGGTGGTGCGTGATGTATCCCAATATGTGCTTTTTCAACAGCATCTACAAGGTGGTGGATGAAGAGGCGGAGCGGTCTTTGGAGCAGGTGCTGACAAAGGAGGAGTACCAGGCAGTGATGGAGGAGGGGAATTATAAAGTAAAATTCAAATGGCTTTCTTTTTTAAACCAGTAGTTGTTGCATATTTGCCGGGAAAAGGGTAAAATATGGGTAGACTAGATGATAAATGGAGAGTTTATTATGAATCATGAGAAGCAGTATGCTCCTCTGGGAGTGTTCGATTCCGGTGTGGGCGGGCTGACGGTGGCCAGAGAGATCATGCGCCAGCTGCCCCAGGAGCGGATCATATATTTTGGGGACACGGCCCGGGTCCCCTATGGCACCAAGTCCAGGGAGACGGTGACCCGGTATTCCCGGCAGATCGTGCATTTCCTGCTGGGGAAGGGGGTGAAGGCGATTGTGGTTGCATGCAATACGGCCAGCGCCTTTGCCCTGGAGGAGATTCGGGAGGAGCTGCCGGTCCCCATTATCGGGGTGGTGAAGCCGGGGGCCAAGGTGGCGGCAGAGACCACCGGCAATGGCATTATCGGTGTGATTGGCACAGAGGCCACCATCAGCAGCCAGCTGTACACCAGGACCATCCATGAGCACAATCCCAATGCAGTGGTGATCGGAAAGGCATGCCCTCTGTTTGTATCCCTGGTGGAGGAGGGGTGGCTGAAGGATCCCATTACGGTGGCAGTGGCCCAGCGGTATCTGGAATCCTTCCGTCAGTCCGGCATGGACACGCTGATTATGGGCTGCACCCATTATCCGCTGCTGCGGTCCACCCTGCGGGGGATCCTGGGGGAGACGGTGAACCTGGTGAATCCGGCCTATGAGACAGCCAGGGGCCTGAAGGAGCTGCTGGAGGGGCATGGTATTTTGAATGATGGAAACGGGGTCTGCCAGGGGACGAAGCACCAGTTTTATGTCAGCGATGCGGCGGAAAAGTTCAAAAATTTCGCCAATTCCATATTGCCCTGTGAGATCAAGGAAGCACAGCTAATACATATAGAGGAGTAGAGGATGACAAAGGATGTATTTTTGAGTATCACCGGACTGCAGTTTACAGCACAGGAGGAGGGCGACGCCCAGGCAGTAGAGGTGATTACACCAGGCGATTATTACAAGAAGAATGACAAGCATTATGTGATGTACGACGAGGTGATGGAAGGCTTTGAGGGAACCACCAGGAACCTGATCAAGGTGGGGCCGGATTTTCTGGATATTACCAAGAAGGGCGTAACCAATGTCCATATGATTTTTGAAAAAAATAAAAAGAACGTAACCTATTACTATACCCCCTTTGGCAGCATCCTCATTGGGATTGACGCCAAGCAGGTGGAGGTGGCGGAGACGGAGGAGAATATTGACATCAGGGTCAATTATGACCTGGAGATCAATTACGAGTTTCTGGCCAATTGTAATATTACCTTGAATATCAAAGCCAAGGACGCCGGGGATTTCCGGCTGTCATAGGTAAGGGAACCGGTCGGTGCGGTTCCTGCCAGTCAGGCAGGAAGCAAGCCGGCCGGTTTTGATTCAGAGCTTTTCTATGGGCTCCATATTTTCGATTGCATATTCACATGCCTGCAGTACAAAGCTGGAAAAGGATACGTCCTGGTTCTCGATGATTGTCTTGATCCGCTCCACCAGGGACAGCGGAAAACGGATGGCGGCTGCTGGAGGAGCAGACGGCAGGCGTGCAATAGCAATTTTTAGAATTTTTTAATGGTTTGTTTGCAGCAAAAACATATTTATCACTTATAATGAAAGAAAGCCTTACAAAGCAAGGCTATTCCATGAAATATGCAGCAAGGAAAGAACGACCATGAAAAATTTTTTGAAAAATGTAAGAAACCGTGAGGAGGATGCGATCTCCATCAGTGTTTCGGTCGAGGTGGAGGAAGAGCTGCTCCCCTCTGCGGCCGGAGCATACCTGGACCTGGAAAAGCACTACAAGCAGATTATGCTGTTCTATGAATCCGGGATCCGGCAGCTGACGGCAAAGCTTGAGATTCTCAACAAGGAATTCCAGCTCTGCAATGACCGGAACCCCATTGAGAATGTGAAGAGCCGGATTAAGACCAAGGAGAGTATCCTGCGGAAAATGGAAAAACAGGGGCTGCCCCTGACCTTTGACAATATGATGAACTACATCCATGATGTGGCAGGGATTCGGGTGATCTGTCCCTTTATCACGGACGTATACCAGATTGCAAGGCTCCTGATCAGTCAGCCGGATGTGGAGCTGGTGAAGAGCAAGGATTACATAAGGGAACCAAAGGAAAACGGATATCGCAGCCTTCATCTGATTGTGATGGTGGAGGTCCATTTTTCTGACCGGAAAAGGAAGGTGCCGGTGGAGATCCAGCTGCGCACCATTGCCATGAATTTCTGGGCCAGCACGGAGCATCAGCTGCGCTATAAGAAGGAACGGGATTTTTCGGAGGAGATCCACAGGCAGCTGAAGGAGTGCGCGGATATTATGGCGCAGGCAGACCAGCGGATGCAAAAGCTGGCGGAGAACCTGGAGGTATCGGATGCGCAGGATCTTGTCTGGTAGAGGCAATGTGATAAGACTGTGAAATTTAAAATCCGCCATTGTATTTCAATCCAATATAATATATAATATATTTTATAAAATATTGAAAAGGAGTTGAGATACATGTCCGTTTTTTATGCAAAAGGCGAAGGCAACGAAGGGTATATCAAGAACCTGGAGGTGCTTTCCTTCTGTGACTGGGATCAGAAGAGCGGAGCCTTCCAGATGCAGCTCTATAAGACGGCAGAGGGGAAGTACTATATGTATGGCTCTGCCTTCGGCGGCATCAAGGGAGCCAGCGTAGTGATCGCAGAGGTGACTGACCCCGAGAAGCCCAGGTTTGTGAAGCGTATGTTTGCTCTGGATGTGGAGGAGTATCCCATTACCACGATTCCCAAGATCCAGGTGGCAGATGATCTTCTCGTCTGTGCACTGTCCTCCGGCAGCGGTCCGGATGCGCTGGTGGGCCAGGGGGATGAGGCAGAGATCAAGTGCAAGTCCGGCATTATGATTTTCTCCCTGAAGGAGGATCCGGAGAATCCAAAATATCTGGGCTGGTGGGATTGCGGCGTACCCCATTCCATTGGGGTACACCGCTTTATGTACAATGGAGGCCCTTACTGCTATCTCTCCTGTGAGGCAGAGCGCTTTGAGGGTATGATCATGAGGATTGTGGATATTTCCGATCCGGCCAATCCCGTAGAGGTGGGGAACTGGTGGTCGCCGGAGCAGTTTGTGGACGGTATGCCGGGAGGGACCGTAGATCATACGGCGCCCCATGTACCTGCGTTTATGGACAAGGGCTGGATGCATGGGCCGCCCTTCCGCCGGGATGACGGCATCATGATGTGCGGCTATGGCGGAGACGGTCTCTACGTGCTGGATACCACGGATGTGACCAGGCCCAAATGCATTGGGAACCTGCGGTTTATGCCTGCCTTCTGCAGCCATCTGGCCGGGGCCAGGACCCATACGGCGCTGCCCCTGCCGGGCCGGGAGCTGGTGGTTGTCACCAATGAGGGAGAGCGGTTTCAGTTCTTCCCGCCAGGCTCCATCACAGAGGCTCAGGCCCTGAATAACCTTCACATGGTAGATGTGCGGGATCCCTCTAAGCCCACCCTGGTGGCGGAATTCCCCTATCCGGAAGTTCCGAAGGATTTCCCGTACCCCAACTTCAATGTGATGAATCTGGGCTGCCAGGGACCCTTCGGGCCCCACAACCTTCATGAGCCCATGAGCGGCAAGCCATGGCTGGAGCAGAGAGGCGACCGGGTTTACTGCTGTTATTTTGCAGCAGGCCTTAGGGTTTACGACGTATCCGATCAGTACTATATCAAGGAGATCGCATACTTTATTCCGCCGAACCCCATCAAGACCAAGGATGAGTCCTTCTTCCCCTTCCCGGGACCACGAAATGCGGTAACAGAGGATTGCGTGGTGGATGAGCGGGGATATATCTACGTGACCTGTCTGGATGATGGATTCTATATTTTGAAAATGAAATGATATGCATCGAAGGTCCCCGGAAGCTTTTCCGGGGACCTTCTGTTATATATATATGGCCGTCTAACGGGCCAGAACGTCGATAACCTCTGCCACATACATGGTGTGCATGTCGCCGTCGCCGTACCATTTGTCCGCGATCATGGGGGAGAGGAAGGAATCCTCTGTGATCCGGGTGGCTGACAGCTTTTCGCACAGCAGAATCAGGTTGCCTTCATCAATGAAGGGAATGCTGTGCTTATAGTTAAAGGTCAGGCCTGCAGACTCCATCTTGTCTTCATAGCGTCCGGAATGGGAGCCGCAGTAGCTGAGGGCTTCCCGGAATGTCTCATCCAGAAAGGATAGGGAGAAGAAATCGCCTTCGTCTATCAGCTCCTTGGTGAAACGGGAATCGCGGATAAATACAAAGACTACATTTTTCCCCCACAGCACGCCCATGCCGCCCCAGCTGATGGTCATGGCGTTGGCTGTTTTTTTGGAGCCGGAGGAGACCAGGGCCCATTCTTTTCCGATTTTGGTAAATGGGTTAAAATCCAGTAGGTCAATAGCTAACGGTTGAAATGTGTGCATACGAAAAACTCCTTTACTACTTGATGAAAATACTTCGAGGCCCCCATTGGTAAATGGTGACAAATAAAGTATATAAATAATTTGAACGTGTGTCAATGTTGTTAATGCAGATTGAGAAAGTAATTCTTGAGATATGGGGGGAAAAGGAGTATGATAGAAGGTAATAGAACAGATAGGGGGAATTGAGATGAAAATTCTATTTGTTACCAGTGAATGTGCGCCCTTCAGCAAGTCGGGAGGCCTGGCAGATGTGGCAGCGTCCCTTCCGCCTGCATTGAAAAAAGCAGGAAATGAGGTTGCCATCATTACGCCGCTGTATCAATGTGCCCGGGAACGATATGGGGACAGGATGGCTCTGGTAAAGGAATGCGGCGTGCGCATGGGCGGGAGCGTGCAGCACTGCGGCCTGTACCGCGGCACGCATCAGGGCGTCACCACATGGTTTATTGAGAATGACGGCCTGTTTGGACGGCCGAAGCTCTACGGCTATGACGATGACGCTTACCGTTTTGCCTATTTCAGCAGGGCGGTGATTGAGCTTTTGGGAGATCTTGATTTTATGCCGGAGATTCTCCACTGCAACGACTGGGAGACGGCCCTAACGATCATCTACCTGAAGAATGACCAGGAGTGGAGATCGGATCTGCAGGGAATCCGGACTGTTTACACCATCCATAATATTGCATATCAGGGCCAGTTCGGAGAGATTGAGCTGGGGAGAACCTTCGACCTGCCAGGGGGCTGGTTCGAGGGAGGCCTGGGATACATATATGAGGGCCGCCGCGACGTGAACCTGATGAAGGGGGCCATGCTGATGGCAGATGCGGTGTCTACGGTGTCGCCCACCTACGCCAGGGAGCTTCACTCGGCCAGGTATGCACACGGCCTGGAGGGCGTGGCTGATATGGTGGAGAATAAGTTTTTCGGTATTCTCAATGGCATTGACGTGAAGCATTTTGACCCGGCTAAGGATCCGGTGATTCCCTATCATTTTACGGTAAAGAATATGAGTGGCAAGGCCAAATGCAAGGCCAGCATCCAGGAGAAGTTCGGCCTTGCCAGGGAGAGCCGCTGGCCCCTGTTGGCATCGGTGGCACGTCTGGTGGAGCAGAAGGGCATTGAGCTGATCAAGGAGATTCTGCCCTCTCTGATGCAGATGGGAGTCCAGCTGATTGTATTTGGCCAGGGAGAGCAGCACTATATTGATTATTTTAACTGGGCCAAATCCCAGTGGCCGGACCAGCTTGGATTTTCCTGTGATTATACCGAGGAGATGGCCAGCGAGATATTTGCCGGTGCGGATATGTACCTGATGCCCTCCCGGTTTGAGCCCTGCGGCCTGTCCCAGATGATGGCGATGCGCTATGGAACGGTTCCCATTGTCCATGAGACAGGCGGGCTGAAGGATTCTGTGCGGGCATACAGTGATTTTGACGGCGTGGGAGACGGCTTCTCCTTTATGGATTATACAGGCAAAGCCCTGTATCTGGCAATTCTGCAGGCAGTGAAGGTATACTTTGGCGGGGAGGGCACCTTTGAGGAGCTTCGGCGGCGCTGTATGCGCAAGGACTTCTCCTGGGACAAGAGTGCCCAGCTGTATAACCGGATGTACGGCGAGATCTGTGACGGAGGCTCCGGAGATCCCCTGTCCTTTGAGGAGGCCTTTGCCCAGCTGAAGAAGGCCTACCGCAGGATTGACAACAAGCACCGTCAGCAGGGCGGGGAGGAGCTGTTCAACGAGGGATACCGCCGCGTGATCCAGATCCAGATTACCGGACGGGGGGCCGGCGTGTTCTATGTGGAATTTACCAAGGACCAATTTGTGATGGAGCCTTACAGCTATGAGGGGGCGGACGCCTATGTGGCTACCAGCTTTGACAATCTGGTGGCGCTGTCCAAGGGCAAGGCATCTCCGGATAAGCTGTTGATGAGCGGCCAGCTGAAGCTGACGGGGAATTTGTCCAAGGGCGCTGAGATCAAGGCTCTGCTGGGGGTATAACAGGGGCGCTGCGACAGACATTGCCTCAGCGTACAACAGTAAGGAGGAGATGATACGATGAGAGTCAGAGCGATTATGCTTCCGTTTGCAAAGCTGAACTGCATCAGCATAGACAATACGGTGGAGGAAGCCATCGCCATCATTGAAGAGCACGGGCTGCTGTCTCTGCCTGTGGTGGACGGGACAGAATTTATCGGGGTACTGTCCAAGCAGGTTGTGTTTGAAGAGTTTTTCCGCAGCGGGAATTGCAGCCGGGAAGAGTTCCTGCAGAAAAAGGTGCGGGAATTTATGATGGATAAGGTGGACACGGTGCAGAAGGATATGCGGATCGAGGAGGCTGCGGTTCGTTTTATCAAGTCTAAGGTCCGCTTCATTCCTGTGACCAACGAGTACAACCAGCTGCTGGGGATTGTGACCCAGCAGGCCGTATTTAAGCAGTACCAGAAGCTGTTTGGAGAAGCCCATAATTCCCTGGCGATATTCAATTATGATATCAAGGGGACATTGGCGAAGCTTACGGATACCATTGCCAAGGCCGGAGGGAATATCTGCAACCTTCTGGTGATACCTACAGATGTGATGGATCTGGTAGAGATTTTTCTGCGGATTGACGCAGAGGATTTTGATAAGGTGGTAAAGGCATTGAAAAAGCAGGGCTTTGATTTGCGGAATATTGAATATGCACAGGAGCGGCAGGAATGACACAGACAGAATGCAGAAGCTGCGTCAGGGAGCCGTCGGCTACCATATCGGTGGCCCGGTTCCTTGACCGGCTGGATCGATGCTTTGCCCGCAATGACCTCGCGGAGGCAGCCTCCTGCATCAGCTACTGGGAGCAGGAGGCCAGAAGCCTTGGAGATCTTAAGGGGCTTCTGACGGTAATCAATGAACAGCTGGGCTTTTACCGGCGCACCGGGGACCGGAAGGCAGGGCTTCAGGCTGTCCGTAAGGCAGTGGAGCTGGTAGGGCAGCTGGGCATGGGAGATACGATTTCAGGCGCCACCATTCTGGTGAATGCCGCCACAACACAAAAGGCCTTTGGGGAGGCCCGGGAGGGGCTTCCTCTCTATGAACAGGCGGAGGGAATTTATCTGGCCCACCAGATGGAGTGGTCCTATGAGTATGCGGCAATGCTCAATAACCAGGCAGCAGCCCTCTGTGACCTGGAGCGGTATGATGAGGGGGAGACGTGCTATCGAAAGGCCATCCGGATCCTTCAGCGGGAGGGGGCTCATGACGGGGAGATTGCAGTTTCCCTGGTGAATCTGGCCCATCTGACCTTTGACCGGGATCATACCTCCTATGAGCAGGTGGAGCCTCTATTGGATGAGGCCTGGGAGTATATCAATTCCAAACGGCAGCCTCATGACGGGAATTATGCGTTTATTCTTTCCAAGTGCGCGCCGTCCTTCGAATATTTTGGCAGGAGGATGGAAGCGGCTGCCCTGCGGGAGGTGGCGGAGGAGATCTATGACGGGAATTGAGCTGGCCAGGGCGTATTATGAAGAGTTTGGCAGGGCCATGCTGGAGAAGGAATTCGGCCGGTATACAGACCGGATTGCAGCAGGCCTTGTGGGCCATGGCTCCGAATGCTTTGGATATGACGATGCAGTTTCCAGGGACCATGATTATGAGCCGGGATTCTGCCTGTGGCTGACAGAGGAGGATGAGCGGGAATTTGGGTTCCGTCTGTTCCGGGCATACAGTAAGCTGCCAAGGGAATATCATGGCGTGAAAAACCAAAACCGCAGCGTATTGGGCTCCCAGTTTAAGGGCGTTCACACCATTGGGGAGTTTTACACCTTTTACACAGGCTGCGAGGGGGCGCCAAGGACCATGGAGCAGTGGCTCTCCATTCCGGAGTTCTATCTGGCAGAGGCCACCAACGGGGAGGTGTTTGATGACCCGCTGGGGCATTTTACCAGGATCCGGCAGGAGATCCTTACCGGCCGCCCCAGGGATGTGCGGCTGAAAAAGCTGGCCTCCAGCCTGTTCTATATGGCTCAGGCCGGCCAGTATAATTACAGCCGATGCATGGCTCATGGAGAGCGGGGAGCAGCAGCCCTGGCGTTATCGGAGTTCGTAAAAAATGCCGCTTCGGCGGTTTTTTTGCTCAATGATGTATATGAGCCTTATTACAAATGGGTTTTTCGGGCCATGAAGGAGCTGCCCGTTCTTGGGGATTGTGCCCTGCAGCTGGAAGAGCTGCTCTCGGCTTCCTGTGATGCGGAAAAAAATAAAGCAATCATTGAAGCGCTCTGCAGCAGGCTGATCCAGGTACTGGTGGAGCAGGGGCTGGCAGAACCGGCGGGGGATTATCTTGAGCCCTACGCTTATGGGGTGAATGATCGGATTGGGGACGGGATATTGCGGAATCAGCCGGTAATGCTATAAAACATTACCGGCTGATATTTCATGATATAGGAAATTCCTTCGGATATCCTATATCACAAAAAGCCCTCCGGGCAGGATGCGCACCTCGCGGAGGTGAAATTAGCCGTGAACGGCACCGCTCGGGCGCGAAGAATGCGCAGAGCGCATTCTTTTTAATTGGCTTCTGATGATGGTATCGCCAGGATTATTCCTTCCCGTTCCAGCAGTAGGTGCACAGCTTACAGGGATCAATGCCCACAGCGTCCAGCATATCGTCCAGCCGATTGAAGCGGAGGGAGGTGAAGTGCAGCTCCCGGCAGATCTCATCTACCATTTTCTCGTATTTTTCGGAGTCAGGATCCGCGTATTCCTGCAGAATCTCATCCGTGACATTGCCGTGCTCCAGACGCTGGATGACCCGCCTTGTGATCAGATCCATCTCTGAGGACGACCGGGAGAAATTCAGGTACTTGCAGCCATACAGAAGCGGCGGGCAGGCAGGGCGGATATGGACCTCCCTGGCGCCGCTCTGGTACAGAAATTCCGTGGTCTCCCGCATCTGCGTCCCCCGGACAATAGAATCGTCGATGAGGAGCAGGCGCTTGTCCTTGATCAGGTCGTCCACAGCCAGAAGCTTCATCTTGGCAATGAGGTTGCGCTGGGCCTGGAGGGTGGGCATGAAGGAGCGGGGCCAGGTGGGGGTGTACTTGATAAAGGGCCGGGAGAAGGGAATGCCGGAAACATTGGAATATCCCACGGCATGGGCAATTCCGGAATCCGGAACCCCGGCTACGGTATCCGGCTTCACATGGTCCCTGGCAGCCATCCGTGCACCGCATTCATAGCGCATTTTCTCCACACTCAGGCCCTCATAGGAACTGGAGGGATACCCGTAATAAACCCACAGGAAGGTACAGATCTTCATGTCGCTGCCGGGCTTCACCAGAGTGACGCAGTTGGTGGGGGTCATGATGACCACCTCCCCGGGACCAAGCTCCTTGTGGTCCTTGTATCCAAGGTTCTTGTAGGAAAAATTCTCAAAAGCAGCGCAGAAGGCATCCTCCTTCCGGCCAATGGCCACAGGGGTCCGTCCCATCCGGTCCCTGGCCGCATAGATCCCATGCTCATTCATCAGTAAGAGGGAGAGGGAGCCGTCCACGCATTCCTGGGCATACCGGATGCCCTCAATCAGGTTGTCCTTCTGGTTAATCAGGGCAGCCACCAGCTCCGTGGCATTGATCTCACCGCTGCTCATCACCATAAAATGGGAACAGCCATTGTCTAAGACCATCTTGGTCAGCTCCCTGGTATTGTTGATCTTACTGACCGTAGTCAGGGCAAAGGAGCCATGGTGGGAATGTACCAGAAGAGGCTGGGGCTCGTAGTCGGAGATGCATCCAATGCCCAAGTACCCCCGCATGCTCTGAACATCCTTGTCAAATTTAGTCCGGAAGGGAGCATTTTCAATGTTATGGATCGCCCGGTCAAAGCCCTTGTCCTTGTCATATACCAGCATGCCGCCACGCCGTGTGCCCAGATGGGAATGGTAATCCACCCCGAAAAACAGATCAAATACGCAGTCTTCCTTTGCTGCGACACCAAAAAATCCGCCCATGTTATCCTCCTGTCGCTTGTTTTCCACAGCGGTCCGCAATGGACCCGTTGTGGAGGCTTGTGTTGAAATTCAGGTGCAATGGATGTCAGGAAAAGAAAGCTATTTCTGGCATCTAAGATTTATTTTAGCACAGGAAGGGATTCGATTCAAGAAGCAACTTTTGTTTTAAGCTCCCATGGGCTAATCCTCCAACAATTTTTCAACCGAAGCAAGCTTCACGCAGAGAACAAAAATCTTGGTTGCCGCTACCATTTCCTCCGGCGTGGGGAAGGTGGGAGCAATTCGGATATTGGAATCCTCCGGGTCAATGCCATAGGGGAAGGTGGCTCCCGCGCCGGTAAGGGTGACGCCCAGGGATTTACATTTTGCAACAATGGACTTGGCGCATCCCGGCATAGCGGAAAAGGAGATAAAATATCCTCCCTTTGGTCTGGTCCAGCTTCCGATGCCAAGGTCTCCAAGCTCGGAATCCAAAATATGGAGCACTGCTTCAAATTTGGGCCGGAGAAGAGCAGCGTGCTTCTTCATGTGGGCCTTCAGGCCGTCCACATTCTGAAAAAATCTTGCATGGCGGAGCTGGTTGATCTTATCATGCCCGATAATCTGAGTGGTCATCTGCCGTTTGATATCCTCGATATTCCGAAAAGAGGTGGCCACTGCGGATACGCCGGAGCCGGGGAAGCTTATTTTGGAGGTTGAGGTAAAGATATAGACCATATCCGGATTGCCGGCCTTCTCGCACTCCTCCAAAATGTTCAGGATTTCATCCTGGTCGTCCTCATACAAATGATGGATCCCATATGCATTGTCCCAGAAGATCCGGAAATCCTTTGCCTTGGGCTTCAGGTTTGCGAAGCGCCGAACCACCTCGTCGGAATAGGAGATACCGGTTGGGTTGGAATATTTCGGCACGCACCAGATTCCCTTTACAGCCTCATCGTTATTGACATAATGCTCCACCAGATCCATGTCCGGGCCGTCCTCTCCCAGGGGGATATTGATCATCTCAATCCCGAATAATTCCAGAATCTTAAAATGCCTGTCATATCCCGGAACCGGGCACAGAAAACGGACCTGGTCCAGCTTGCACCAGGGGGTGGAGCCATTCACGCCCAGGAGCATGGAGCGGGATACGGTGTCAAACATAATATTCAGGCTGGAGTTGCCGCATACAATGACATTGTCCTTTTCTACCTCCATCATATTGGCAAGCAGCCTCCGACACTCTCCGATGCCATCCCAATCCCCGTAATTCCTGGTATCATTTCCAAGCAGGGTATTCATATCCGAACCGCTGTTGATGGCGTCTAACATAGGCATAGACAGCTCCAGCTGGGAAATCCCGGGATTGCCCCGCGCCATATTCAGGGACAGCCCCTGGGCTTTGGCTGTTTTAAATTCTTCTTCCAGGCTTCTTTTAATAGATAAGAGCTCCTCGCGGCTCATATCCTGATATGCTTTCTTCATGCGGCTTCTCCTTTATTTTTTCTTGCTGGATCTTATGATGTTGAGGTCAAAAAGGGCTTTTTTAAATTGTGTCTGGCAAATGGCACAAATTGTATTCCTCTTTTATTCCGGTTCCGAACCTAAGAGCGTCTAAATGTTCTGGGGAGAGCTGTCATAACCGGACACAACCGCCCTCTATGCGCCCTCCATGGCGCAGATCGGGCTTTCGCCGGCATCCGTGCCGCCGAATTGCTGTTTCATGGGCAGAACATTAAGACGCTCTAAGTTTCTCCACAGTCACAAATCAGAATACAATTTGTGCAATTTGCCAATATCAGTTTCAAAAAGTCCTATTTGCCCCCAACATCATCTTATTTGATCTTTAAATAGTTCGCAAAATAAGTATAATAATCTTAAAGGGAAAAGTCAACAAAGAGTGTGATTTTGATACAAGGCTGATACAAGGCCGTTACTTTTCACGGGTCAGGAATGCGCACCAGCTGCGCAGGGTCTGCCCCAGCGAAGCGAGGGTATTCCGTGAGAACATGATTCAGGAGTGAGGGGCGATTTTTGCGCAGCAAAACTTTAAATATCGCCCCGAATCGTTGCTATGAGCGGCCTCTCGGGCCGTGAATAGTAACGCATATCAGTCAGAAAATGCCTGCAAAGCAGGATTCTATTCCTGGTCGTCTTTCTTTTTCTCAAGCTTGATCAAGCCCTGATAAATCCACATCCCGGCAATGGCCGATACTACACCAACCGGTACAGCATCCAGGTTTATGCCATTGATATTGCAGATCACATTGACTGCCATTAAAATTACCAGTATTGCGATTCCTACAGCGGCTGCTTTCAAAAAATGCTTCATAATTCATATCTCCTTCCAAAATACAAATGTGTAACACAGAACAGTATACCAAAGAAAGCGCCAATGCGCCCAAAACAGTCATTAAATGCCCTATTTCGCAAATAAGTGTAATTTTTTTCTGCAGTCATATGCATTTATTCATCATTTTTGCAGAGCAATGCTTGATACAGGGAATCACATACAGTATAATCAAAAAGGTAAAATACGAAAGGAGAAATGAAGAGAAATGCTTCTGTCTTTTTTTCAGCTCTCCCTGGGCATTCGGAATGTGTGGCCCCAACGAATGAGCTTAAAAGCGCTCCTTGCGCTATATCTGGTGCTGCTGGTTGCCGCAGTGCCGGTAACGCTCCTATCCTGTATCCCCTACGGCCTGTTTGGTATTCTGGCGGCAGTTTGCGTGTTTGGCCTGGCTGTTAACCGGGATACCGCATACCAGAATGTTTGCATGGGTATGATAGGATGCGTGGTTACCATTGTGGCGGATAATTTTTTGACAATCATTCTGCATATGCTGATTCCCCTGTCGCTCATAGAACGGCAGTATGTTTCTTTTGCGGTCAGGCTGTTTCACATTTTGCTGTTTTATCTGGTTACGCTGTTTTGCGGCAGGCTGCTTCGGAAATTATTACTGTCAGGCAGAGGTATTTTACGCCTTCCCCAGACGTGGTATCTGGTTGATGCCGCATTACTGCTCCTGATTACCATTTATCTGTTTGATAACCTGATTCCGGGACAGAATGGCTCTGTGGGCAAAATGATCTATAATAATGTTCTGCATCTTTCCGGATATCTGCTGGTTATGCTTTTTTTGCTTTTGGCCATGCGCCGTTCGTATCTGGAGCAGATCCGGACAGAGGCAAAGCAGAGGGCCCTGCAGGATCTGCAGGACTACACGCACAATCTGGAGGCCATGTATAACGGGCTGCGCTCCTTTAAGCACGATTATGTCAACATTTTGCTTTCTATGTACGGCTATATTGAAAACCGCGATATGGAGCAATTAAAAGAATTTTTTGAACATAAAATTTTCCCCACCAAGAATCTGATCGATCAGGGAGATTACAAGCTGAATCAGCTGAGTAACATCCAGGTGCTGGAGATCAAAAGCCTGCTCTCAGCAAAAATGATCTATGCCCATGAGACGGGGGCTGATGTTGCCATTGATATTCCGGACCCTGTGGGCAGCTTTCCCATGGATACGGTAGACCTTGCCAGAATACTGGGAATCTTTTTGGACAATGCGATGGAAGCCGCGCTGGAGACCCGAGAGCCGCAAATCGGCTTACATATTATTCGAAATGAAGCAGGTGTGTCAATTACCATAAGCAACCGTTTTTTGGATCAGGGCATTGCGCTGCACAGGTGCAGGCAGAAGGGCTTCAGCACAAAGGCGGGACATCAGGGAATCGGGCTTTCCAATGCCCAGAAAATCATCGGCTCCTATGACAATGTGCTGCTGGAAACAGCCATGGAAGGCGGGTGCTTCCGGCAGCACATGGAGCTTACGGACAGAGAGGAGTGACATTCGATGCTGGACATCTTTGTGTGCGAGGATCAGGACTCACAGCGGCAGAGGATTGTGGAGATCATTGGGGATATTGTGCTGATGGAGGAGCTGGATATGCGGTTGGCGTTTGACACCAAAGACCCTTACGCACTGCTGGAGCAGGTGAAGGCCAGCCAGAATACAGGCATTTATTTCCTTGATATTGACCTGGGCAGCGACATGAACGGAATGCAGCTTGCGCAGAAGCTCCGGCTGCTTGATCCCCGCGGTTTCATCATATTCATCACCGCCCATTCAGAATTAAGCTATATGACCTTCCAGTACCGGGTAGAGGCAATGGATTTTGTATTAAAGGACAATCCTGCGGAAGCCAAGGTCAAAATCAGGGAATGCCTGCTGCGTGCAATGGAACGCTATACCCTCCAGACCAACAGGACACACAAGGTCTATACGGCCCAGGTGGGCGGACGGAAAATCGCTGTGGATTATGAGGATATTTTCTTTTTTGAAACCTCCAGCAATATCCATAAGGTCATTCTTCATGGGAGAGACCGGCAGATTGAATTTTCCGGCACCATAAAGGAGCTGTCCGGCGTCCTGGATGACAGCTTTGTGCGCTGCCACCGGTCATTTCTGGTTAATAAAGCGAATATAAAAGAAGTGGATGCGAAAAACCGGATCATCTATTTTGCCAACGGAGAAACCTGCCTGATGTCCACGCGCATGATGAAAGAGCTTGCCGCGGGCAGCCGGGGGCGGGAAGCGCAATGATTCGTTACATTTCATGGATCAGGAATGCGCACAGGCTGCGCATTCCGTGAGAAAATGATTCAGGAGTGAGGGGAGATATGGAAACATGAAAAAACAGTGGTGTGTTTTTTGCATCATCGTGCTATAATAGCTGTAGCATGTAAAGAATCACAGACTATGACAGGGAAAAGGAGAGATCCTATGAAAAATTATTCGGAGGATGCCAGCAGGCAGTATCATATCCAGGTAGCGGAGGGGGAGGTTGGGCGTTATGTGATCCTGCCCGGAGACCCGAAGCGGTGCGCGAAGATTGCACAGTATTTCGAGGAACCGGTGCTGATTGCGGATAACCGGGAATATGTCACCTATACGGGGATCCTTTGCGGCGAGCGGGTCAGCGTGACCTCCACCGGCATCGGCGGCCCCTCCGCAGCCATTGCCATGGAGGAGCTGTGCCGGTGCGGCGCAGACACCTTTGTGCGGATCGGAACCTGCGGCGGTATGCAGACACAGGTAAAGAGCGGGGATGTGGTGATTGCCACAGGGGCAATCCGCATGGAGGGCACCAGCAGGGAGTTTGCGCCCATTGAATTTCCGGCAGTGCCGGATCTGGCCGTCACCAATGCCCTGGCCGCAGCGGCAGGTAAGAAGGGGTATCCCTTCCACACCGGGGTGGTACAGTGCAAGGATTCCTTTTACGGCCAGCATGAACCGGAGACAAAGCCGGTAAGCTACGAGCTGATGCATAAATGGGAGGCCTGGAAGCGGCTGGGCTGCCTGGCCTCGGAGATGGAATCAGCAGCGCTGTTTGTGGTGGCAAGCTACCTGGGCGTGCGGGTGGGCTCCTGCTTCCTTGTGGTTGCCAACCAGGAGCGGGAACGCCTTGGACTGCCCAATCCGGTGGTTCACGATACGGATACAGCCATTCAGGTGGCTGTCGAGGCCATCCGTGACCTGATTCGCGGGGACAGGGCGAAGGAAGAAGCGGAAGGAACAGTCCGCGGGCAGCTGGAATGACAGGAAGAAGCGTACCGCGGGCAGATGGAAGAACGGAGGGAGCAGTCCGCGGGCAGCTGGAATGACAGGAGGAACAGAATGGAAATAAAAGAGATCTTACAGCATGTGGATCATACACTGCTGACGCAGACAGCAGTCTGGGAGGAGATCCGGCAGATCTGCCAGGATGCCGTGAATTACCATACGGCATCCGTGTGTATTCCACCATGCTTTGTGCAGCAGGCCGCGGAATACCTCAAGGGCCGGGTGGCAGTCTGCACGGTGATCGGCTTTCCCAATGGGTATATGACTACAGAGGCCAAGGAATTCGAGGCCAGAGATGCCATTGCCAGGGGGGCGGATGAGATTGATATGGTAATCAATATCGGCTGGCTGAAGGAGCGGGACTATGGCCGGGTGGAGGAGGAGATTCGCAGGCTGAAGTCCGTGTGCGGCAGCAGGGTGCTGAAGGTCATCATTGAGACCTGCCTGCTGACCGAGGAAGAGAAGGTTCGGATGTGCGGGATCGTCACAGCGGCCGGCGCGGATTATATCAAGACCTCCACCGGATTTTCCGGCGGCGGCGCCACCTTTGACGATGTGGCGCTGTTTGCACAGCATGTGGGAGCCGGGGTGAAGATCAAGGCTGCCGGAGGGATCTCCTCCCTGGCAGATGCAGAGCGGTTCTTAGAGCTGGGGGCAGACCGCCTGGGAACCAGCCGTATTGTGAAGCTGGTGAAGCAAGAGGCGCCGGAAGGGTATTGAGCCGGCGGCAGTGGCGCAGGAGGCGTCAGGAGAATATGATCATGGAGGTAGCGGGATGGAGAAGGAACAAATTAAGGAACTGATTATGCAAGCCATAGGGCAGCTGCAATATTCCTATGCCCCCTATTCCAAGTTCCGGGTAGGGGCAGCTCTTCTGGCAAGGTCAGGAAAGCTCTACACAGGCTGCAACATTGAAAATGCAGCCTACACACCCACCAACTGCGCGGAGCGGACTGCCTTTTTTAAGGCAATCAGCGTTGGGGAGCGGGAGTTTTCGGCCATCTGTGTGGTGGGCGGCAGGGACGGGATCCTGACAGAATACGCGGCGCCCTGCGGGGTGTGCCGGCAGGTGATGATGGAGTTCTGCGATCCGGATATCTTTCAGATTATCCTGGCCACTGGCACGGAGCAGTATGAGATTTTTACCTTAAGGGAGCTTATGCCCCAGGGCTTTGGGCCTGGGAATCTGGCATAGGAGGTGTGCGATGAAGAAGTATCGAAGAATTTTTGTGATTGTCCTGGATTCCCTGGGGATTGGGGCCATGCCGGACGCAGAGCGGTTTGGCGATTCGGGGGTAGATACCCTTGGCCATATCTTGGATCAGATGGGCACCCTGGACATTCCGAACCTGAAGATGCTGGGGATGCTGAATCTCCACAGCGGCGGGCAGATGGAGGGGGCAGATTGCCCCAGGGGACGTTATCTGCGGCTGGCGGAGGCCAGCAATGGCAAGGACACCATGACCGGCCATTGGGAAATGATGGGAATTTTGACAGAAAGGCCATTTTTGACCTTTACGGATACCGGCTTTCCGCCGGAGCTGATTGAGGAGCTGGAGGCCCGGTGCGGGAAGCGTGTGATTGGCAATAAGAGCGCCAGCGGCACGGCCATCATTGAGGAGCTGGGGGAGGAGGAGATTGCCACCGGGGCAATGATTGTCTATACCTCGGCAGATTCGGTGCTGCAGATCTGCGGCAATGAGGAGACCTTTGACCTTGAGAATCTGTACCGCTGCTGCGAGATTGCCCGGGAGATCACCATGAAGGATGACTGGAGAGTGGGACGCGTCATTGCCAGGCCCTATGTGGGAAAGCATAAGGGGGAATTCAAACGTACCAGCAATCGCCACGATTATGCCCTAAAGCCTACGGGCCCCACGGCCCTGAATGCCCTCAAGGACGCAGGGTATGATGTGATCGGAGTGGGTAAAATCAACGATATTTTCTGCGGGGAGGGGATAACCGAGACCCACCGCTCCAACAGCTCGGTTCATGGCATGGAGCAGACCATTGAGATCTGCAGGAGGGATTTTCAGGGGCTGTGCTTTGTGAACCTGGTGGATTTTGACGCCCTGTGGGGACACCGCAGGGATGTGGCCGGATATGCGGGGGAGCTTGAGCGCTTTGACAAAAATCTGGGCCTGCTTCTGGATGCCCTTGGGGAGGAGGATCTGCTGCTGCTGACAGCGGATCATGGGAATGACCCCACCTATACCGGCACAGACCATACCAGAGAGTATGTGCCGCTGATTGCCTATGCTAGGGGGATGAAACACGGCGGCCCCTTAGCGCAGGAGGATTGCTTCGGCGTGATCGGGGCTACGGTGGCAGAGAATTTCGGGGTGCAGATGCCAGAAGGAACCATCGGAAGATCGATTTTAGAGAAATTAGGATAGAATTCTATCCATAAAAGATTCTGTGAAGGAGGAAGATAACATGAATGAAATTTATCAAAAATTAACAACCTGCCTGGAGAGCGTTCGGGCGAAAACGGATTTTCAGCCGGAGGCGGCACTGATTTTAGGATCAGGCCTGGGAGACTATGCGGATGGCATCCAGGTAGAGACGGTCATCGACTACCATGAGATTGAGGGCTTTCCGGTTTCCACGGTGCTGGGCCACAAGGGGCGGTTTGTATTTGGCTACGTGGAGCAGGTGCCGGTGGTAATCATGCAGGGCCGGGTACACTACTATGAAGGCTACCCCATGACCGACGTGGTGCTTCCCACCCGCCTGATGGGAATGCTGGGAGCCAGGAAGCTTCTCCTGACCAATGCCTCCGGCGGCATCAATTTTGACTATAAGCCCGGAGATTTTATGCTGATTACGGACCATATTGCAACAGCGATCCCCAATCCTCTGATCGGGGCCAATATCGAAGAGCTGGGCGTCCGGTTTCCGGATATGAGCCAGATCTACAGCAAACGCATGGGAGATGTGGTGCGGGAGGCTGCGAAGAAGCTGGGAATTGGTCTGAAGGAGGGCATTTATGTACAGCTGACCGGGCCCTCCTACGAGTCCCCGGCAGAGATTCGGATGTGCAGGGGCTGGGGCGGCGATGCCGTGGGCATGAGCACGGCCTGCGAGGCCATTGCAGCCCGACACATGGGGATGGAGATCTGCGGCATCTCCTGCGTCACCAATATGGCAGCCGGAATGCTGGACAAGCCCTTAAGCCATGCAGAGGTTCAGGAGACGGCAGACCGGGTATCCGTGCAGTTCAAGGCTCTGGTGACAGAGGTGATCCAGCATATATAGATAATAAATAGACAATAAATGGATAATATATAGATTAAGATGGAGGAGACAAGATGAAAAATGTGGATGTAACGGCATTGGGAGAGCTGTTGATTGATTTTACCCAGAATGGGGCAAGCCAGCAGGGGAATCCCATGTTTGAGGCCAACCCGGGAGGAGCCCCTTGTAATGTGCTGGCCATGCTGGCAAAGCTGGGCCATGCCACTGCCTTTATCGGCAAGGTGGGCAATGATTCCTTTGGCGTCCAGCTGAAGGCGGCGATCCAGGAGGTGGGGATCCGGGCGGATTACCTCTACATGGATGAGGAGGTGCATACCACCCTGGCTCTGGTACATACCCTTGCGGACGGGGACCGGAACTTTTCCTTTTACCGGGATCCGGGGGCAGACATGATGCTGTCAGAGGAGGAGATTCCGGGAGAGCTCATTGCAGATTCGAGGATTTTCCATTTCGGGACGCTGTCCATGACCCATGAGGGCGTGCGGGAGGCTACCAAAAAGGCCCTGAAGCTTGCCAGGGAGGCCGGCGCGGTGATCTCCTTTGACCCGAACCTAAGGCCTCCCCTCTGGAAGAGCCTGGAGGAGGCCAGGGAGCAGATCCTCTATGGCCTTGGATATTGTGATATTTTGAAGATTTCCGACAATGAGATCCAGTGGCTGACCGGCCAGGAGGATTACACAGAGGGTGTAAAATGGATCCGGAAGAGGTATCAGATTCCCCTGATTCTGGTTTCCATGGGCAAGGAGGGCAGCCGGGCGTATTACAAAGACGAGATGGTGGAGGTGGCCCCCTTCCTCCAGGAGAATACCATTGAGACTACCGGCGCGGGGGATACCTTCTGCGGCTGTGTGCTGCATTATGTCCTGGAGCATGGCTTGGAGGAGCTGACAGCAGAGGGCTTAACAGAGATGCTGACCTTTGCCAACAGCGCGGCTTCCCTGGTGACGACGCGCAAAGGGGCCCTTCGGGTGATGCCTGAGGGGGAAGAGGTGTTGGAGAATATAAAAAGGCATTCCTGAGCGGGAAGAGGCTAGAGAAAGCATGCAAAAGGTGCGGCGAGATCCCTCCGATGTTTCGGCATTGGAGGGATTTTGGACCATGCAGAGCGTTTGGCATTATATGAGTTGCCCGACAAATGGGGCGTTTGCAATTTGTGCATGGCAAATGGCACAAATTGTATCCCTCTTGTGCTCCGGGTTCCGAATCTAAGAGCCCCTAAATGTTCTTA
>CAJUQB010000043.1:0-14303 GCA_910588285.1 uncultured Lachnospiraceae bacterium
GAATGATAATGACAGAGGAGCTGGAAGGGAGGATGCAGAACGTGTGTAACTGGTCGGAGTATTTCATGGAAGCAGGTCTGAAGGAAGGCCTGGAAAAGGGTATTTTGGAGGGCCTGGAAAAGGGCATCCTGGAGGGCCGCGAGAAGGGTATCAAGGAGGGCCGCGAAAAGGGCATCCTGGAGGGCCGCGAGAAGGGTATCAAGGAAGGCCGCGAAAAGGGCATCCTGGAAGGCCGGGCAGAGGGCCGGGCAGAAGGCCGGGCAGAAGGCATTGAAGCCTTTGTCCTCGACAATCTGGAGGAGCAGGTTCCCGGTGCACGTATCTTAGAGAAGCTGCAGCGCCGTTTTCAGCTGAATGAGGAAACGGCAAGCATGTATTACGAGCGATTCAAGGTATCGTCTCATCAGTAAATGGGTTTTGCCCGCTCCATCCCACACCTGCCGCTACAGTCACAAGAAATGTAAAAATAGCTTACATCTCTTGGGTCAGGAATGCGCAGCTTGTGCGCATTCCGTGAGAACAGATTTTATTATCTTGTTTTCCGATACAGCCGCACTTCGCCGCCCAATCCCACCGGCTCTGTCACATGATAGTCCAGTTTAAAGGGATGCTCCGGGTAATTGGCCTGATCCCGGTCCGGATTGGAAGTGACAATGGCGCGAATCCGGTTCGTTCCCTCTGCCAGGGCCTCTGTCACCTCAAAGACATAGGGCATGGATAACGCGTCGCCAATACGCACATTGTTCACATACAGCTCCAGGCATTCATGTACCTCCGAAAATTCCAGGTATGCCCGCTGGGGCTTATCCGGCAAATCAAAGGCCTTCTCATAAAATACATGGCCGGAGAATTTGGGCAGGAAGTCCGACACAGGCCCAAGCTTCTCCATCACCCCGGCATCCGTGGTCCTGGGGAACTGCTTTTCCGTTGCAAGGGCATAGCTCCAGGATCCCTCCAGGCGGGTATTGGCATCGCAGGCAGAAAGCTTCTCCGACAGCATCTCATAAACCGGCAGATCACTGCTGTCCCGGTCAATAATCACGCAGGAGGCACAGGGCGCCAGCTCAATTCTTACAAATTTTTGCCCACATTCCTCACGGACAGGAAGGGCATAACAGGCGTCCTCCATTCCGTCATAGAATACGGCGCCCCGGACAAGCGGCAGCGCAATCTCACCTTGGAAGGGATCGAAAGCACTCTCATTGTGGAACATGAACAGCTCCTGCTCTCCCTGATAGTGGTAGTACACCAGATCCTTCCAGGATTCCGGTAAAAATACCGGCTCCGCCTGGCGTTCCCGAAGATAAGCCGCCAGTTCCTCAAGACATACCGTCTCCCCAGGCAGGTCCTTCTGGCTGGTTCCTTCCCCGGACAGCTGCTTCCGAACAGCCCTTTCCTGCCCTAGGAGCCGGTTTGGCTTCCGGTTCACAAAGAGCACCTGCTCCCCGGCGAGCCCCTTTGCAAAGGAGGCTGCACTGGCCGGTATCCCATCGCACTCCGGTATCACCAGCCAGGAAAAGCTCTGGCCGTTAATGGTAAAGTTCCCTTTCCCTTCTGAAATTTCCGCTGCCTCTGCCAGCATATCCGCTGACACCACATCAAATTCAATCTGGGCCTGCTGCAGTACCCTAGCCACAACCTGAAGCTCCATGGCAGCTCCGCCCCACTCGCAGTCTCCGGGGTAGAGCACCGCCACATTGGCCAGATGGCGGCCTCCCTGCAGAAGATGACACATGCGGTTGGCATATTTCATCAGCTTTGCAAAATATTTGAACTGGGGATTCTTCCCTCTGGCATAGAAATGGGGCGGACAGTCGTGATCCGGATACTCGCTCATGGAAAAGGCATGGGGCACCAGGTAATTGATCCCACGCACCAGAAGGTGATCCAGGATAAAGCGCATATTCCGCACCCCGGTCTCCCAGCCCGAGGCTCCGAAGAGCTCACACATGGTACGTCCCTTTTTCTTGGGATCCAGATGTCCCGAAGAAGCCCCCATTTTGGCCAGGGCATAGTGGAAAAAGCCGCCGTCCCGACGGATAGCGCCGCTTCTGACATACCCGTCATCTCCCACTGCGACCTGATCGCTGATCACATCAATCCCGGACATATGCTGTCCCTCCATGGCCCGGAAAAAGTGGCCGATGCCGCTGCCCAGCCGCTGGTGAAGGTTTCCGTCCTCCACAATATGGCCAATGTATTCCACGCCATGTTCTTCACACCATTCTCCCAGCTGCCGGCTGAAATTATCCCGGTACAGCTCTGTCACCAGGTTCATAAACCCATAGCGGGCCTGGGGGCATTGATCCATTTCCACGGTCTCATTCCACAGGTAGGGCAGCTGAAGCCTCCAGCTCTCCCCGAATTTTTCCGAAAAGTGCTCCTTCAATGTACTGCTCCAGGGCAGGGGCATTTCCGGATTGCCAATCTGAGTATCGCCGGCAAAGCCGTTCATGTTGCCAATGGGAGGTTCGTCGGAAAAGAATCCTGCAATGGTCTTGCCGAACTCTTCCTTGAAATGCTCATAATGGGGCTCATACACTGCTTCAATCTGGGTGCTTACGGATTCAAAATCCATCATGTTAATGTAATCCGGGTTCCCGCCGTCAGTGCGGGTATCGTATACCACAAAAACACGGTAATTGTCCCGGGGAAACTCATATTCCAGCACATCCCCCTCAACCAGCTCCGTCAGGTCAATGGCTCCCTGTTCCTCCAGACAATCACCGTCCCGCAGGGGATATGCCACAACGGCCACCAGCTGGTTGTTGGCCCGCTCCTCCAAATCCATGGGCTTCCCGATATCCAGAAAGCTGACCAGGGGCCGGATCATTGCCCTCACATTCACAGACATCTTCCCCTGCTTCCCCCACACGTGGACCATATTATACCGAAGGTAATGCTTTTTCCGCTCCGGGTATTTGCTCTTGATCAGTCCGTTGGCATAGCCGGTGGGGAAATGGGCATCGTCCAGAATCCAGACCTTCATGTCTCTTTTTTTGCATTCCCGGATGATAAAAGCCATGTCCTCCCACCATGTGGGACCTCCGAAATCCGGATGGGGACGTGATTCCACGCAGACAGCCCCAATGCCGCATTCTGCAATCTTGTCAATCTCCTCTGCGATCACCTCCCGTGATTCGCCCTTCATCCATAAAAACGGTAATATGTAATTCTGCTTCATGGGAACCTCCTTAAAAATTATTGTTAAAATCCCCTTTTATATTTTATCACAATCTATCCTTTTAAAACAGGACGATCATGACATGAAATAGGACAAAAATGACAAGCTCATAATCATTTTACAAAGCCCATAAGATGTGCTATAATCCATACTTATACTCTGCACCCATGCTTTAAGGAGGTTGATTTTTTGGAACAGGAAAGGTTTCAGTCCATTGTTAAAAAGATCATACTTTTACCCCTATCCGTTATGGGGCTTTTTACTGTTGTCTCCCTGGTATCCTTCTTCTTTGTATACATCAATATGACAAACCAGATCCTGGACAGCAATCTGAATTCTGTTCAGATATCTCAGAACCAGCTGGGATATCAGATGAGCCAGATTGACAAAGCATTCTGGGAATACTGGGACAGCAATGACGCACACAAAATATTGTCACAGATACAGCCACATACATCCCGAAACAAATATGCCGTGGCTGAAAGCGTGGCTGCAAATTGGATGCGTACTACTGTCGACATCCAACAAAACCTTCAGGGCATTATGATGTATTATAAAAACATAAATCACTTTATGTTCCGAGGCATCAGCAACTTTGAAATGCATGACTATCTGCGGGACCGGATTGAAAGCCAAACCGGCAGCTTCAATTCCTGGGAAATTGTGAAGCTCCATAATCGCTATTATTTAATTAATGTTTATCAACAAGGCAATCTCCAGGCCGCGGCCTGGATCCCGGTTTCTGATCTGGAGCAGAATCTGCAGCTGGCAGACAAAGCCTATCTGGGGGAGGTTTATTTTTATGACAGCCAGCATGTCAATACCCTTAAGGAGCCGGACGCAAACCTCATCATCCAGGATGGGGATAGAAACAGCCGCTCCATCAAAATCGGAGATATGACCTATTATCATGAAATAACCCGGGACAAAGACCATTCTATCAACATGGGCATCCTGATTCCCAGGCAAAAGATCATTGCTTCCTTTCCTGTTGCTGTTCGAATCATATTTATTTTACTGATTCTCACGTTGATCTGTGTCCCTACAATCGTATCCTGGCTGCAGAAAAAAATCGCAACCCCCATCAAAATCATGGATGATGCCATGACAATTATCGGAGAGGGTCATATGGACTACCGGATCAATCATATACCGCCCAGTAAAAAATATGACGAAATCGACCGCCTGATTATACGCTTTAATGAAATGATGGATGAAATCAATGAATTAGGCTTCAAGTTATATGAATCTAAGATTCGGGAGCAGCAGATTGAGCTAAAGTATATCAGTCAGCAGATTCGCCCACACTTCATTCTGAATGCCCTTAACATTATCTATACCTATGATGTAACAGAATTTGATCTGGTCAAAAAAATGGTTCTGCATTTGACGGAGTATTTCCGTTATATTGTGAACTTAAGGGTCAATTTCCTGGATTTGGAATTGGAAATGCATCATGTGCAGAATTATCTTTCGATTCAGAAGGAACGCTACATGGACAGCTTTGAATATATCGTGGAATGGGAGATTGAGACAGCCGGCATTCTGATTCCTCCTCTGGTAATCCAGACCTTTGTGGAAAACAGCATCAAATACGCATTGCACACAAAGGATATCGTTTATATTTTTGTCTTGGCCAGCATTGAGGAAGGCCAGCTGAAATTAATGATTGCAGATACCGGCAATGGCTACGGCGAAGAAACGCTGCAGCGGTTAAATAATTTTTTGGAAACAAGAGAGCATCAGGAAGGACTGGGGGTCGGCATCGAAAATGTAATTGAACGTATGGATATTCTGTATGAGCAGTGCGAGTCGATCCGATTCCGGAATGCATTATCCGGTGGAGCCGTCGTTGAGATCTATCTCCCAATAAAACCAACAGAGACAAAGCCAGAAGAAAGCGGGGAATTATAAATGTACAATGTATTGCTTGTGGATGATGAACCAAGGACGATTCATGCGCTGGAAAAAAACATAGACTGGAGAAAATGCGGGATCCGAAAAGTGTTTAAGGCCCGGGGAATGGCTGAGGCCATCGAATTTGTCAACCGCGAGAAAATCGAAATCATGATTTGTGATATTGAAATGCCGGGCGGAAATGGCATTCAGCTTCTGGAATGGTTCCGGAATAACCATAAACAGATTAACTGCATTTTTCTGACGTGCCATCCGGAATTCGATTACATGCGAAAGGCAATTCAGCTTCGCTGCTATGATTATATCCTAAAGCCCATCCATTATGAGGAGTTTGTCCGGGTACTGTCAGACCTGATCGGAAAAATGGAGTTGTCAGATAATGGGATAGAGATGACCGCAGCAAAAGATTGGGACAAGAACAATCCGGAAGCCCTCTGGAAATCTTCTTATGAAAAACGCGACGTAGAGCTGGAAATAAAAAAATATATTCGGGAGCATTTGGTGGACAATATTACCGTTACCGATATTGCCGAAGCCTTTCACTTTAATCCTCAATACCTCATGCGCATATTCAAGAAAAAAAGCGGCATGTCCATTGTGGAATACATTACAAAGACAAGGCTGGAAATGGCTCAAAAGATACTGCTGGAAACGAATCTGCCTATCCAGGAGATCGCCAATATGGTAGGGTATTCAGATTATGCTTATTTTACCAGAGTATTCAAAAAGGAAACAGGATGCAGCCCCCGGCGTTTTCGGATGGACAAAAATAACGGATAGTCATTTTAATCCAAACCCATGTCATTATTCTCCTTTTTTTGTCTCATAATAATTGTTAGAATAAGCACATCATAAACACAAGACAGGAAGGAGAACCAAATTATGAAAAAGAAAAGTCTTGCTATTCTATTGGCACTGGGAATGACAGCCGGTCTGCTGGGGGGCTGCGGTGACAGCGGCAGCAGTGATCCGGCAGGCGGAAACACAGTGGAGGCTGACAATTCAGAGGCTTCCCAGGGGAATCCTGCTGATTCTGATAATTCAGAGGCTTCTGGGGATGTTTATCACATGGTAATGGAAATTGTTAATTATGGTTTTGATGATCCTGATATCAAAATGGTGCAGGATAAGATCAATGAACGTACCATTCCGGAAATCGGGGTGGAGGTTGAATTCTTAACAGTTCCCATCGGTGAAATGGCAACGAAACTGGGACTGATGATCTCCGGCGGCGAGCAGATGGATCTTGTCTGCACCGGTCTGACCACTTATCCGGCCAAGCTGGCTGCGGAAGGTTCCCTGATGCCAATTACAGAATACGTTGAGAATTCCGAAATTCTCACCAAAGCAACAGAAGGTGTAATCGATGCCTGCAAATACAACGGAGAGATCTATGCACTGCCCGGTGTAACTGCAGCCGGTATTGAAACAGCCTTCTATTATGACAAGGAGCTGGCGGAGCAATACAATATCCAGCTTCCCGAAAAGCTTGAGACAGCCGAGGACTGGGAGGCGCTCTTTTCCCAGGTCAAAGAAAGCGGGATGGACGCATATGCGATCTCTCTGGGCGACGGATGCAAGGCAGAAGCTACCTCCACTGGTTATGCCTTTGACTGTCTGGGGGATAAGTCCTTCTTCTCCTATGGTGTCATCATGAATGACGATACCTCCGACACCATCGTAGATCTCTATTCCTCTGATCTCTATATGGAAAAATGTAAAATGCACAGAGATTGGTTTGAAAAGGGATACTGCGTACCAGACTCCATCAGCAACGGCTATACCACCACAGATTCCTTAAAGCAGGGCATGGTCTTTGGTATTCTCAACAACCACGGTTCCGGTATGAACGAAGGCAATCTGAATCGTACCACCGGCAAAACACTTGGCGTGATCCCCACCAGCGACATTGTAATTCAGAGCGCTAATGTAACTGCCATGAGCTACGGCATCTCCACAACCTGCAAGAATCCGGAAAAGGTAATCAAGTTCCTGGAGCTGCTTTATAGCGATGTGGATTTCATCAACCTGATGAACTTCGGTATTGAAGGCGTACATTATGTTACCACTGAGGGCAGCAATGTTATTGGTTATCCGGAAGGAGTTGATCCCAGCAGCTGTGGTTATGGAAACTTCCTTGGTATTCCCTGTGATAACATGAACATCTATGTAAGAGAGCCTCTGACAGATGAATTTGCCGAAACGATTTCAAAATTTGCCTTCGGCAGCGCAAAAGCTTCCAAATACCTTGGCTACACCTTCGATACTACTAATGTATCAACTGAAATCTCCGCTGTAACCGCTATTATCAACAAATATGCGCCTGCTTTGGAATGCGGTATCGTGGATCCGGAGGAAATGATCCCGGAATTTACGGCAGAGCTGAAAACAGCCGGCATTGATAAGATTATCGAGGAAAACCAGAAACAGCTGAACGACTGGCTGGCAGCACAGAACTAATCGGTTTTTATAAAGATACGGAGATGTTTCAAAAGAAATGTCTCCGTATTTAAAAATAAAGGAGGACAATCCAATGCAAGGAAAAAGTGTTGGCAGGAAAAAAAGCAACTGGCAATATAAAAAATGGGCCCCCATTATCCTGATGGGACTGCCAGGTCTGATCTACCTGATCATTAACAATTACGTTCCCCTGTATGGACTGGTGATCGCATTTAAGAATTACAATTATTCTCTGGGAATCACCGGGAGTGAATGGTGCGGATTTAAAAATTTTGAATATCTCTTCAAAACCGACGCCGCCTGGATTATCACCCGAAACACGCTGGCCTACAATGTTGCATTTATTATACTAAAGATTATCCTTGGGATTGCAGTGGCGATCTTTCTCAATGAGGTACGAACCAAGAGATCAAAAAAATTTTACCAGACTGTTATCCTGCTGCCCTACCTGATGTCCATGGTTGTTGTTTCTTACCTGGCTTACGCATTCTTAGGCGACCGCACAGGTCTTATCAACAGCTTGCTGGGGGCATTAGGGAAACCGCCCGTCACATTTTATATGTCAAAACAATATTGGCCCTTTATCCTTACCTTCGTTTACCTATGGCGGCAGGTGGGATATGGAAGTATTCTATTCCTGGCTACCCTTGTTGGGATTGATGATACATATTACGAGGCTGCAGAGCTGGACGGAGCCTCCAAATGGAAGCAGATTCGTTATGTTACCCTGCCCTTATTGAAGCCTACCACTATTATGGTTGCCACCATGTCTGTGGGAAATATTTTCCGGTCAGATTTTGGCCTGTTTTATCAGATTCCGAGAAATCAGGGGCTTTTATACAGTGTGACGGATACCATTGACACTTATGTGTTCCGGGCGTTGTTGCAAGACGGTAATATCGGCTTATCCTCTGCGGCAGCTTTTTATCAGTCCATCGTCTGCTTCGTTACAATTATCATCTTCAACTACGTTATCCGAAAATCAAGTTCGGAAGACGCTTTGTTCTAATGGAGGTAAAATAAGATGAAAGGTCATAAGAAATTTTTAGCATTATCCCATGCATTCCTGATTTTCGGTTCGATTCTTTGTATCGCACCTTTCTGGCTGCTGGTCACCGCCTCCTTATCTGAGGAAAGCTACGCAGTAAAGAATGGTTATTCCTTTATCCCAAAAAAATGGTCTTTGAGTGCCTACCAGTTTCTTCTACAAAAGTGGCAGATCTTTGGCAGAGGATATCTGGTTACGATCGCTGTCACTGTGATTGGCGTGCTGCTTTGTCTGGTCATTACAATGATGCTGGCCTATATGCTTTCCCGGCCAAAGCTTCCATGCGGGAAATTATTTAATTTTATTATCATTTTTACCATGCTGTTTAACGGCGGTATTGTTTCAACATATATTATGTATTCCCAGGTGTTTCATATCAAAAATACGCTCTGGGCCCTGATCATACCGAACCTGTTGACAAATGCATTTTTCATCATCATGGTAAAGAATTATTTTCACTCCAATATTCCGGAGGAGCTGGTGGAGGCCGCCAGAATCGACGGCACCTCCGAGTTTGGCATCTTCCTTCGGATTGTAATGCCATTGTCAAAGCCCATTATCGCTACCCTTGCCCTTCTGGTAGGCGTAAATTACTGGAACGACTGGCAGAACGCTATGTACTATGTGGATGATCAGAAGCTCTACAGCATCCAAAGCATCCTAAATGCCATCAACGAAAGCTCTCAATATTTGATGCAGGGATCAGGCGGTGCATCTCTTCCCACCGAAACAGCCCGGATGGCTGCAGCTGTCATCGGTGCTATCCCCATTATTATAGCGTATCCCTTCTTCCAAGAATATTTCGTCCGTGGTATTACGGCAGGCGCTGTGAAGGGCTAGCTTTATCACATATATCATAAAAAATAAGGAGGAACCATTTATGCCACCCATTATCAATAAGAAAAAGTGCGTATCCTGCGGCTACTGTGCACAGATCTGTCCTGTGGATGTAATCAAAATGGAACATGCGGAAGCTGTGGTGAAATATCCGGACGAGTGCTGGCACTGCCGGGCCTGTGAAAAGGACTGCAAAAGCGGCGCAATTACTATGCGATATCCCTTATCCCACTTAATGTTAAATATGAAACCAACAGGAGGAAAATAACATGGCGATTAAAGTAAGAAAAGAAATTGTAAAAACGGATTTCCTCATTGTAGGCGGCGGCTCTGCCGGCATGCAGGCGGCAATTGCAGCCGGTGAAAAAAATATTGATGTCATCATTGCGGAAAAGGCCGACACACGCCGTTCCGGAAGCGGAGCCAACGGCAACGATCATTTTGCATGTTATATTCCGGAATGCCATGGCGATGATTTTGATCTGGTTATCCGCCAGATTGATATGACCATGGACGGCGGGCCTTTTCAGGATCCCACAATGCTCCGGCTATGGGTTTCCCGAAGCTTTGAGGTCGTTAAAAAGTGGGAGGCCATCGGCATTAACATGAGACCTACCGGAAAGTGGAATTTTGAAGGGCATTCAGTACCCGGAAATCAGAGATACCATCTGAAATACGACGGCACCAACCAGAAAATGGCATTGACAAAGGAAGCAAAAGCCAAGGGCGCCCGGATTATGAACAAGACGGTAATCAATGAACTCCTCCTGGATCAGGGCCGCGTAGTGGGTGCAATCGGCATCGATATTTCAGACACGGAACCGGAGGTTGTGATCTTCCAGGCAAAGGCAGTACTGCTTGCAGCGGGAGGCGCTTCCCGACTGTACCCGGGCATTACACCCCAGTATATGTTTAACGACTGCGGCTGCCCTGCCAACACGGGAGCCGGACACGCAATGGCCCTCCGGGCCGGCGTAAAGCTTGCCAACCTGGACATGGCTGCCGGCCATGCAGGTCCCCGCTACTTTGCCCGGGGCGGCAAAGGCACCTGGATCGGCCTGACCAGCGATATTACAGGCACCTGCATTACGCCTTATCAGGATAAGCCTTCCCGGGAAAACGGAGATATCGCGTCGGATATCTGGCCAGGCTCTTATCGGGAGCGCATGCAGATCGGCCAGGGTCCTACTTATATGAACTGCACTCAGACAACAGAGGAAGATTTGGATTACATGCTCCATACTGCCATGGTAAGCGAGGGCATTGATTCTATCACCGACCAGCTTGCACAGCGAGGTGTGAGTCTGCGGGATGAAATGATCGAATTTGGCTCCTACAACATTGGCATCGGCTCCCAGGGCGTTGATATTGATACCCATGCCATGTCGAATATACCTGGAATCTTTGCTGCCGGCAGCGTCGGAAATGTGAAGGGCAGTCTGGCTGGTGCCGTTATCATGGGCATGGTTGCCGGAGAATCTGCTGCCGATTATGTAAAAACAGTAGACGAGGTTTCCGTAGAGCACCATCCCCTGGTTGCGGAAAAGATTGCCTTCTACAGTGAGATCCTGGATCGGGAATCCGGGGCATATTGGAAGGAACCTGCAGCAACCCTCCAGAATATCATGAATGATTATGCCGGACCTAATGTCAGGTCAGAATCTTTGTTCAATGCCGGTTTACACTATTTGGCAACCCTGAAGGAGGAAGCCCGAAAGCATCTGTATGCTGCCAACTCTCATGAATTCATGCGTGTCCTGGAAACCTTTGACCTGATGGACGTAGGCGAAGCTTTGATGATTATGGCCAGAAACCGGAAGGAAACAAGAGGGATGCATAAGCGTGTGGATTATACCTATACCAACCTCCTCCTGAATGGCAAGTTTCAGACTATTCAGCGCTGCGGCGATGAGGTGAAGCTGGAATTCCGGAATCCGTTCTAGAAAGCCAAACGGCCCTGCCTGCACATCTGCAGGCAAGGCCGTCATACCTTACGTTATCTTTTCTCATTCAGCTCCAAAACTGCCGCTCTTCCATCTATCTTTTCTCATTCAGCTCCCGAACTGCCGCTGCTATCGCTTCATCCACACCCTCAAAGATTGCATTGGGCGCGCCGTAGGTAATGCAGGGGATGAATTTCCCGCCTGGCAGATACTCCTCACAGGCCCGGAACACTTCCTTCCGTACAATCTCCGGATCAATATCCTTGTGGTCGATCACCGCTGCATCCAGACCTCCCATAAACAGCATTTTACCCGGAAGCTCCTTCTGAAGCCCTGCCAGGTCGCACTGGGGAAGGGCTCCCTGCCAGATATCCACCCCCATCTCCTCCATGTCCTTCACGATCAGCTCATTATTGCTGTCGGAATGGTGCATGATGAAAATCCCCTGCTGGTGGGCATATTCATAGAGCTTCGTGTACCCCGGCTTGAAAAACTCCCGCCATACCTCCGGCTGCATGAGCAGACTGTCCTTGGAGCCCCAGTCGTCGTGGAACAGGATTCCCTCCGGATGCCAGCCCTCTGCCAGCCGCTCAATACAGGCCATCTTATAATCAAAAATGGCATCAATCAGCTCGTGCATGCATTCCGGCTCCAGCAGGAAGTTCACCAGGGTTTCCTCAAAGCCGAGAATGTTGTGGCAAAGCTCAAATACACCCACTGGCATAAAGGCCAGGGCAATCTTTCCCTCTGCCTCAGCCGCTGCCCTCTGTCCAAAGGCAGAGCCCCAGTCAAGCTCCATGTTCCGCACATCCGGCGGCGTCAGATACTTCTTCCACTCCGTCACGTCCGGGCAGGCCAGAAGCTCCGGATCCTCCACCGGCATGGAACCGGGCTGGGTGGGATCGGACCAGTCCATGGTAACGCCCCAGGCATCCACAATCTTCACACCGGGCCTTGCAGGCGAGGTGTGCATCAGAAGATCGTCAAAAACAATCTGGAAGGGCTCCCAGCCATTGACAATGGTATCCACCTTCTCGCCCCGCAGCATAGCCAATACCGCTTCTTTTTGTGTCATAATCAGTTCCCTCCTGTTTTTCTTTTTATCATACCAGGTTTCCTGCTCCCGGTAAATCCGTATTCTATTGACATTTTGTTGTATTCATACTACACTTTATAGTATCATCATTGCCCGGAGGCCCCACTCATGAAAGTAAACTGCGATATTTTGCGATATTTCCTGTCCCGCCAGCAATGGCATACAGCATTTTTCCAGTACGATTCTGCCGTTCTGGTGGACAGCATCCGTTACCTGGATGCCGGCTGCAGCCAGGAGCACACCCTCTTCCTCCTGGAGCTCCCTACCTCCTCAACCGGGTCCTCCGCCTGCGCCGCAGGAAATTGCCTGCCAGAGCTTCCTTCTCTGCCTGTGCTTCCTTCCCTGCCTGACAGAAGCTGTATCCTCCTGTGCATCCTTCCCCCTGACTGGCAGGAGGATGCGCCATGCAGCAGTCAGCTTCTGGCAGCCCTTTCCTGTCCCATAATCTGTGTTTATACTGACCGCAGGCCTGCCCTCCTGAATGCCATTCATGATATTTTTGAGACAATCTATGAGCACCACCAGGCTCTGGAACAGCTCTGCCTGACTTCCCACAGCTATCAGGCTCTCATTGACTGCTGTGACGATCTGCTGGAGGAACCGGTTTCCCTGATCGACAATACCTACACCTATGTGGCCTATTCCATGGAAAAGTCCCGGCAGCGGGGCTATATCCGCACCCTTGTGGAAAATGGGCGGGTGGCTTCCCAGACTGTGGCCCAGCTCATGAGCACGCCCGGCTTTGAGCTGCTGGAGGAAAAAAGAGGGGTTTTTGAATTTGAAGACGAGAACCTCTTTATGGGAAGAAATATATTTTATGACGATACCTATGTGGGGCGCCTCATTGCCATGCCCACCCAGGATTTCATTCAGAACAGCTATCTGAGATATATCCTGGAATGCCTGGGCGGCTATGTGGAACAGATGTATCGGCACGAGGGAAGCTTTTTCTTTCGGGAGGAGCAGCCCCTTCTGCTCCATACCCTTGTCCCCTCTGCCCTGGCCGGAGAGCCGGTAAAAGCCTCCGACTGGCGGAAGGCTCTGGAGCAGAAGGGCTGGTCCATTGCAGACAGCTGCCGTCTTATGACATTTCAAGCGTCATACCGCCACGAAAAGAATCTTCATCCTGATTATCTGTGTCCCCAGCTGGAGAGCCGCTGGCCCTGGATTATTGCTGCCATCTACAGCGGCAATGCTGTCGTTCTCATCAATTGGGATCACATTCCCGGAGATTTTGAACAGCAGCTGGCTTATTTTATCCGGGATAATCTGCTGATTGCGGGCATCAGCAGGAGCTTTCGGGATAGCTCCTGCCTGGAGCCTGCTTACCGTCAGGCCCAGATCGCCATCACCCTGGGCCTGCGCAATGCGCCTCATTTGTGGTATTATTTCTTCGACCGTTATGCTCTGGATTATCTGCAGGAGCAATGCCTGGCAGAGCTTCCGGCAAAATCCCTGTGCCATCCTGCCCTCGTCCTTCTGGCGGAATATGACGAGCAGCACGGTACGGAGCTATACCGGTCTCTGTATACATTTCTGGACAGCCGCTACAATATGTCCCGGGCCGCCGGCCGGATGTATGTGCACCGCACCACCTTCATAAAGCGGATGGAGCACATTGAACAGCTTACCGGGCTGGATCTCACTGACTGGGAGACGCGGATGTACCTGATGCTTTCCTATCAGTGGATGGAATAGCTTCGATTTTAGATCGCCGGCGCCTTCTTCTCTCCTTGTATTCTGCCTTAATCCGCTCGAAGATTTCATACACAACAGGGCAGACCGTTGCCGCGTCCAGCATACTCAGCATATTCCACA
>CAJUQB010000043.1:14403-42416 GCA_910588285.1 uncultured Lachnospiraceae bacterium
TGGCCGCTTCCTGGATCTTATCCGGATGTATCATGCAGTGCCCCCTTCTCTTTTACAAATAATTCTTGAATAGACCTTGAATAAACCTTGAATACTCTTGGATAAATTTATTCAAGCTATCGCTTCAATATCCAAGATGAACGCTGCTGATTGTGTGAATCTGTATCAATAATCCTATTTCTTTTTAGTGCTGCCAGCAAGTTGCTTACTTTATGTTCCTTTTGCGCATTTGATAAAGCATCCGGAAGCTTATCCCATAACAGCTCGCGAATATCTTTCTTTTTTGCCTTTTCATATTGTTTCAAATATTCTACAATTAAATCCTTATAGTATTTATCATCAAATCCCTTATTTTTAATATAACTTGTACTTTCATCAATACTTCTGGCTGCTGATGCTGATAAATATAAACTTGACAGCCTGCCTTCTATTAATTTCATAGACCGCAATTTGTCTACATCATCTTTTTCTATTGTTAATCCCTTCTGAACACGATCAAGTAAAAATACTGTCTGCAAGTCCAAATCCTGATGATCAAATAATATGTGCATATAGTTTTCATTCATACTTTTTCCATATACTGTTACTTCAACCTGTGTTCCAGAAGAAACATTGTAATCCGGCAGCGGAAAATACTTTGCTTTTTGAATATTATATGCACGGCGAATTCCTAATGTCGCCGTATCAATCATATGAAACGCCACCATAGAATCCGCTAAAAGTTTATTCCTATAAAATGGTGGACTATAACTTACTTCCAACACATTCTCAATTTTTTGAGGAATAAAGTCGCCTGGATTGGTAAACTTAATTTTATCCTCAAATTCATTTACATAAATCCTCCCGCCCAATTGATAGTTCGAATGGGCAATACAATTGTTAAGAAGTTCTCGAATGAGCCAGCTATTATACTGTTCTGTTTCCATCGGAAACAAGGTCAATTGATTTGGCATATACCTATATGTCAGATTCCTCACCTTTGCAAATACTTTATCTGCCACATTAATAAATGGAATTTTAAAAATCGCATAGTCTTTGTCTGATCCATCTGCACTATATAGTCTCCACATAATACTCGGCGCTGTTTGAAACATATAGTCATAATCAGAATTCCCCAATAAAAGCATTCCTGTATGTGTAATTTTGCCATCTATTATGAGCTTAACCTTTGTAAGGAACTGTTCATCACTCATAGCATCCACTTCTTTTGAAATATGTTCCTGATTCATTTTTTCTTTGTATTTTTCTCTAGCCAAATTGATTGCAGCTTTATCCAAATGCTCTATCGTTGCCTTTTCTAATACCTGCTTTGACCAATCCTTTCGTTCCTGTGAACGAATTATATCTATTTTATACTGCTTCAATGCAACAAGGCTTTCTCCCGCTCGTTCATAATAATTTGTTTTCCAGTCTGTCGGAATGCCCGTCGCTGCCGCTGGAATTTTAAACATTAGCACTCGGAATTCTTTGTCATTTACAATCGGGAATATTTCAATAATATCGTAAAATGTCATTCCATTGGCTGTATTTTGAGAAATCTCATATTTAAAGCGCTCAAGCAAACTTTTATCACCCTTTTTAAACGAGGATCCCACCACCTGCTTTGTCTTATTCTGTTCTCCAATTCCAAAAATAAGCCATCCGTACTGTTGCTGACGCAGATTTGCTTCATTACTAATTGCAGAAAAATATCTTCCGATTTTATCTGTATCATAGCCCCCCTTAGCTTCTTTAAATTCAACGATTTCAAACTCCCAACGTTCCATGAGCATTTCTAAAATTTCGTAATATTCGACATCTTCACCAGATTTTTTATACTCAAAATAAGACATAGCTTGCCCCCTTATACATATATCATAATGCTTTTTCTATTTCATGGCTTTCCTTCCATCAACGCATATATCTTATTCCGTTGGCGCCTTCTTCTCTCCTTGTATTCTGCCTTAATCCGCTCAAAGATCTCATACACAACAGGGCAGACCGTTGCCGCGTCCAGCATACTCAGCATATTCCACAGACGCTTCGGCTGATCTGTATAGGGAAATTTTCTGCAGGCTTCCGGCCTGCACTCCCCCAGGCGGCAGTCTCCGTCCTTCCGGAGGAAATCACAGGGCATATGCTTTGTCTGATACCTGTCTGCAGCCCTTTCCTCTATCAGGAAAAAGTCGATAAACTGCTCTGACGTAATCCCCAGATGTCCGGCATCCTTCTCAATATCCTCCTTAGGAATGCAGCCCCGGTACATCTTACAGCAATTTCTGCATTTGCTGCAGTCATAGTCTGCAAACAGCTCCTTATGCAGCCGCAGAAACTGGCGGTCAATCTCTTCCTCTTTTCCGTATTTCTTCAGGTAACTGCGAAACCTGAAATTCTCGTTTTCTTTTTTCCTGGCCGCTTCCTGGATCTTATCCGGATGTATCATGCAGTGCCCCCTTCTCTTTTATCATGTGCTTTGCCATTCATTTCTGTTCTTATTTTACCATAGCAGTTGTTCCTGCACAATTCTTTTTCCAGAGCTGCGAAATGTTTTCTCACAAGGAACCCTAACGGCCTTTTTATCATATCTATAATATATGATGATGTTAGGGCAAATAGGGCTTTTCTGAACTGATATTGGCAAATTGAACAAATTGTATTCTGATTTGTGACTGTGGAGAAACTTATGCTCTTAGGTTCGGAACCCGGAATATTTCCCAAAATGATTTGAAGGAGGAATCTATCTTTTATGGCTACCGGTTATCTCATCATACAGGCGCGGGCAGCCCACAACGCGCTTCCCCTCAAGTGGGTACAGATCTGGATCATGGATCAGCAGGAGAAACATACTTATTATGTAAAAACAGATGAAAGCGGAGAAACTGAGCGGATTGCTCTGGAGACTTTGGACAAAACCCTGTCCCTGGATCCGAATTTTTCCGGAACACCCTTTACCAGCTATGATGTGTTTGCACTTGCGGAAGGCTTTCATTCCGTTCATATTATCGGTATTCCGATTCTGGATGGAGAGACAGCCATTCAGACCATTGAATTTGTTCCATTGCAGAGAAGCCAGCGCACCCCTTCTGTGACGGAGATTTCAATCGGCATGCCTGCGGCCTCTATGACAGAGAATCGTTATCAGGAAGGGCCTGCTGCAGAGTCCCGGGTTCTCCGTCAGGTGGTTATTCCCAATCCCATTACCGTACACCTGGGGCGTCCTGACGCAGCTGCATCAAATGTCCAGGTATCCTTTTCCGATTATATCAAAAATGTTGCCAGCAGCGAAATTTATCCTACCTGGCCGGAGGCTTCCCTGCGGGCAAATATTTATGCTATTATCACCTTTGCACTGAACAGAGTATTTACCGAGTGGTACAGGAGCCGCGGCTACAGCTTTGATATCACAAACAGCACGGCCTATGATCAATATTTCATAAATGGACGAAATACGTATGAATCCATCAACCGGATTGTTGACCAAATCTTTAATGAATATGTCCGGAGGCAGTGGCAGAATGCGCCTTATTTTACCTCCTTCTGCAACGGTACTACATCCACCTGCGGAGGCTTGTCCCAGTGGGGAACCGTTACCCTGGCAAATCAGGGCCTCTCTCCCCTGCAGATTCTGCGTTCCTATTATCCCAAGGATATTGAGATTGCAGAAACAAACATTGTTACCGGTGTGCTGACCTCCTATCCGGGCACTGCTCTTAAGGTAGGAAGCACGGGCCTTGATGTAGAGACCATTCAGACTTATTTGGAAAGAATCCGGCGCAATTATCCTGCAATTCCCTCCATTACCGATAAAAAGGGTGTATTCGGAGAGAGCACACGGGCAGCGGTTGCCAAATTTCAGAGCATCTTTAATCTGCTCTCTGACGGCATTGTCGGAAAATCCACCTGGAATAAGCTTTCCTATCTGTATACCGCTGTAACCAGGCTGGCCGAGCTGGACAGTGAGGGGTCTTCCCTGGGAATTGGTACGATTCCGCCTGACTCTGTCCTGCGCCTTGGATCGTCGGGGCAGGATGTCATTACCCTGCAGTATCTTTTGAATGTGGCAGCTGACTTTGATTCCTCGGTTCCGGCTCCTGGACAGGACGGCATTTTCGGAAGAGAAACCCAGCAGTCGGTTATGGCATTTCAGCGTACAGCAGGTCTTGCATCCGACGGTATTGTGGGCCCCCTCACATGGCAGGCACTGTATGATACCTACCAGGGCATAGAAAATGTGATTCCGCCTGATGTCGATGATGGCGTAATCGAATATGTTGTCCGCCCCGGAGATACCCTTTGGCAGCTGTCCCAAAGATTTGGCACCACGGTTGACGCAATCATGCGTCTGAACGGACTGACCAGCGATTTGCTGCAGATTGGGCAGGTGCTGAGGATTCCGGCAGCGGATTCGTCTGGTGGGTCGTATTTTGAGTATACAGTCCGACCGGGAGATACCCTCTGGCAGCTGTCCCAAAGATTTGGCACCACAGTCAATGCAATCATGAATTTAAATGGCTTGAGCAGCGATCTGCTGCAGATTGGGCAGGTGCTGAAGATTCCGAATAGCTGAATATTTGAAAAAAAGAATGCGCTCTGCGCGATGGCCTTAAGGCGACCGCGCAGTTCTCCTATCTATCTCACAGATTCATATACCTATCTCACAGTATGCCGCGTATACTGCATGGACAGCAAGGATTCCCTGATTGGATCATATAGCTCCTCATGACCGATTGCCCTCAATATCTTGCGGTCAAATCGTTCCCGATCTCTATCCTTTAACTCATCTTCTGTGTCCATAACATTGCGATTTTTGATGCGGTCAAACAATTCCACAATCTCCAGCGCATCTGTATCTGAGATCATCTGAGGATTTATCATATACATGTTCTTCAGCTTTGTGCTGCTGGCATCCAGCACGCCCAATCCCCGGCCAAAGCCGATTGCTTCCATTGCAAACATACCAAATAATGAATTCAGCAGTGCATGCAATAGTTCCTTTGATATGGCTGTTTCCTTCATCAGCATTCTTGTAAAACGTTGATCAACGAATGTACTCTCATCGAACTTTGAGACAAATAAGCGTTTATCCGGATTAATCGCTGTCACAAAGTCAGCTTTTGTCCCATCATCCATTTCATACCAAAATCTTCCTGAACGTTTTAATGCTTCTGGCAATAATTTCCCTGTTCCATTTTTGATATGCTCAAATCGTTCGATCCAACGGAAAGCCCCGGTATGCCCCAATTGCTGCAATTCATCTTTTGATTTATGGCAGCAAAATGCAGCCATGTCTGTGTGTGCTGTGTATGATTTTAATAATGCCGGATTTTTAAGCACTGGCTTCAGGTATTCCTCCTCAATCCCACTATTTTCGGAGGGATAAAACAAATCGTTCCAGCCCCTGCGCTCCCCTCTTTTTACGGTGAGAAAGACTTCTATGGGAATGAGGCATTGGGCCAGCTTAGGAACCCATGATACATTGTGGAACAGCGCATTTAATGTGATCCCCTTGTCTGTAATCCTCTGAATCATTTCAATCGAATACTGCTTTACAGAAGCCACGGTACGGTCAAGCTCCTCCTCCAGTACCACACTGCTTACGATGGTTTCTTTCTCCTTGTCCGTAAGCTGCTCTATGTCCTTATGCAGCATCCAGAAGTTTATTTTTGAGCTCTGATCCGGTTTGATAATTTCTTTTTTCTGCAGGATCAGCAGGGTTGCTACCACATCCGCATTCTGAAACCAGCGCCCGCAATTACTTATTACCACTGCACGAATTTCATAGTAATACTGCAATGCGTCAAAAAATCGCTTACCGATCTCTGTACCGAGCCATGAGTTCGATAAGATAATTCCCAGCCTTTTGCCCTCTTCCAATAATTCATGCAATTTAAACGGAAGATAATTATACAGATCCGTCTTGCCCTGGGTAAATGTTATCCCTGTATGGTCCTTGATCTGCTGGCGACAGGCACTCACATATTGGATCTCATCTGCAGCTATTTTATTGTACTCAACAAATGGCAGGTTCGAAACAATCGCTCCGAATTTTGGAATTTCCTTTTCGATTCCGGTCCCATCTATCGGACTTTTTATTTGTATTTTATCTCTGCTCCTTACAGCAAATACATTGGATTGAAATATGTTCAGCGGAATATTCAAGGCCTCCATATTCGTTACTGCAATATTGGCAATCTGCAATGGATATGCATACTTGTCCGCTATCCACGTGGTGGTAAATGCAGCCTCCGAATTGCGGAGCCTTTTTGTTTTATTCTGAATGATTGCCCGCGCAATTGTACCTGTTCCTGCACATAAATCTGCGCATTCCTCATTCCAATTATGAATGGTTATCTGGCAAAGCAAATCTGCCAAAGCATAGGGTGTGGCATATTGTCCTCTTATTTCTCTCTTCGCTGTGTGAACGGTCTTTTCAAGTATTTCCTGTAAAAGGGTCTGATCAATTCGTTCTATCTTATTCTCCACCAGGAATTGATTGTAATCCACAATGTCGATCCAGGTGTCCTCCGGCACAAGCTCATTGTATTCCAGGCTTTTAAATACATTATAGAAATCCCCCTGCTCCACAATCTCATCTATGATTGCATTGCCGTCTGACGGTGTTGACATACTGTCAATGCGGTTGATCCTATAGGCACAATTATGGTACTTTTTTATTGTGTTTGCAAACATGATTCTATTGATCCAGTTCAATAAAATCGATTTTGCATACGCAGAGTACATATCCTTCTCATCTTTGTCATACTCTTCATGAAATGCATTCCACCACACCTTCAGCCGGCTCTCCATTGCCATATTGCTGCCCGCCTCTGAAATAAGGTATTCGGCAACCAGGTCCTTATTCCTCTGGATGATCGCCGTCATAAGCCCGTCCGATATGGTTGCTCCGATTGCTGACGCTGAAATGGATCCGTTTATCAGGAATTCATTTACCGTTATAACGATATCCTTTATAATTGGCAGCCACTCTGCTTTGTATGCAGCCACATCCTCACGATTTCTTATATGGCTTGTCCCGCTCCATACCCTTGCCTCCTCAAAATCGCCGTTTTCATTCCTGATGTAGAGCTTCCCATATGTAAAATTCCAAATCACAAAGCTGTTCAAATCCAGCGCAAGTGCCTTTCTGGCGGCATCCCGGATCAATACTTCATCCGTGATCAGCACATCCGGCATCTTCAGCTCCCAGCCCTGCAGGATCCTGTTCTGTGCCTCATCTTCATATAGCAAAACATCCGGAAACATGCTCTTCTTATTCACGGAGAGCGTGCTTTCTCCACCTGCGCTTTTCATCTTCAGATTCATTCCCTTGAGCATTGCTCTTATCTCTGAAATAATAACAATCGCCCAGCTTCTCTCATTCCGTCTGACAATTGTCCCCATCTACTGCTCCTCAAATTCAGAAATCAGATTTCTTGGCTTCTGCTGATTGCGTGATTCCGGCATTCCGGCATTCCATCTACCGCTCCTTAAATTCGGAAATCAGATTTTGCTCCTTGATATATTTGCGCGTCTTTTTATCCAGCTGCTCCCAGGCCAAAAATAATCTTCTCTTTGCAACGTCAATATAATCAATTTCTTCTCTTTTAAATAATGCGACATTTTCGTTTTTCTCAATGCCGATAAAATTCCTTCCTTCCATCAACGCAGCAACTAAAAACGATCCGCTTCCAAAGGTATTATCCAATACAACGTCCCCGGGATTCGTATAGGTTCGTATCATGTATCTTCCCAATTCGATTGGCTTTTGAGTTGGATGCAGCACCGCCCCTTCACATTCGGCAGTCTTGACATATATGATATCTGTGGGATAACGCTCCCCCTCGCTTGCCACATGAACCGGGTCAAAATCACCGTAATTCCCGCACAATTGATTCTTCCTGGTTCCTTTGTCATATGGCTCCCCCTGTGTCATCTGAGGATGATATGTGGGCTGCTTCTTGTAAAATACACACACATCCTCATGCTTCCGAAGGGGCTGCTTCTTCGCATTCAGAAAATTCGTTGGCTTTGACTTCTCCCAAACCCACTTGTATTTGTATATATTCGGTTGGCTTAAAATCAGCTTGGCTGTAAAAACACCGTTGGAGGTTAATACGATTGCCCCATTGGGTTTGATAATTCGATTGTACTGCTTCCACAGTTCATCCAGAGAAATATAGCAATCCCATTCATTTTGTGTCATTCCATAGGGCAGGTCGCATAGAATCATATCTACGCTTCCATCCGGTATTTCGTTCATATACTCAAGGCAATCGCCTTCAAAAAGCCGATTGATTACCTGGTCCATATCTGCAGCTGGCTTATCTACTTTTTCCATAAGATTGCTCCTTAACTTTATTCCTGTAATATATCATATCACATTTGCCAATCGAACACAAGTTCTTGTTTTGTTATTTTTAATTTAGGCCTGGATGCACGCAACCGCTATTTCCCCACGTGTTATGGATAGATTTTATCGAATTCCAGGGGGAATGTCAATTTTTTTATATAAATGGTCCGAAATATCTAATGCAGCTGCCGGAAAAATATGATAAAATTTTAATCATGAAATTCCCTATGAAAAATTATAAGGAGGAATGTATGAAACAAATATTATGTTATGGTGATTCAAATACCTGGGGGCACAATCCGGACTGTACCTCTCTGGCGGATCTGCGGTATCCCTACGCGGTGCGCTGGACCAGCAGGCTGGAGGCCCTTTTCGGCGAAGGCTGCCGGGTGCTGGCACAGGGGCTGTGCGGCAGAACCATCTCGTTTGACGATCCGGTGGATGACGGAAAAAACGGGCTGAAATATTATCCGATCTGTCTGGAAAGCGCCATGCCGGTGGAGCTTGTGATTTTTATGCTGGGCACCAATGATGTGCGGCCCTTGTTCCATGCTCCGGCAGAGGAGATTGCCCGGGGCATGGAGCGGCTGGGTGTTTTAACAGAGCGCATCAGCCGGGAATGCGGCCAAAAGACTCCGGACATTCTAATTGTGGCTCCGGCTCCTGTGGGAGAGCAGGTAGAGGAGGGAGAATTTGCAGGCATCTACGACAGGACCTCCGCCGAAAAAAGCAGAAGGCTGCCAGCCCTTTATCAGGCTGCGGCAGACAGGCATGGCTGGGGCTTCCTGAATGCCGGAGATGTTGTGGGGGAATTGGGAAGGGATTATGTCCACCTCTCTGCCCTGGGTCATGAGAAGCTGGCAGGAGCCATTTTTGAACAGGTCAAAGACCTGACGGGAGCCGCCAAGTGACTGCTTGCAGTCACTTGAAGTCTCTCCAGCCAAACCTCCTCATTTCCTCCCGAAATGCACTCCTTCGCGGATACACATTCTTGTACGATGTCATCAGACTTTGTTTTGCGCCCAGCTCTCCCATGGATTCCCGTACCTCGCCCAAGGCGGCAATATACGCTGCACATTCCCCATAATAATTTCTGCGGTTTGCATTCATAATTCCTTCTGTCCGCTTTTCCATCAGTTCTGTGATTCTTTTTCCTGCACGGTTTCTAATATCAGCTTCCATTTGCACCATGGACTTCCATTTTACAAACAATTGGCAAAACAGATCCTTTTCGCTCATTTCCTCAAGCCCGCAGATGCCCTTTTGATATTCCTCTGCTGAAAATCCCATTGCACGTCTGGCAATCTCCGCCATAGCGCTGATTCCCTTCCCATTCCATTGCCCTTCATACAGATAGAGCAGATACAATGCCATTCCCTGCTTCATAAAAGTTCCCGTCCAGCCTAATGCTTCTGATTTGTTCAATCCTTTGTCCAGTACATCCGCAAACTGCCCGTCTAAAAACCTGAGCAATAAAACCGTATTGCTGTCCAGCCTGTTTTCTTCTCTTTCAGAGTGTGAAGAGCTTCCTTCAAGCATACCAAAGGAACCGCCGCTTTTATGTACAGGTGCCTGCATAAAGATCTCTCGAAGCTCTTCCCTTTTCGCTTCGCCTTCCCAGCCGTTTAACAGCGCCCGAAGATAATTCAGGGCAGATATGTCAGATTCATATGCGATAAAATAGCACTTTTCCAACAAAGACCTTTCTCCGCCTGCCGCAATCACATACTCTGCCGTCTTCAATGCTGCCCTGCTGCGCATGGTATAGTTCTTTGGTATTTCCTTCATTGCTTTGATTCCTATGGATACCATCTCATCCACAGTTACATCTTTACCATTTTCCAATATATTCAAATATAACCCCGGATGGACTGCCGCAAATTTTTCTGCATACTGTTCTTCCAACGAAACATCATTTAACAAGCTGACTGCTTCCAAAATAAGACGATCCGCATCATGCCCTGTCTTATCGCCAAGATACGTGATCCAGTGCGGCAGAAAATCTGCAAGGTCAGGTATTTGTTCATCACCGTGCTGCATAATTGCTTCTAATGTGACCGCGTCCTCGTTTCCATGAACAATCATTCTATATAATGTCTCCGGGCGCTGAGCAGCGGGTACCGTATGATATGCACAGTACACTGCATCAAGGATCACCTGTTTCAGGTTGCAGCTCAAAAGCTCGTGCTTCACCAGATCCCTAATTGAAAATTCTTCAACATCAAACTCAGTACCGCATAGAATTTCCATTTCAAATATTTGATCTCCAATTTCAAAGCCTTCTTCATACCTCTGCCTGTCCATACAGATATGCACAAAGTCACAGGCCTCCTGAAGGATATCCGAAATGCCGCTGTCATCCTCATAATAAAATTCTTCGCCGCTGTCATCATACCAGTCGTCATACTCTTGGTTCATTATTTCGGTAATCATCATTTCCTCTGAATCAATGCTCTTTAAACTATCTCTGATCTGACGATACCTTTCATCAAAATCACGATCCTTATCTTCATTTTTGCCGGATGCCTTGCCCGCTCCATTCCCGGCAGATTTCAACATTTCCAGAAAGTTCTCCCTGTGATGCTCCGGCAAAACCCTCCCGATCTCATGGACAAACGCAATGAGCTGCTCTGTTGCATACTCCGCCGTAAGGGCATCTATCTGTTTTAAAAAATTTGTCAGGTTCATACCAGACCTCCATTTCAGACCTCTATTTCAGACCTCTATTTCAGACCTTCATTTTCAAAAAGCTGTTTTGCGCAGCGCGTGTGACTGCCTGCAGCAGAGTTTTGGTTATTCTACTATTTTCGCTAAGATTTTATATAATGCCTGCGCCTCCTCTGCTGTTAAGGTAATCCCCTTCCCCATCTTTTCATGGTTCGGCGCCCAATCTCTTATATCATATTTTGCTGCCGCTCCATTCCATGAAATGAGGTTTACTTCTTTTGTCCAACCTTTTGCACTTTCGGAAAGCGTTCCTAATTCTTCCTGGATTTCAAATTTTATTTCAGACATCCCATTGTCCTCCTGTATTCTTATGTTATTATAAATCATAGCATTATTTTCCCATATATTCAATTTGAATATTCAAATACTATAATTTAAAAATCAAATATTTGTCTATTTCTTTGTCTCAATCAAAAGATTTCATGCTACCCTGAAATTGGATGAGGAGACCGTTACTTTTTCAGTGAAAGATTATCGGAACCAAGGACGCTGGAAAGAGCTGACCCTTTCAGGCGTTGCGTTTATCCGGCGCTTTTTAATGTATGTGTTGTCAAAACGTTTTGTCAAGATGTTCCGACAAACATACCCAGTCTATCATATTTTGCCCTTCCTTATCCGTTTCGTAAAAGTCTATATCTTATCTGGAAAAAACAAAGGACTTTGGCCTGCTTACCGGAGGGCCGGGACGCGGCAAGATCACAGCTTTACTGGTTAGACTATAAGTAGAAAGATAAAACGACAAAAGATTCACCATATCAAACCCAAAAATACTCTAACACATATAGTTATTATCAACCAATATCATAAATACGGCTTTATTATTTCGAAATTATCCTCCACATCTACGCTGCCATCTAATATGATCTGTTTACATTTCAATAATTTTTGCCATTCATCATGTTTTGCTTTACTACGCATAGTAATATCACCACAGTCATAGGCTGCAACCCATGCTAGAAACTCCTGATGATTATCATACATATCTCCACCAGCTTCTATACGAGAGCCAAAATGTTCGTATTCTCTTCTTTTTAAGCGTTTTATTCGTATATCAGTAGCTGTATTAAGTCGAATGACAAATGTAAACAAATGAATTAGCTCATCTCCCCAATCAACAAGAGATCCAGATATTATCACTTTGTCAGACTTTGCAATGTCTTTTTTCATTAACTCCAGTCGTTCAGAAACATTTCTTTTTTCTCTATACGGTGGATTGGTTGGTTTCCAAAAATAATCATCGGTATCCATAAAAGCATAATTAAGTTTTTCACTAATGTACTTTGCCAGTGTAGTAGTTCCGGAACCCGAAGCACCATAAATATGTATGATTTTATTGGCCATATACTATCCTCCAAAAGCTTAACGCTCTATAAATACAATGCTTTCATTATCATCTCTCTTTCGTATAGCTAAGTATGTATGCGAAGGAACGGTTGTTCCCAAATCTCCACATGTTTCTTCACCTTTTCTAAGTTCATATATTTTTATCCATTCTTCAGAAGGCTTACTTACATCAAGCGATAAGCAACCTGCAAATTGGTCTTAATTTTCTGCATCACATTCCAAAATTTCTTGACAAAATTTCCAAATTTCATCTGCATACATCTTTTGAGACTCGATTAATGAAATTTGCTCCATATCTTATAGCTCCATAAATTTTAATGGTGTTAGTCAATAAATGTATTGGTATCCTGTAAACAGCCTGCATTCCTACATCAAGGAGACCTATAACCATTACCGCGGGGTAGCCACTAAATATATCAACCGCTATAATGCGTTGTTTTCCCTTGCATTCCGATGCTCCAGTAACTTGAAGGAACAGTTATTTTCATCTCTGTGTTTAGTTGGATGCAACAACTACTGGCACAGTGTAAATGATGTCCGTAATTATAACTTGGTGACATTATGAAGTGATACCAATACATTTATTGACTAACACCAATTTCTTAATTTCTTGCAAATATACCGTATTATTCTCCAATGCTTCCTTAGAATAATTTCTTCCATCAATCACTTTATTTGAATAGTACTTGTACAGCTTTGACGGCATACTTCCATGTCTTCTAAGTCCAAACTCCTCCCATGTCATCTTATCCAGTTCTTCATATGTATATCTTCCTCCGCATACATAATAATATGGATCCGTCTTCTCAAGTTCAGGTTTACGAAATCCTTCTTGTAAGAAATTTGTTTCTTTCACATTGCCTCCAATCTGCCATTACAATCTCATCTACGCAATCTAAATCTATATTCTTCCTTTAATCTCTCAAAAATCTCAAAAGCTACCGGACAAATCTCTATCACATCTAATACACTAAGCAAACTTGACAATCTCTCCGGCTGGTCAGTATATGGATATTTTTTGCAGCTATCAGGTTTACAATCGCCCAATTTACAGTTGCCATTTTCCTGTAAAAAATCACATGGTTTATGCTTGGTCTGATAGTTCATGCCATATTCTTCTTTTTCCAAGTAAATATCAATAAACTGTTCGGGTGTTATTCCCAAGTATTGTGCATCACTGTCAATATCTTCTGCTGGAATACTTCCTTTATACATCTTGCAGCAGTTTCTGCATTTGCTGCAATCATAGTCTGCAAAAAGTTCTTTATGTAATCGTAAGAATTGACTGTCTAACTCGTCCTCATCTGCATGGCATTTCAGGAAAGTACGGAACTTAAAGTTTTCGTTTTCTTTTTTCTTGGCTTCTGCTCTTACTTTGTCTGGTTGTATCATTTATTTCTTCCTTTCAAAATTACAATCGAATTTACTCTGTCATCTTCCTGTCCATGCACATCTCAAACAGAACAATTCTAAAACAGTATATTTTTGAGTATTATTCGCCCATAAAAATCTTTTCTCTCTGTAAGCTGCTTACTATATCAGACAGTTCCCGCACAATAATGTCAATGTCCTCTATGGTATTTTCCACACCCAAACTGACTCTTATAGTTCCTCTTGCATATTTTTCCGGAACTCCTATTGCACGAATAACATGTGAAATTTGATTATTCGCAGAATCACATGCTGAGCCCGTTGCTACTTCTATACCTTTTAAATCCAATCTATGCAGTAACAGTTCTCCATCAGCATTTGCTATTGACAGTGAAATATTTCCAGGATTTTTATTGATCGAACCGTTGACAATAAAATCAACATTAACCTTTTTAAGCAAATCTAAAAATGCTTTTTCCAAAGACAAAAGATATCTGGTATTATCTTTCAAACTCAATATATTTTCTTTCAAAGCCTCTGCCATACCCACGACACTTGCAACATTTTCTGTCCCTGCTCTCTTCCCTGACTCCTGACTTCCGCCAGTAATGAAAGGTTGTATTTTTACACCTTTTTTTAAATACAGGAATCCAACTCCTTTCGGTCCATTAAACTTATGCGCTGACGCAGACAACATATCCACATCTAATTCATGAACTTGAATTTCAATATGTCCTACCGCTTGTACTGCATCTGTATGAAATAGTGCGCCATATTTATGTGCTATAGCTGCAAGTTCTTTAATATTCTGTATAGTTCCTATTTCATTATTAGCATATATTATAGAAACAAGCGCAACATCACTTCCTATTTCTTTTTCAAGAATATTGGGAGTGATAATCCCTTCCTTATCAACAGGCAAATAAATGACCTCAAATCCGAGTTTTTCCATCGCCTTACACGAATTTAATATTGCATGATGTTCAATACTACTCGTAATAATTTTGCTTTTATACTCATCCTTGGAAAACAGCATATTTTTTATCGCCCAATTATCAGATTCTGTCCCTCCTGATGTAAAAATAATCTCATCTGAAAAAGCTCCGATTGCCTTTGCTATCATATCCCTTGCGTCTTCAATAGCTTTTCTGGGTATTCGCGCTGATGAATATAATGTTGAAGGATTTTTAAAATCCTCGCGTAAGTATGGCATCATAGCCCGCAATGCACTTGCTGATAATTTAGTTGTAGCCGCATGATCTGCATAAATTTTCTTCATATTATTCAAACAATTTACACCCTTGCTCTTTAAATTCTTCCACTTTATCCATAATATCCTGCTTTGAAACACCAAGATATTCTGCCAAACAATCAATGCAATAAAAACTATCCACTTTTTCTCCTAGAAGTTTCCTATTAATTCCAATTGTATTTTTAGACAAATTTTCTGTTCCACATGAAATACAAACTTTTTTCATCATAAATCCTTCACTGTCAGTGACGGAACTGACTTTCCTCCAAACTCTTCCGGATCTAAAATTCCTAACTGAATCTTTATTATCCCTCGCATTTCCATAGCCGGACGCAAACAAAAAAGATTAAAGTTCCTTGCCGAAATATCTTCCGCTTTTCGCACATTTGGAAATAACAGCTTCATATATGCTGTTGCAATTCGTTTAATTGCTTCTGTATCACGAGTGTCAGACTTATCTGGTACTTCTACCAGCAAATCAACTATCGCACGATAACTTGGATCATCTCTCAAAGCATGCATGATAGTGGTAAAATACTCAGAATTTAGCGCCCAATCACATATCTTTAAATCATCCGTCATTCTGGGCAAATCCCATCCCTTCAAAAAGCCATGAAACCTGTCTATTAATGCGCTCTCATGAAATACAGTTGGTAATTCAGCAAACATATTTTGATATTCGTTCATACTATTTGCAGGTATATTCCCTAACAGAATAATACCCGAATCAGCAGCTCCTTCATGATTTGCCACTGTATACTTTCCATTTTCCATGTATCCTTTTAATGCGCCGCGCATTTCATCTACGTCAGTAAAGTTAATTGTCTGCACCTCATCCAATGCCACATAATCATGTCCAAACACTAAGCCTTCCTGCCTTTTGGAAATATCATAAAACATTTTTGCACGCGACATTGTTCCTCCGGAGGACAACCAGCCAAAGCGGCTAACCTGCCCAAACAAATATGATTTTCCCGTTCCCTTCGGCGCAAGTTCAATCAAATTTAGTCTCTTTTCCACAAAAGGTAAAAGCCTCGTTATCATTGCTAATTTTTGATTTTGGTTCTCATATCCCTTAGCATTATAATCAACTGCACCAAGAAGAATGTCTATCCATTCAGCCAGTTCAAATTCATCCCGAGCATATTTAAATTCGTCCAAATCTACAGAATAAGGGCAAAACTCCTTGAAGCTAACCAGCTTGATTTTCCCTTTCTTTTTATCCTCTGGAAACTGATATCCTAATTCTACTATTCCCCAATTTTCTTCTGCTTTCAGTAATGCCTCTCCATACAAATCCCATACATTTCTAGGGATTACCGTTTCCTTATAATTCAACGCAAAATCAGGTAATGCAAAAGAAATGCTTCCTGTTTTAATATCTATTTCGACAGAAATTTTTGCTAGAAATTTAACCTGTTCTTGATAATTTACCACCCTATTCTTTATTGATTTCCAGTCCTCCTTTTTAGGAATAAATTCCTTAATAAAATTGGTTGCTCCTTCTATATCAAGTATGCCATCATCATCTTGGAAACGCTTTAATACCCAATCTCTCATAAATGAAGGAAGTTTAAATGAAGAAATAAAGTTACTCTTCTTCAAATCCTTATATACTACCATTTGATCAAAACAATCTCGAAGTCTTTCCAACACTGGTCTGCTCAAATTATCATATTCACTCATCAAATCTGCCTCCTGTCATCTATGCAAGTAAGTCCACTTCTTGCCCCATACTCTTTTGAATTTTGAACTTTAAGGATACTGATAAACCGGTATCTCCATCATATATTTCCGCTATGTATTCCCTACTTCGTTTCAATTCAGGCATTACAAATTTCGCATGTTTCTGATCTGCCACAAATTCCCCGTCATAGAAAATCCGATTAACAAGTATTCTTGGTTTATTCATAGGGACATTACAATATAAGGTCAATGTCGCTACATCTTTCTGCTTCAGAATAATTATCGGATTAGTGAAACAATATTCGATATTTTCGGGTTTTCTACTGATAGTAATAACCGGCACAACAACCTCTTCCAACGTTGCCCCACCATGTACCTCAACATTTGCTTTTCGTCCACCACGAAAACGCTCATAATTAGCAAGTACAGCAAACCCATCTTCATATGCCACATAAGGAATATCCGGATTAATTTCTGTAGGGCAGCATCTACCACTATGCTGTGCTTTTTCATCAAGTTCTAATATCGAATCATTCTCCCGTCCATAAATAACAGCCAGCCTGCTTGCCCCATGATCCGAAGCAATAATTGCCTTAGAAATCGCTCCTTGAATCAGCAATGAGTGTATCCTTCTCAATTCTGCATCAATAATTTCTAATTCCCTAAAAATATGAATCGGTTCTTTCCTTTTTTCGTAGTCATATATCTGACTATGATGCTTTAATTCATCCAAATCATCAATCTTTCTGTATTTTCCTCCAAAATACTGAATAAATTCCTTATTCTTTTCTGTAGTTGACGGAAGTTCACAATGCCCTACTGCTATTTCAATAATCAAATCATACTCTTCGCATTTCGCCTTTATAAAAGATAAATACTCTACGCCCAACGCATCAAAAAAGAAAAGTTCCGCATTTTCTTTATCTAACTGCGCAATGATACTACTTCTGGGGCGTAATTTATTATAGGGTCTATCTATCGCATATTTGTTAACCGTATCTTCGAAATCCGAATAGATTCTATTTGTAAGTTTTTGTATTTTATACTCTTGAAAATATTGTGTTAATACATCTCTTAAATCATTGTCTGTATCAGCTACTTTCGTATTAACATTATCAAAATAGAACTTATCCAAATACAATGCTAATGCAGTTGAGAAATGTTTTGCAGCAATACATAACTCATCTACTGAATAGTCATATATACACAAACATCTTATAAATTCAAATTCTTCTGCTTCGCTTTGATCCGTCAAATAATATATCGCATTCTTTTCATACCGCCCCAGCTTCTCACAATATCTTGCTATAAACGGCAGCCTTTCCGGAATATACTCAAGCAAACTTTTACGTTCCAAATATAAATCTTCAAAATTCGGTGCATCAATATTTTCATCCGCCAAATCTAAATAAATATGCTCCTCAAAATCATTTTCATTTTTACTATATTCCAATACTTTTTTTAAATAGCAATTGCTTGTTCCAAAAGATTTCATAGCAAGCCAACAAAGCCAATATTTATATGGCTCTTTCTGACAATCAATATCCCGAATCATATATTCCAAGTTTGATGTATTACCAAATTCCTCATAGATAACACCCGACAAAGATTTTTTGTCTTGCATTTTTATATCAAGCCATTTCCACTGTTCATCCGTCCCATAACTTTTTTCTGTTGCACCAGCAATTTCAGGATATTGTTTTGTTAACGATTCATAAATCCCCTCTGCCTCTACTACCTGATACATTGCTTTCGAAAAAAATTTCTTGTCAAAATTGGTATTGACTGGAATAACTCTATGTTCATTTAATTGGTTCTCTGTCATCTTTTCTAAATAACATAAAAGATGTTTTATACTCTTCATTTCGAATGATGTATTTCTCACGTTTTCTTTCATAAGTGCAATTTGAGGCAATGGCGATTCTTCAACATGAAACATAATTGTTCTTTTTGTAATTCGCGGATCACGTTTCTCAAACTTTTCAATATATCTTTTACAATAGTAAAGAACAATCAAAGCATGACCGCTAATCGCATGCCCCAAAACAGTATCCACATAGTCTTCCAAATCGCGTTCACTTTTTAACATCATTGCCTGTGAACTTCCAATAAGCACATAATCGCCCGCTCTAGATATATTAGATATACATTCCTCAATATTCGGTAGACCATTTTTCCGACAGCTATCAGAAACATAACTGCAATTTTTTGATTTATCAGCTTCTAATCTTTGTATGATTTCGCTATATACTTTGATATTTTCTGTATCTATAATCAGTGCATATCCGGTACACTTGTCCTTGAAGTATGCGCTTATTTGCTTAAAACTTTCTTCTATGCTATCGCAGTACATGCCTACAGCCTCCCTATTCTTTTCTGTTTTTTATAATCTCCATTCCCACAGTAGGATTGTCAGCAATCAAGTCACACAAATATTTTTTTGCTTCATCCGCATCCATGTTATTGATAATTTCCATCGCTGTGTCCTTACCTTTTAATAAGTATTGTTTTTCACACAATGATTTCAGTTTATTTCTTACTGTTGAATTATCAAACCATGCATGAGGCGCTTCCGTTACATGATCTGCAAGATACTCTCTAATTTCATCAGAGTCTTTTAAAATAACTGCATAATCACCAATGACTCTTTGCCGGAAGCAACGATTTCGTTCTTCCGAATCAGAAAGCCGCCTATAAAAATCTGCCCTTTCCAAATATGCTATCGTTCTTTTTACCATCTCTTCTGTTGCCATCTTATCACCAAATGGCTCAAGAATTTCTCTCACACTGCTTCTTTCCTCGTCGTCAAACATGCAGTAAATAGGAGTTTGGTATGTATTAGACCAATCTGCCGGTGATTTCGTTCCCGTCTTATCTTTCCATACTGTGAGCAATCTTCTCTTTGCTTGATTCTGCAAAAATACTTTTACCTGACCTTCTATATAGTTGAAATACTCTGTGCTTGATTTCGTAAACTGCCCATTTGGAATATCGGAATACAATTTTTCTATATCCTGATCATCTAAATCCTCAATAAAAGTCACAGCCGCCTGCTTAAAATACTGTGTCTGGTTTTTATAAAATTTCGTAAAGTTATTTCCTTCTGTAACTAAGCAATCATAGAACTTTGACTTATTTTGCTCTTGCAAGCTTCCACTTCTCTGCATCAAAAGCAATTGTTCTAAAAAGTTTTCTAAAGTGCCTACATACTTTCTTAATGCCTCAAAAGAAATTCTAATATTACTTGAGCGTTTATTCCATTCAACGATTGCATCATGTAAACACAGTGCTCTGGGATTCAGCTTGTTGCTCTCTACAATAATCTGATATTCCAAAATTACGTCATTTATTTTTTCATCTGCCGTTTCAGAGCTCCAAACCCAGTTTGCCGCATCTGCATTAAATTTCTGTTTTACTTGATCTATGTATGCACCGTTATCACCAATATCCAGCGCTAATGTTTCCAATATGCCCAATCTGTAATTTCTAATATATGCAAGCATTCCATCTTTGCATTTTTCGTTTGTAATAAGTTGTATAAGATCGTTAAGAATATTGGCATTTGCGTTTATTTTTCTTCCAATAGAATCTGCGAGATCACTTTCCGAGTTCTTCGTACTGTTTGCTGTATTGGCAATCCCGCAATAACAGTCAATCACTTCCGAAACATCCTCTATGGAACTTGATAAATCCTCATCTCCAAGCAAAGATTTTACACACCAAATAGGGAATGTCAACTGTTTCATCCTGCTTCTAAGCTGATCTCTTGCGCTTTCTATAGAACCGCATTGATTATCGGCAATATGAAATATCTTTGCTGTACAACTTAAAAATGCTTTTTGCTCTAAACTCATAGCCACAATGTATTCTTCTTTATAATTGCGATTAGGTGTCACTTTTTGGTTTAAAGCATTTGCAATCATCTGTTTCATTTTATCTACAGACATACTTTCACTGTTTGAGCCATTACTCCAAAAGTAGTCTGACAGAGAATACTCTTTCAAGACAAATCCCAGCACAAATGCAGAAATATTACTTGGTATAAAGCCATATGGAGCTTCCTCCAAAGCTTCAAAAATAGAAAGAATGCTTACTCGTCCAGCCGCATTTGAAAACCCTTGCTGCACCAACTCTTCCACCCTATTTTTAATCCGTACAATCGGAAGGCTCTTTTTACTGGAATCTTCCCAATATTTATCTATTTTCCACGCACCATTCAACGCTTTCTCAAGACTATTCTTCTCATTGCTTGACTTAAATGTTCCAGCCAATGACTGATTAATCCCACACTCCGCTCCTTGTGCCAAAGGTCCCTTAGAAAACATATTATCAATGACACTGTATTGGCTTAATCCATAATAGTATTTCTGATGTTCAACTGCCTTCAATTCATCCTGCAGCGCCTGTAAGCCTGCCAAACGAACTCCGCTTCTATTATCACTTGTATAAAGTATAAACGCACCAGCAGATATCTTCTGCTTCCATTCATTTAGGCATCTGATTGCCTGTTGTTCAAAGCTGGCAGCCCTGCCTTTATCATTCTTGGCATAATAACGGCTATATGCCATATTTTCAATATACTGTTCCAACAAATCCTGTCCCATCGTTGTTAGACACTCAATAAACATAATACTATCTTCACTGTCACTTGCAGCTTTGATAGTCAAATCTTTTATTTGCCCCGCTTCTGTATCATCCATAGCAAATGATACAATTATCTTATATCTATTTGCCTTCACTGTCTGTGATGCTTTTGATATTGATCCGGCGAAATTTCCCACAGCGAAACCTTCCAATTCAAATCTTCCTTTTATAGATGCCGGAAGCTGAATTGCTGCCAATAAGTCCGCATTTACAATCAAATTCTGCGTTTTTGTTTCTTCTCTTATTTCTTTCTTTATCTTTTCAATCGTTGCGGCATCTCCTGTACTGTTTGCCACAGTATATTCCATCTTCCCCCCGCCAACCGGCTTTTTGAAAATCAACCCATCTCTGCAAAGTTTTTCAGCAATACTTTTCCCTTTGCCTTTACTCCAATCCGTTCCAGAAAAAGCTAAATCCACATTCATATCATTCGGACGCAGTAATCCAACCCCACTAACCCTCAGCGAGATTGCCTGTAATAATAATACTGTCTTAAATACTCTCTGTTCATCAGATGTCAATTTGTCATTCTGCAACAGATTATAAGAATCCAGAATCACCCTCACATCGTCATTTAATCCATTTTGTCCCTTACCATTGAAGAAATCCCACAACATATCAATCGTAAGCAAATTTTGGTTATCCAAAGGTCCATATGTATTGATAAACCATTTGAAACCTTTTGCATCTGTCATGTCGTTGCTAATAATAAAATCAAACATGCTTCTCTGATTGGAACTAAACGCTACCGATAAATGTTTTAACATCAGTGCAGCATACGGATGAATCGGTACTATTGACTGCAATTCGTCATCAGATATAACCGTTTTTTGCCCCATTGTCGATTCTTTCTTTGCACTCGACTCAATCGTGTTACGCACACTTATTAATTCGTCATTTAATTCGCTGGCATATTTATTCCATTCACTTGCCAGTACGCTATCCGCTGTCTTCTTCATTGCTTGAGCCATTAAACGAAATGCCATATTTTCAGGCAATTCTATCTTCACTGATGGCACAAAACGATCTAATATCTTCTTCGCTGTATCTGCATTTACAAACAAAGAACGGCTTTCGTGTGAAACAATCATAAAAAAAAATGGGTGCGACAAACTTATCTCTGCCAACGTTTGAAATCCGGTCAGCGAATTAGGATTGTTTTGAAAAAACTCTGTAAATTCATCCCACACAAATAAAATAGCACTGATATTATTTTTGGCAATTACAGCTTTAATCCAACTGGCTAATCCCAATATATCCAACCGAAGTGCCGTAATGCCGTTATCTTCTGCCACTTTCAGAATGTTCCGCATTGTTGTCTGTACGTCATTACTTTCATCCTTTAGCTTTTCAATAATAGTAGTAACTTCCTCTCCACCGAATGCCCACGCATATTCGTCTTTATGAATCAATGCATTAAAATATTCTCTGTTTATATCGTCTTCCAACCATTTCAACGCAGCTTCCTTTAAAGATTCCTCCCCATAATTTTCCAAATTTTCTTCATAAAGAGCAGACTTAATACTATCCTGAACTGCTAATATCAAATCCTGATCCGAACGAATGAAAGCAGAACCAATTCTATGAATCGTTATAATCTTTCCACCATTCTTATCAGTAATCAATTTCTGACACAAATCATTGCTCAGTCCATAATCTTCAAAATAAGCTCTAACCTCATCGTCATCAGCTTCCAACAAGGATTTTACTGTTAATGCAGCATGAGATTTGCCTGTCCCATACGCCCCCTCTACCCAAAGAGAACGAGGATCTTTTCCTGACAATACCATATGAGTTTTCTCTAGCAGCTTCACAAATGTTTCGTGTGGATAAAAATTTTTCCAGCTTACTTTTCCCTGTTTAATCAGATCTGCTGTTACGGCAGCATAGTATTTCGGATCGATATCAAAATATTCTTTATATACTTTCTTTTCGCTCATTTGTAATCTCCTTTTTAAAACAACTCTAGCACATCCGTTGAGGACTTATCTGATCTTAATGTAATGTTATCTAAATCCAAAGTAAATGATGCGGAAATAAATTCAGGATAATTGATTGTTAATCCGTTTAAAATTCTTACCATTTCCTCTTTTGAAAGACCAAATATTTTTATGGGACTCACGCCATCCCGTTCAATAGTATTATCAAACAATGTGTTTAAAGTAAACTGATAATATTCTCCACATGCCTCTGCAAATTTATAAAGAGCATATAAAACAACTAATGCATCTGCGTCTTCCCAAGGTTGCCTTTCCAACGCAATAACTCGATTCTTCTGTTTAATTGTTTCACCTAATCCAAGTTTTCCGATAGGAAGATCACATATTCTGGAAAGCGAACTAAATATATCATTTGTCCAATTTTCTTTTGCGCCATCCTCTAGCATCAATGCGGCAAGATAACTTTTTTCCAATGTTTCATAATAATTTGTTCTATTTACAAACCATCCAATTTGAGGTGCATAGCAGAGATTTGTATAAATAATTCCCCAGCTCTGCTCACTATTCAATCCGAGTTTGTCAACAATCTCTGCCGTTCTTGAAAATCCCGTATCATCCAAAAGCTTTGCATCCCTTAAAAAACGTTTAAAAAAACTATGCATCTGCGAACCCAAACTATGTTTTTCATCAAATTCATTCTTATACTCAAAAAACTGTGAAAACCATTCCATTTTAGGTGCATGATGCGAATAACTATTTAAACTCATATTTTTGCCTGACATTATAATTCCTCCTTTTGGTTGCTCTAATGATTTGTAAACTAAACATCCTTTTTCAACTTTATGACACTGAGAGCAATGGTAACAAGTATCGCTTATAACAACTTGCCCATTTACAAAATCCATGCACCCATATGGGCAGTCAGCCTGACACTCTCGACATGCCACACAATTGCTTGTCTTTCTAAAAACATTTTTTATCAATTTAACAAATTCACTATTTCCCCTTGCCGTAATTCCATCAATACTAATCTGAAGTTTGTTATCTCTTTCATTTAACTCAAATTGCAAAATTTTATCCTTAAACATTATTGTATACGGCGAAAAATCATTCCCAAGTACACCAATTGTTTTTATCCATTCTTTCCAATTTGTTTTTGGATTCTCTATATGTATTTCAATAGAATTATCCTTTAGCCTTTTTTCACTATAAGAAGTCTTTAACTCCAAATCTCGTCCATTTTTTCTCGCTTTCCATCCACCGACTCGAATAAATTTTTCTAGTTCTTCATTGGAATTAAAATTTTTCTTATATTCACTTCTAATAATATCAACAAAAGGTTCTGCCTCTTTTTGATAACAGTGATGATTCATGAAATCATTTCTTTCCGCTGCTTTTGGGCATATCAAACACCCAGCTCTTCTATTACCTTTCTTATATGTTTCATTCATAATCAAATTTTGCTGATAAATATACAAAAAAACTTCAGCAGAACCCCACTTCAAAATCGCATTGCAGCTATATTGCCCCTTATGTTTTTCACCATAACTAATATAATCATATTTGCTTCTAGCAAGACTTTCATCAGCACGTACACCTACAAATCCCATTCCTGTAAAATCTGGTTTTTTGAGAAGCTCTCGTAATTTTAAAATTTGTGGTGCTGTTTTATGTACACTGCAACACCATCTTGTTACTGTCGATGGTGGACCAAATTTCCCCCATGTATCTAAAGGATTATACTCCGATTTTGCTATATGAAATTCTATTTTCACTCTTTCGCAATAATCTCTAATAAAATCTACCGTCCTATAAGTATCTGAGAATTCCATCCCTGTATCTCCAAACAGCACTATAAATCCATTATGCGGCAATGAACGCTGCACTAAATCTAATGCTACCACACTATCCTTTCCACCGCTAAAGGCAACATAAAACACATCTACTTTTTCTTTATAATCTCTATAAGTATTATATATATTTTGAATTGTTTCTTGAGCTAAGTTTTCAATAAGACTGCTATTTTTTTTAACCATCGCATCAATATCTACAAGCTCCAATTCTGCATCAACATCTTCCAATACAATCAGTTCGGGGGCGCAATATAGTGTTCCTCCTTTCGTTCGCGCAATTGTCCGTCCCTTATAAATATAATTGTTTGCCTCTGCCCACATAATGGGCGCCGATTCATCTTTGGGATATCCCCAATACTTATCGAAGCCTAAAATATCTAGTTCTTTATAATAAACAGGTCTTGGCTCTTTACTAAACTTTGATTGCTCATTAGTTAATAGAAGTCCTCCCGTTTCTGCATCCCATATATACTGATACATGTTGTAACCTCATTTCTCTGATGTATTTATTTTTTCTCTTAATAATTTTGCTTCATGTACTATTTTTTCAATGTCAGCATATCTCTTTCTCTGTTGGTATCCCTGTTCCACCAATAGTTCTAAAGCAGAATTTTTTTCACTCCATTGACTAGAATGTGCTAATACATCAATGATAAGTTCTTGATAATTCTCTATGCCACTATCTTGGCGTACCACAGCACCAAAAACTCCGGATGCCGAAAAACTTGCATGTAACAATTTAAATTTTTTACTGTATTTATAAATGTAACTTTCCAATACATATCCGTTCCACTGCACGCATATTGTCGGGAAATGCATAAATAATCCAATATCTTTTAACGGAATATAGTTCCTCTCGCACAAATCATTAAGAATGCTATCTATTTCATCAATTGCAAATTCCACCTTATCATGCCTTAAAAACAACTCATCTGAAATTCTTACCATCTCATTTCTGACAGAATCCCAATATATTATCTTATTATTCACCTCAGATGCAAATGTTTTTAATTCTTCAGTAGTTACTCGTTCTCTTTCATTACAATACTGAGCAAAAACTTCTGCCATACTTAATTCTTGTTCTATTCGACTTATAATCGGACCATTAAAAGAATATGAGTCACGCAAAATATATGCAAGGCAGTTGCGAATACCATATGTAGTAAACTCCAAAGTATTAGCGAATATTCCCTGACAATTATCAGCTATCAATTGACGCAGTTCAACATCCGTAATATATGTTTTATTCTCTAATGCACAATAAATCAATCGGCTAACTTCTGTAATTTCTTCTTCACTAATGGGTAAATTCATCGCATAAAAATATGTTTCCTGCTCAACTTGAACAATTGGCTTTGTCATTACAAGCACACGCTTGATTTTATCCAATGGTATGTACCACATAACCTCTTGAATATCTGCATATGACATAGGTATTGGCGAGTTCTTTAACACTTTCAAAACATCTCCGGTCAAGTCCGCTTCTCTATCTTTCAAACACAAAAATGTCTGTTGTTTTTTTAATTTTCCAGCAGACATACTTATTAGAATATTACCAAGAAATTCCTCATCATATATTTGTAGCTTTTCTATCAATTCCATCTGGTATCTATGATAGACCGCATTAGGATACACACAAGTTGTTCCGTTTTGGAAAACAAGCATTACATTTTCAAATATTTGTTTCAAAATGTCATTTTGTTCATCATCATGTCTTGCATAAATACGCTCTTCTCTGACAGTTCCTATTGTCTTTAATATGCCTAAAAGCTGCTCGTCAGATAATGGCATTTCTTTTGCGAATCTCTCATTATAATATGCCTTAAATCTATCTCTATCTATTCCAGATTTGATGCGAAATCCATTCTCGTAATCGTCTCTCAAAATAAGTGCAAATTCTTCCTCATATAATGTATCATACACCGCTAATACAGGTGGCTCTGCTTCAATTATTTGTGACTTATCAACTTCTAATTCTTCATGCTTTCTCTCAACAACATCTTCTTTACATTCATTATCCTTTGTCAAATATGCAGCCACGCTATCGGATACATCTATCTTTTCCTCTAATCGTTTATCTATTTCCACCGTTTTCCCCGTTTCTATTAATATCTCTTGGAATTTCACCCTGTCACATTTATACAATTCAACCATGTTTGTAAATAGTTTTGAAGCACCCCTTAAACCGCACTTTTCTTGTGTCAGCAGTTCATTTACCAGCATAAATTGCATTGTAATTCCATTTTCATTGCGGAACACATCATCTATTTTAATTCCATTATTCTCAGCTCTTTTTCTTAAAGCTTGAGAAACATTTTTGATAGCATCTTTTTTCGTACACTTACCTGCATTATAATCTACACATGCCAGAATCAGTATTGCAGCCTCACATTCATCCCAAGGAACTCTCATTGCCATAATCTACTCCTTGTCAATCCGTTACCGTAAATTAGTCTACGTTTCTCTTATTTCGTCGATCATAACTAATTATATCGCCAAAATCGCATTCCAACTCTTCACATAATTTCTCTAATATTGAAAGTGACACTGGTTCTCCTTTTGTCATCTTGGCAATCGTACTACTGCTAATTCCCAAGTTATTAATCAAATCTACTTTTTTCATTTCTTTATCTATTAAGATTTTCCACAAACCATTATATGATACTGCCATTCCCTTACCTCTTTGACTTTAGTTTTTACAGCCAATAACAACTTCTTAAAACATAATAAACCCAACTGTTGTTAATATAACATATATTTGCATTTTATTCAATTCTATTTGCATTTTTTCTTCGCATAATCGAACTTTTACGTTACAGTTCAGAGGCAATGTCATTAACTTAAGCCGGCTCTATCAGAGGTTCCCA
>CAJUQB010000044.1 GCA_910588285.1 uncultured Lachnospiraceae bacterium
CGGAATACCCTCGCTTCGCTGGGGCAGACCCTGCGCAGCTAGTGCGCATTCCTGACCCGTAAAAAGTAACCTTTTATTCGCTTTTTTGGACCCCAAAATGCTGGTAAGCAAAGTCCGTGGCCACCCGCCCCTTGGGGGTACGGTTCAGGAAGCCGTTTTTCACAAGATAGGGCTCATAGACATCCTCAATCGTACCTGCATCCTCGCCGATGGCCGCCGCCAGGGTATCTAAGCCCACTGGTCCCCCCTGAAACTTTTCAATAATCATCAGCAGAATATTTCTGTCATTCTGGTCCAACCCCAGCTTGTCCACCTCCAGAAGATCCAGGGCAAAGGAAGCCACCTCCTTTGTGATCCGCCCATCGTATTTTACCTGTGCAAAATCCCGCACCCGCTTCAGCAGGCGGTTGGCCAGACGGGGGGTTCCCCGGGAGCGGCGGGCCATCTCAAATGCCCCCTCCTCCTCGATCTCCACCCCAAGCTTTCTGGCGGAATGGAGAATAATCGTCTTAAGCTCCTGGGGCGTATAGAATTCCAGGTGATGCACCACCCCAAACCGATCCCGCAGAGGCGCTGACAGCAGCCCTGCTCTGGTGGTGGCCCCCACCAGGGTAAAATGGGGCAGATCCAGGCGGATGGAACGGGCGGTAGGACCCTTTCCGATCATCACGTCAATGACATAGTCCTCCATGGCCGGGTACAGCACCTCCTCCACCTGCCGGTTCAGCCGGTGGATCTCATCCACGAACAAAACGTCCCCCTCCTGGAGCCCGCTTAGGATTGCAGCCATTTCCCCGGGCTTTCCGATGGCCGGCCCGGAGGTAATCTTGATATGCACCTGCATCTCATTGGCAATAATCCCGGCCAGGGTAGTCTTTCCAAGGCCCGGCGGCCCGTAGAACAGGACATGGTCCAGGGCCTCCCCCCGCTGCTTGGCCGCCTCAATATAGACCTTCAGGTTCTTCTTGGCCTTTTCCTGCCCAATGTAATCCTCCAGTGTCTGGGGGCGCAGGCTCTTCTCAATGTTCAGATCCTCCTCCTGGATCTGGGTTGAAATCACACGCTTTTCCATTTATTACTCCTTTTTTGCCCTTGAATCCCAGGGCATGCTCTATAGCAGGGACATCTGCCGCAGGGAAGCCTTCAGCACTTCCTCCACTGTCGTCTCCTCGGAAATCTCCACCCCGTTTACTGCCTTCATGGCTTCCCCGGAGCTGTAGCCTAAGGCCACCAGCGCCTCCACAGCCTCCTGCCGGACGGTTCCCTTGGCCCCGGCTCCGGATGCCAGCTCACGGGCTTCCTGCTCCACAAAGGTGTCTGCCAGGCTCAGCTTGTCCTTCAATTCGATAATCAGCCGCTGGGCCGTCTTCTTCCCGATTCCCGGGGCCTTTGCAATGGTCTTGTCGTCATCCGCCAGAACTGCAAATCTTAAGTCGTCCGGCGTCATTACAGAGAGAATGGCCAGCGCTCCTTTTGGCCCGATGCCGCTGACCCCGATCAGCAGCTTGAATACCATCAGGTCGTCCCGGGTCAGGAAGCCGTACAGCAGCATGGCATCCTCCCGGACATAGGTGTAGGTATAAATCTTTACCTCCTGCCCCACCCCTTCCAGGGAATCAATGATGCTCCCGGGAATCCGGATATTGTAGCCAATGCCGTGGTTCTCCACCACAATGGTATCCTGGGCAATCTCCACCAGCTCCCCTTTTATATATGAATACATTTATGTTTTCCTCCATTCATTGTTTGGCAGCCGCTTCAAAAGCTCCCCGGCCACCAGCCCGATGAGCCCGCCGGTTACTGTTCCCGCAAAAAACAGGATTGACATATAATACAGCAGATTTAAATTCTCCACCACCAGAGCCGCCACCAGTAGCTGACCCAGGTTATGAAAAATCCCCCCGGCCACACTCACCGGCAGCAGGCCCATGTTCAGGATTTTTTTGAGAAAAAACATCACCAGGAAGCTCAAAAGCCCTCCGGCCAGGCTGTACAGGATACTGGCCAGGTTCCCGAACAGGAAGCCTGCCAGAAAAATCCGCGCCGCAGAGATCATCAGTGCCTCCCCCGCTCCCAGCCGGTACAGGGCCAGCAAAACCACCAGGTTGGCAAGCCCCAGCTTGATTCCCGGTATGCCAAAGGAGATGGGAATCAGTGTCTCTACATAGTTGCACAGCAGGGCCAGGGCCAGCAGCATGCCCAGCAGCGCGCAGGTCTGCCCTGCACTTCGTTTCTTCCGTTTCATTGCTGCCCCCTTCCCTACTGTTTTCGGCTGCCCAAAACGGGCCGCTCCATCCTGTCAATCATCTGGATGCCTCAAACGGGCCGCTCCATCCTGTCAATCATCCGGCTGCCCTATCTTGTCATGGCATCCAGCTTCTGTTTCCCGGCTGCGTTCAGAATACGCACCACAATCCGGTTGGGAAGGCAGACAATCTCCTCCCCCCCATGGGAAATGGCCCGGTGCTCCACGCAGATCTGATCCGGGCAGTCCGCCCACACCATGGAAGCCTTCCCCTCTGCAATCACCAGGCGGTTGGTGGCCTGCTGCTTTGTGGGAAGCGGAATCTCCCTGGCCTCTGCCAGAGGATAGGTTCCCACCGTCTCCCCGTCTACAGACACCTCTGCCATGGTTCCCGGGCTGGAATACCCGAAAAGGAACCAGAGCATCCCTGCTACTGCAAGCACCAGCACAATGCTCAAAAACACCCAGTCCCGTTTTTTTCGTTTACACTGCTTTTCCATAATAATAAAATCCTCTGCATTCCACAAGCTCTACTTTGACATAGGTGCCGATCATGGATGCATCTCCCGGGATATGGACCACCGAATTGTTGCTGAGCCGCCCGGTCACCAGAGAAGCATCCTGATGGTTTACCTCCTCCACCAAAATCTCCTGGACCTGGCCTGTAAGTCCCTCCGCCTTTTGGGAAGCAATCTGCTGGACCTCCCCCAGGAGCCGGTCAAACCGTTCCTTGATCACAGCCTCCGGAACCTGGTTCTCCATGACAGCTGCCGGCGTTCCGGTCCGCTTGGAATAAATAAAGGTAAAGGCGCTGTCATACCGCACCCTGCGCACCACATCCATGGTTTCCTCAAAATCCTCCTCCGTCTCCCCCGGGAAGCCCACAATGATATCCGTGGTAATGGCAATATCCGGTATGGCCCGGCGGATCCGTTCCACCAGCGCAAGATACTGCTCCTTGGTGTACCGGCGATTCATTTCCTTCAAAATCCGGCTGCTTCCCGACTGCAGGGGCAGGTGCAGATGGCGGCAGATTTTCCCGGATGCTGCCATCACATCAATCAGTTCCTGGGACAGATCCTTGGGATGGGAGGTCATAAAGCGGATCCGCCGGATGCCCTCTATCTGCTCCACCTCTGCCAGCAGCCGGGCAAAGGACATGGGCTCCTCCAAATTCTTCCCGTAGGAATTCACATTCTGTCCCAGCAGCATCACCTCAGATACCCCGTCCCGGGACAGCCTGCGGATCTCCTTTAGAATATCCTGGGGGCTGCGGCTGCGCTCCCGCCCTCTCACATAGGGCACAATGCAGTAGCTGCAGAAATTGTTGCAGCCAAACATAATGTTGACGCCGGATTTGAAGCTGTATTTGCGCTCCACCGGAAGCTCCTCCACGATCCGGTCCGTGTCCTCCCAGATATCAATGACCATGCCCTGGTTCTCAAAGACTGCTGTCACCAGCTCTGCAAATTTATAAATATTGTGGGTTCCAAAGATCAGATCCACAAACCGGTAGCTGGTCCGCAGCTTGTCCACCACAGCCGTCTCCTGCATCATGCAGCCGCACAGCGCAATCCTTGTATGGGGATTCTGCTTCTTCCAGTTATTCAGATACCCCAGCCGCCCATATACCTTGTTGTTGGCATTTTCACGGACCGTACAGGTATTGTAAATGACAAAATCCGCTTCCTCGGACTCGGACTGCTGATAGCCGATAATTTCCAGGATCCCCCGCAGCTTTTCCGAGTCTCTGGCATTCATCTGGCAGCCAAAGGTCTTGACCATGGCCGCCAGAGGGCGTCCGATGCGCAGGGTCTCTTCCTTCACATATTGCCGGGCCTTTGCCATGAAATAATACTGCCGGGCCGGCTCCTCTGTGGGGGGGGTTGCATTGATATCTATCTTGTCCAAATCAATTTCATGATACATTTTTCTTGACTTTCTCACCTTTCTATCATACAATCCTCATACTCCTTGCTCCACCAGGCATGATATCCTCTGCTTCCAGTCACAATATCATCAGGATGCTTTACAAGATTGAGTAACGTTTTACATCCAGATGATAAATTCCGGATGGTACCTAATCCATATTTTGTTTCAATATGCTTATCTGGAGTCAGCTTTGCCTCATCCACCTGCTGAATGAAATTTATTTCAATTTCTTTTTATTGTATCATCAATGTTGATTCGTTTCAAATTGATCTCGATGATATGATCTTTTGTGCCCGTTTACATCGTTTGGAAAGGCCCTGCAATTTCCTCGGACGGCATTTCCTCCAGGCCGCTTTCAAGAGTGATTTCCGGCAATTTCTTTAAGAACTGCTCCACGTTGCGATAGGCAATGCCGTCCTCTGTATTCAGGTTCCCACCAAGATACAATACAAATCTACCTGCCAGCTTTCCGAACCGGTGGGAAGTGAGGTCAAGCTTCTCTTGATCCAACAGATGCCTGGCCTGCTCCCAGACGCATTGGTCACTGTGCTTAATCTCATAAATGGCGCAGACACTGTTCTTTTTATCAAAGATAACCATATCGAACTCACCGCTGACAAACATAAGCTTGAATACCTCATAATCCTTTCCAAGCGCTTTGGATGTTTCCAACAGCACGATATCTTCCAGCATCCTTCCCCTGACTTCGCCCAGCAGGCGTTCTGTCACATATGATCTGGTTTCATTGTCCAGCATGCGGAATATATCGTCCTTCATCAGGGAGTGCACAAGCGCCTGTGCCTGGCAGTACCTCATACCGGGCTGCGTAAACAGGATCCGTTCTTCCCGTTCCATCCCGGCAATGCCATACTCAATAGGGCAGGGTACAATGAGATCCAAAGCCTCCAGGTATTTTTTTATCTGTATTACATGGGAAGGCGTAATCCCGATCTTCTGTTCCTCTTGGTTTTGAATATCCAGTATTTTCATCAGGTTTTTCGTAACTGCATCTTTATCAATGGCTTCAAGGATATCTGTCCGTTTTTTGGGATCGCGCTCCCGTTTTAAATTCCTTGCCGTAATGCCCAGGTCATGGGATACAAAATTTCTCGTCAGCACCTCCAGTACGAACCGATGATTCATATCCTCTATAATACGGTTAATCGCGCCGGTCAACTCCCCGGTCTCATAAAGGCTTTGCAGCTGGCCAAAATATTTCCCGAATGCAAAGCAGGAAAGGGAATGCTGGATGTTTTTGCAGATGGCCGTATCAATATATCTGCGTGTGGATTCATCATCACGGAAAGCAACGCCTTCTTCCAGAAGCTCTTCATCGTCAAAATCTGTCTCCCCGGCTTTTAAAGTACCGCCGTAACGGATATATTCATCAATACTGTCAATTCTAAGAATACGGCTATATTCACGGTATGGAATAAAAGTAGTATGGAATGTCCTTTCCCTATCATACAGTTCGTTGTCCCTGGCAAACCAAAACCCTAGGGAGTCCGTGCCGGAGAGCACAATCCGCATCCCCATCGGCACATAAATATCGGACAGAAGAGCCGCGGAATCAATAAAATCCTCCATCAGCGTAACCTCATCTAAAAAAACATACCGGTATCCCACCTGATACAGCCGGTCTAAATCACGAGTGAGCTGATCCATCTCATCTATGGTACGCAGTTTGATATAGGCTGCCTTTGCAAAATCTTCTTCAGACATGTCTGCAATGGCCTGGAGGAGCATAGTGGTCTTTCCAGTCCTCCTAAGCCCATAAACCACACATACCCTTGTCCGCACATTTCCATAAAGATATTGGGGGATCCGATGATAGATCTCTCTTTTCTCAAGTCCCTCTACACCGGCTGCCATTTCTGCAAGCTCGCTTCCTGTCCTTACCTTGGTTTCAAACTGCAGGCCCCTCTCTTCCAACCTTGGAAACTTCTTTTTCAGTTCTTTTAAACGCTTCTGGAGTTGCCTGCGCTCTTCAATCTGAGCACGGATTTCTTCTACTTCTCCCTCGCGGAGATACTGACTTTTTAGCTTCCCATTTTCTTTCCACTGGAGGTAATACCGGTTTTTTCCATTTATATTCTTCTTGGAAATATAGCCCGCAGGAAGCGTGGCAATCCGTTCTTCCATCTGGCGCATCAGACCATAGCTGTCAGTCATAGAAATCATCACCTTTCTTCCCCCTAGTATACCCTACCATAACCTACCCATCAATAGGTTATAGTACTCAACATAAATTATATTTCTACTTCTAATCCCCCCCACACAATGCACAAATTCTTCCTCCAACTGTGTATCCTGTTCCGATTTTCCCCATTTTCCAAACACAATACACACAAAACACACCTCAACTCCTACCCCAGTTTACGTCAACATCAAAGAAAGCCCCTAACATATATACATCTCCTTTTTTCTAAGCCTCGTCGTCTCTCAACCTTCGGCTGATTCTACTCTTTTCATGACATTCTCCAAATAATGTGAAAGCCTCACTTTTGGTTCGGCTTTCCTTCATTATACATTTTCACAGCTCTTTCGTCAACAACTCCGATTTTTTCAAAAAGGAATCCGGCAGTCCCTCTGTTACTATTCACGGCCCGGAGGCCGCTCATAGCAACGATTCGGGACGATATTCCGAATTTTGCTGCGCAAAAATCGCCCCTCACTCCTGAATCATGTTCTCACGGAATGCGCAGCTAGTGCGCATTCCTGACCCGTGAAAAGTAACGCCCCTCTCAATTGCTGCTGCCGGATATGTACTGTTTGATCCACTGCAAATTTCGGATCAGATTTAGATTCCCCTTCTCGGATTGACCACACCTGCCTGCTTTTCGTTTATTGCTTCGAGTTTTTCTCCCTTATCATACATCTGGATAAGCTGAACCTACTTTTGATATCTTCTCTAATTTGTACTTATACTCTTGAAAAAAGGATGGCGCGGCATCACCGTCCTCCATGCAAGAGAGCATAATATTTTCCAGTAAGCAATAGGTTTTAGTAATACTCCACCACCACCCGAAGCTGCATCTTCTCCAGTACAGCAATCAGCCGCTTCACCAGATTCTGCCTGGCAGTCACGTCAAAGGGCATATTTTTGTGCTGATATGCCTCATTGATGCCGCAGCCCACAAACAGATAGACTGTGGTACAGTCCTCCATCAGAATCCGCACCATCTGGCAGGCGCCGTTGTCCTTGTCCAGCTCTTCAAAAAAGCTCACGTCCACCTCTTCTGCCGTATACTGCTCTAAGAGCTGTACCACTCTGTGGAGGGTCACTACCCCCTCTGTCACCAAATCAATCCCAGCCATATGAGAAACAGGCGGAATCTCCGGGTCCAGAGCTCCCGTATCCGGCGTAAGCTCCCGCCCAAGCTCCCTGGAGGCAATCTTTCCGGTAATCCCCCCGGAAATGATCTTTTTCCCGGGAACCGCCATAAATTCCCGGACGCAGCATCCGTCGTCCTCGGGATTCTGGGGCGGCCCGGTGAAAATGCTGACAATCTGCTCCTCCTTGATCCGTGCCACCGCAATGGTGGTGTCGTCGCTGGGAATCTGACCGTACAGGTCATTGCAGGCATCAATCAGAAGATTGGCCATCCGGCTGGCAGAGCCGGTGGTGCTCACGCATTTTTCCGCATAAGCAGCCATGGAATCACGATCCCAGCTGTAGTTCATAATATCCCCAACGCCGCAATAAATCGTGCCGTCGCTCATAAGAATATAGGCATCCCCGGGCTGCACCTGGAACATGCTCTCCCGAATCACCTTTCCCGACAGGGTCTGCTCCCGAAAGGGAAGCTCCGCTGCCTTTTTGTTGCGCAGAAAAATACAGTTCGGGTTATCGTACTCCACCAGATAGCCCCTGCCGTCCCGGAAAATCTGCAGGATACTGAAGGTGGCATAGGCCACGCCGTTGACGGAAGACACCGGAAGGGTACTGGCAATGGTCTCCACAATCTCCTCCAGGGCCACTCCCTTGGCAAAAAGGGTTCCGGCAATCTTGGCTGTCAGGGTGGCAAGAATATTGGCCCGGATGCCGCTTCCCATGCCATCCGCCAGAATCAGGATGGAGGAATCCTCTGTGTTCAGGATCTCCACCTTGTCCCCGCACAGCTCCTCCTCATATTTATTCAGGCTCTTCCAGCCCAGATCTACAAAAAAACTCATACTCGCTGCCCCCTGCATCGTCTCATCCGGCAGGCTTTTTAAGCCCACTCTGTAAATAGCTCATACTCGCTGCCCCCTACATATTCTCATCCAGCATCATATCACGCACCTTGCTTAAGATGGCCTTGGTCTCCGCTGTGGTCTCCCCCAGAAGCCCTGCGATCTCCTGGGCGGTGCGCATCTGCTTATCCACTACCTCCTGGGCCATCTTTACGGTCTCCAGGCGCTTGTCATAGAGACGCTCCAGCTGCTCCTCCTCCTGAGAAATGTCCTGGATGATGGCCAGCAGCCGATCCTGGTTCTCCACCGGCACAATGGTCTCCAGGGAGGTAATTCCAAGCTCCTTGATCTTTGTTTTCTTCCGTACAATGGGCTGCAGGGTCAGAAATACCTCATCAAAATCCCTGGTGTCCATCAGCTCAAAAAGATACCGCTCCAGGGCCTCTGCCCGGGTAATCTTGAAATACGCCTCCGCCTTGGGATTGAACTCAATGATCTTCATCTCATCGTTTACAATAAAAATAATATTCGGCGCATTGTCCATCACCTGGTTGGACAGGGACTTTGCCTTCTCGTAGGAATTCAGCAGGCACATCTGGGGATCCGCCTTGCCCTGGTAGATGGCAATGGCCTTATCCCGGCAGGTAAAATAGCCGCAGGCGCCGCAGTTGAACTCTGTACTCACCTTATAATGGCCAATAGATTTTAGGATTTCACGGATCTCTGACTCGGAAGGCATCTTCTCCCTATGTACATTGGGGGCAAAATTCTTCCGAATGGAGGCTTCCTTGGGATACTCGGGAAGCTCCGGCGCAAGGTTTTCGGCGCTCCCCTCAATATCCAATGTGGCTTTGAAGCGGAAGCCCCGGTTCTTCTCCACCAGGGGTCCGTTGACGCAGCCTCCCTCGCAGATCATCACCTCCACAAAGCAGTGATGGATCCGTCCCATCTTGATGCTGTGGAACAGCTCCCGCAGGCTGTGGATGCCAGTGACGGAAATACGCTGGTATTCCTCATTCATCCCCCGGCGCATCACCGAGCGGATGGTTCCCCCCTCCACCGGGTACAGCTGATTGATCTTAGGATCCGGATTGTCGAAGGGCAGGCTCTCGCACTCCTCGAACTTGATATCGTCCTCCCACAGCCACTGCTCAAATTCCGCGAAATTGATCACCGCGTCAATGGCCCCCTGGCAGCGCGCATCCATATGGGCCTCCTCCATCTTGGCCAGGCAGGGGCCAAGAAACACCACTCTGGCATTGGGATACATTTGCTTCAGCATCCGCCCGTGGGCAATCATAGGGGATGCCACCGGAGCCATATCCGGAATGATGGAAGGATAATATTTTTCAATCAGGGCATTGGCTGCCGGGCAGCTGGTGGTGATAATATTGTCCATCTTCCCCTCTGCCAGGAGCCGTGCATACTCGTCAGTGACGTAAGAGGCCCCCTCCGCGGTCTCCCGCACCTGGGAAAAGCCAAGGCGGCGCAAAGCCCCCACAATCTTCCCCGGCTCCGCCTCCGTCAGGATCCCCCGATAGGAGGGTGCCACAGACACGATAACCTCCTCCCTGCGGCCCAGCATGGTCTTCACCTTGTCCAGATCGCTGGCATAGGTCTTGGCATCCTGGGGACAGACCTCCAGGCAGGTGCCGCAGTACACACAGTAATCCGGCATGATCTTGGCCTGGCCGTGATCCACACGGATGGCCTTCACCTCGCAGAAGCGCAGGCATTTATAGCAGTGAAGGCAATTGGCCTCCTGAAAATTAATGATATCCATGATAGGATCCCTCCCCAAAAACGTTGGATAGATTTTCGATACAACACAAAAATCGGCAGGAAGCTGATACTACTCCTGCCGATCCGCTGGAGACAACAGGGCTCGAACCTGCGACCCTTTACACGTCAAGCAAATGCTCTCCCAGCTGAGCTATGTCTCCATGACACTTATACTTCTATTCTACCATATTTCACAGGTTCGTCAACAAAAAATTAAAGTTTCTTATAAATCTTTCTTATAAATCCTCCCGGAAAATCAGCTGGACAAAATCACAGAAGCATCGTCTCCATACCTTCCATTCATGCTTCCCTTGATATATCTTCCGGATATTTGGCACCTGGCAGCGCTCCAAAAGTGCATCATCGCTTTCAAATCGGGCAAAATGCTCGTCCGCATCCCCCATAGCCCGGAAAATCAGCTTGTTCTGTCCGGCAAGAAACGTAAGCCGCTCCTCTGTCACATGGTCCGTAACCCCGGTGAGCACATCCTGGACAAAGCCGCTGAAAATCCCGATGTAATCGAAAAGCTCCGGATGGGTGAAGGTGATAATGGAGGTCTGGGCGCTTCCCATGGAAAGCCCTGCCATCCCCCGATGCGCCTTATCCGGAATGGTACGGTAATGGCTGTCCACATAGGGAATGACCTCCTCCAGCAAAAGCCTTGACAGCATTTGGGTATCCAGGGTGATCCCGGCGCCGTCTTCCTGGTAGTACATCCCGTTGCACATAACCACAAGGGCGGGTACTGTCCTGCCCTCCGCAATCAAGGCGTCGTACAAAAGGTTCATCTTCCCCTGATGGAACCATACCATTTCGTTCTCCCCGTGGCCATGCTGGAGATAGAGCACCGGATACCGACGGGTGGGATCCTCCTCATAGCCGGCCGGGACATAGACGAGAAAACGTTCCAGCCGGCCGGTTACCTGACTGTCCAGATAACTGATATTCACCGTACCGTGGGGAACCCTTTTTTCTGTGACATGCAGTTCCCCATCCGGGACATCCACGTAATTGTTGGCCTGGTTGTTCCCGTAGCCAATGGGAAGAAACGGATCAATGCTCCTGCTTTTGTCCACATACAGGTCTACCCCAATGAGCCCAGTCCCAAGCTCCAGCGTCCCGGTAAAGAATTCTCCCTTCTTCTTCAGGGTAAATTCCTCTCCCCAGATGGACTTTAATGTTACCTGGGCGGCGTTGGGATAGTGGAGCCGAACGGATACCCTCCCATCTTCCAGCACCTCATAGGCCGGGCCTAAGTACTGCTCTCTGTTCCGCCGGATCAGAAGCTGGTCGTCGGCCACACCGTATCGCATTTCACAATTGGATAATAGACTTGTTTTGTACCACTCGTTTTTCATATGTTTGTTCTCCTTTCTTTTTCAAAAAACCTCAATTCCGCTCCAGCTGCTGCCTGTGGTACTGCAGGGTATACAGGCCGTAATACCGCCCCTTCTGCCCCAGCAGCTGTGCATGGCTGCCCTGCTCCACAATTTCCCCATGGGACAGCAGGATGATATTGTCTGCATGCTGGATGGTGGACAGCCGGTGGGCCACAATCAGCATGGTGCCGATGTTCTTCATCTTCTCCAGGCTGTCCTGGATCAGCAGCTCTGTCTCCGTATCAATATTTGCAGTGGCCTCATCCAGAATCATCACTGCCGGCTTGTGGATAATCGTGCGGGCAAAGGACAGAAGCTGCCGCTGTCCGGCGGAGAAATTGTTCCCCCGCTCCCGCACCGCCTCGGACAGGCCATTGGGGAGCTTCTTGATAAAGGCATCCGCATTGACATACCGGCAGGCCTCCCACACCTCCTCGTCGCTTACATGCTCCTTCCGCAGCAGGATATTGCTGCGGATATCCCCGGAAAACAGAAATACATCCTGAAGCATCTGGCCAAAATGCCTCCGGAGGGAGGAAATCTTAATTTTCCGGATATCGATCCCGTCAATAAGGATCTGTCCCTTCTGAATCTCATAATTGCGGCAGATCAGGCCAAGGATCGTGGTCTTGCCGGAGCCTGTGGCCCCCACAAAGGCCACCGTCTGCCTGGGCGCAACATGGAAGCTGACACCCTTGAGCACCCACTCCCCTGGCTTGTAGCAGAACCAGACATCCCGAAATTCGATCTCCCCGCGAAGAGACGGAAGCTCTATGGCCTCCGGAGTATCCACCACCTCCGGCTCCATATCCAGAATCGTAAAAATCTTCTCCGCTGCGGCAAAGGAACGCTGGAGCATATCAAACTGCTCCGCCAATGTCTGGATGGGATTGAAAAACCGGGAAATATACATATAAAAGGACACCAGCACACTGCTGTCAATCACCTGGCCGAAAAAACGGATATCCTTGATATAGCCCTTGGCCCCAAAATAAAACAAACACAGGTTGGAGGAAATAAACAGCATGTACACAATGGGGCGGAAAATACCGAACACAAACATCCGGTTGAATTTTGCCTTCTTCAATGCCCTGCTGCGCGCCAGAAAATCATCCAGCTTCCGATCCTCCTGGTTAAAAATCTGGATGATTTTCATGCCGGACAGATTCTCCGACAGGTAGGTATTGATGTCTGTGGTGGCATTGTTCACCTGGCGGTGCACCCGGCGGGAAAACTTCCGGAAAATTATGGTAAACAGCACCAGGAAGGGCACAAAACACAGGACCACCAGGGTCAGCGCATAGTTCAGCATCAGCATGGCGCCCAGCACGCCCACAATCACCATGGTATTTTTCGCCAAAGTCACCAGGATATTGGTAAACATGTAGGAGATGGCATTGGGATCATTGGCCACCCTTGTCACCAGCTTCCCCACCGGAATATTGTTCAGCTGATCGTGGCTCAGTCCTTCTATATGGGTAAATACGTCCAGCCGGATCTGGGAGAGGATTTTCTGCCCCGTTTTCTGCAAAATGATTGCCTGCAGATAGGTGCAAACCAGAGAAACCACCAGAATCCCTGCATACACCCCTACCATCCCATACAGCTCCTTTAAGGCAAACTCATCTTTTATCAGCCCCTGGATCCGCCCCACCAGCAGCGGGGACATCAGATCATACAAAATGGAGCACAGCATCACAAAAAACACCAGCACAAAGCTCTTCCAGTAAGGCTTCGCATACTGCATCAGACGGCGGATGATCTCTCCGTCCGGCATGTGCCGTTCCTGATCGGAGACGTCCTTACTCTTACACAGAGCCCCGTAGGCCAGCAAAAATACAATAGTAAAGGCTCCGATAATCGCGCCTACAATCCATATGGGCAAATACTCACGCATGGCTGTCATCTCCTTCCTCCTCCAGCTTCTGCAGATCCACCATTTTCCTGTATTTGGGGCAGGATTCGTACAGCTCCTGATGGGTTCCGGCTGCCGCCAGCTCCCCGTCCGCAAGAAACAGGATCCGGTCCATCTTCTCAATGGTAGAGACGCGGTGGGCAATCAGAATGGTGGTCTTCCCCTGGCGGGATGCCCGCAGATTGGCAAGAATTGACGCTTCGGTCCTGGTATCCACCGCAGATACGGAATCGTCCAGAATCAGGATCGGCGCGTTCTTCATCAGTGCCCGGGCAATGGAAATCCGCTGCTTCTGGCCGCCGGAAACCGTGACGCCGCGCTCCCCAAGCATGGTGTCATAGCCCTGCTGAAATTCCCGAATATTGTCATCCACATCCGAAAGCCGGGCTGCCTGCACCACAGCCTCTCTGTCACAGGCCTCCATCCCGAAGGCAATGTTGTTTTCAATGGTGTCGGAAAACAGGAAATTATCCTGGGGCACATAGGCGCAGCAGGCCCGAAGATCCCGTATCTTAATGCGATTCACATCCTGGCCGTCCACAAACAGCGTGTTGTCAGGCACATTGTAGGTACGCAGCAGCAGATCCACCAGGGTGGTCTTGCCGGAGCCGGTCTTTCCCACCAGGCCCACATGCTCTCCGGCCCGGATGGTGCAGGAAATCTGTTTCAGCACATCCAATTCCCCCTCCGGGTAACGGAAGGTCAGGTTCCGGAATTCAATCTCTCCGCGGGCATTGGCAAGCCCCACCGCTCCTTCCCTGTCCGCCACATCAATTCCGGCATCCAAAAGCTCTCCCAGGCGGTCCAGGGAGGCCTTGCCCCGGGAGGTCATGTCAATCAGCTCTGCCGTTGCCATTATCGGCCAGATAATGGCCGTAAAATAGCCGATAAATTCCACCAGCTGGCCGGCATTGAACCTGCCGATGTACACAAGATATCCGCCATAGCCAAGAATCACGCAGATCACGCTCTCCACAAACATCATCACAAGGATCCGCAGCAGCACGGCGGATCTGGTATGGTCAATGTTCGTTCGCTCATTCTCCTCATTCAGCCGCCGGAAGGCCATCAGCTCCCTGGCCTCCTTCACAAAGGCCTTGATCACTGCAATTCCGGAAAAGCTCTCCTGGGCAAAATCGGAAAGCCGGGAAAAGGCCTCCTGGCGGATGTCCCATTTCTTCATCATCTGCCGTCCGATCACTGTGGCTGCCCCCAGCAGGAAGGCCATAGGGATCAGGGACAGGCAGGTCAGCGCTGGGTTCATCTGCCACATGTTCATCACCGCCAGCACCCCCAGGAGCAAGGCGTCAAAGAACATCAGCACACCGGAGCCAAAGCATTCCTGCACCGTATCCAGGTCATTGGTAAACAGGCTCATCAGATTCCCCACCTTGTTGGCCTGGTAATATTCCCGGCTTAAGCTCCTGGCATGGTCAAACATCCGGTTCCTAAGATCCGCCTCCAGGCGCACGGCTGCGCCGAAAAAGCACACCCGCCACAAAAAGCGCCCAAACACCATAGCCAGGATGATCCCCACCATGGGCATGCAGATGCCGTCCAGCAGGAAGTCCATGTCAAAGGCTACCTGCCTTCCCTCTACGCTGACGCTGCCATCGTTCATGCCATTGACCACCATGCGGTACAGCTTTGGAATCTCCAGCTGGAGAAAATCCAGCAGCACCAGGGCCAGCAGGCCCAGGATCAGCCAGCCGCCGTATTTGAAATAGTATCGGTTGATATGTTTGCCGAATATCATAATTACTCCCTCTTCTCTTCTGTCATTGCCGGCCCTGAACCAATCAACACCTGCTTCCCCGCAAAGGCAAAGCCGTAATGCCGAATCCGCTCTCTGGGTATCCCCTTTTCGATCAAAGCTGCATCATAGTTTTTCTCCTCGATCTGCCTTAATGCCTCCTCCACTGTATCCTCCAGGGTCTTCTCTTTGTCCGGATCGTACACCTTTAACTCGAACACATAGGCATCCTGCCTCTCATCCCGGGTCAATGGGGGTTTCAATCTGTCCCTGTTCCAGCAGCGTCTCCATGTTCATCTTAATCTCCGCCGTCCCCTCCTGAATCAGCTTGCTCACCAGGGAATTGGAGCTGGTATTGGCCCAATAGGGCTTAAACTCTTTTAATTTCAGGTAATTGATAATCGACCAGGGATTGTACACATCTCTCTGGCTTCCAAAGGTAAAACCGTCATACCATTTTTTACCTCCCACTTTTGTTCTGGCATATCAAAGAAATCCAGAGCATGAAAAACTTCCTCTTCCGTTCTCCCATATTATTTCCTGCCCGCACATATCCATGAAGCTCATACAGCTTCGCCAAGGTGTGCTTGACCCCTTGCTTCACAGCTTCAAAGGTGTCACCCTTAATATTGGCAAAGCTCAAAAAAATGACTGGGCAGCTCCCCTGGAGCTGTCTGTACCGCTCCTCCTCCCAGATGGACAGCCCTTCAAACAGATCGCCCCGGCCCTCGTATTCTTTTGAAAAAAAGCAGTTCATCATATCCAGGTTCAAGGTTTTTCCAAAGCGGCGCGGACGGGTCACCAGGGTAACTGCATCCGCATTCTCCCACCACTCCTTGATCAATCCTGTCTTATCTACAAAAAAACAATCATTTTTCCGTATAAATTCAAAGCTCTGGGCACCGATTGAAATTGTCTTCCCCATGATCCTGCCTCCTGTCCGCACGCTGCTGCTTCTGTTCCTTTCTCGTAAAGCTATCGTAACATAAAACAGAATCCCCTGCAAGAATGGAATAAACAAACGGCAGGGATTTCTCCCTGCCGTAATACCGGAATATCTAAAATCACTGATTGCTCCAAACCCTGCACTGCTCAATCCGTTTGCCCCCGTCCCCCTGGTTCTCATCATAGGCAAAGCTTGTAAGAAGCTCACAGGGGAACGCACTGCACGTCCCGCAATGCTCCTGCTTCTTCTCCTCACAGCAGGCCTTCACCGGGCAGCTGTCCCCCCAGAAGGGCTTCTCCATATGTACGCAGCCCTGACAGTTCATCTGCTCCCGGTAGGAGCACTGGCTGCACAAAAGCCCGCATCTGGATTCTATCTCATGCCTGCCATCCTTCCCTGTTCCTGCACAGTTGTCCTTCGCCCCATCCCGGGAAGGGTCCTCTGACAGCCCCACATAAATATGAATCTCTGCATGGTCCATGGAATCATTCTGGTATTCCTCAAAATCGCATTGGAAAGACCTTGGCAGATCCATCTGCCAGATCTCCTGCCATGCCGCTGCAACCGCCTTGACCATATCCCCGTGAACAATGAATTTCGCATATGGCCCGGCGGGGATCCGGCAGACGGTAAATACCCCTCCCTGGGGCTCTTTGGCTGCTTCGCAGGCAACTACCACCGTGTAATCGGATTTCTCATCACCTGCATACTCCGTATAAATCCCCAGGGCCTTTTCATTTCCCTTATCAGGAATGGAGGCGTAAATCCCCTCGCTGTAAAACCGGTTCCACAGCCCGCCAATCACAGCGCCCATATCCGGGGCAGCGTTATTGGTCCGGGCCGAAATGCCCACCGCGATTTTCTCTTCCAACGTTACAATTTCGTATTTCATAAACAAGACCATCCTTTCGTTTGATGCTCTCATTCTACCAGATCAATCATGACATCTATATGTCATGATTCCAGATAATTTTTCCGAATCCCCTCTGCAAATGCCAGGACATCCTTCCGAAGCTCTGCCGGCTCCAGAAGCTCTGCCCCCTCCCCAAAGGAGGCAATCCAGGTTATGATGCTGGTTTTATCCACAAACCCAAAATGAAAGAGCAGCATCCCGTCCGGCTGTACCTGAAAGCTTTCCGGCCCGTACTCCTCAATCAGCCGCCATTTAAAGCGGGGATGTATTCTGGCAGTTACCTGGTACATAGCCGGAAATATCCGCTCTGCAGAGAGATCCGGAAGGGGGACGGGGCGTTTCTCAAAGCTCCCTCCCGCTTCCAGATCGATCATCCGCCCCAGCTTAAAGAGCCGGAAATCCTCTCTTTTTTCACACCAGCCCCACAGATACCAGCTGGACCACTGAAAGACCAGGTCGTAGGGCTCTACTGTCCGCCGCGATTCCCCCTTGGGGGCATAATAGGTAAAGGAAACCTTCTGCCCGGAAAGAATCGCCCCATGGAGCAGCTCAATTTTGGGGGACAGGGAGGCTTTGTACCAGGAGGACAGGTCAATTAAAATATGGGTATCCCCGGCAAGCAGGTTGGATGCGCCTGCCGACAGCTTTTCCATCAGCTGTGCATAGCGGCGGCTGCCGCTGACGCTGTCCAGGCTGCGAAGCCCCGCCAGAATTGCCTGCATATCCGACCTGCTTAGCAGCGTCCGGTCGATTTTGTAGCCGTCCATAATGGAAATTCCGCCCTTTTGCCCCTGCTCTGTCACCAAGGGAATGCCCGCCATACAGAGGGCCTCAATATCACGTTGGATGGTGCGGCGAGATACCTCAAACTTATCTGCAAGATAGGGGGCCGTCACCTTCTCCTGCTGCAGCAGGATGGACAGAATCCCGATCATCCGGTCAAGCTTCATAGCCAGAGACCAACCTCCATTCCGTCATGCCTAAGATCAAACGCTGCCCTCATTCCCTGTCCTGCCGAATCGTCTCCTCCTGCAGCCGGTCAAATTCCGCCATACATTCCTCCACCGCTGCACCCTCCAGAAGCTTCCGCACGATCAGACAGGTATTTCCCCACTGCTCCAGCTTCATCCCGGCGTTGGTGGCAAGAACATAGGCATTCTCCTGGATCCTGTCATTCAGCGGCTTCAGGGCATCTATGCACTCTACCTCTACATTTTTGGAAGGGGAGATAACACGGTTTGTCTCCGCATAGACCTGCAGCGCCTCATCTGAAATCAGAGCATCCAGAATCTCCATGGCATCCTCTGCGTGCTCCGCCTCTGCACCGATGCCAAATCCGGTCATGGACAGCACCGGCATCTGGCCGTGGCTGCTGGGAAATCCAATCACCTCCATCTGAAAATCCGTATCCCCATAAGCAGTATCCGCATTGGCCGCTCCCCAGTATGCCATGACGATCGGTGTCTTTCCAGCCAGGAAATCCGCTCCCTCCCCCTCAATGGCCTCGCTGACATACGCTTTCTCGGCATCAATATACCCAAGGTCAATCATAGTCTTGAGAAACTCAAAGCCTGGGCGCATATAATCGCTGTACCTGCGCTCCCCGCTGTTTAAGGCTGCAATCTCCCCATCCGGATCTCCGCCGTTGTACATGTCTGCATATGCCTGGGCCAGAACAAAGGTCTCCAGCCACCAGCGGTTGGCTCCCACCGGCGTCTCAATCCCATGCTCCTTGAATACTCTGCAGCACTCCAAAAACTCCTCCGGCGTCTTTGGAAGCTCCAGATCATACTGATCAAACATATCCTTATTGATAAACAAGCCGTAGGCAACCACCTCCTGGGGAATGGCCACCAGCTTCCCGTCCACCACATTTGCCATCCGCACCACATCCCGAAGGTTCTTGGCATTCTCCAGGCCGGACAGATCCATCAGCTGCCCTTCCTCTGCCAATTTCATGGTGACATCCGGATTCAGCAGATACATATCATCCATATTGCTGCGGACCCGGTCAAGGCATATATCGTCATATGTCTTATCCCGGTAATCCTCCGCTGTATAGGTCCGGTACACTACCTTCATCCCAAGACGTTCCTCCGCCAGGATAACCGTTTTATCAAACGCCGTTCTGGCAATATTCTCCGCATCGGGGTCTGTCTTCTCCATGGGGCTGAACAGGTTCACTACCCGTTGTTCCTCCTCCTCATGATTCAGCAGATTATTCCTGATATCCCCCTTATTGCCGCAGGCAGCCGCTGAAAAAGCTGTAATTCCTGCCAAACACACTGCAGTCAGCCTCATCATACCTTTCCTTCTACACATAACGCTCTCTTACTCCGCTCCCTTCTCTGAAACATATTGATAAATAATCTCTTTTAAAAGCTCCACATGAATGGGCTTGGACAGATGAACGCTCATACCGGCATCCAGGGCGTCCCTCTCATCCTCGGCAAACGCATTGGCCGTCATGGCAATGATAGGAATCCTTCCCGCATCCTCCCGCTTGAGGGCACGGATTGCCCGGGTCGCCTCATAACCATTCATAACCGGCATCTGGACGTCCATCAAAATCGCGTCAAATGTTCCTTCCTCTGCCCCTTCAAAACGCTCCAGGGCCAGACGGCCGTTCTCCACAATCTCACAGCCGGCCCCTTCCATCTTCAGAAGCTCCTCCAGGATCTCCGCGTTGATCTCATTGTCCTCAGCCGCCAGAAAATACAGTCCCTCCAGGCTCTGGCTCTTCCCTTCCCCGGGGCTGCTGCTCCTGCTTTGCCCTGCCTTCATCTCCCGAATCTTCTGTTTAAATGCAGATACAAAGAATGGCTTTGTGAGAATCCGCGTCTCCTCCATCCAAAGAGCCTCCTCCAGGCCCTCCTGCTCATAATCCGCCAAAATCAACAGCGGCGCCCCCTTAGGCATACACGCCCGAAGCCTTCCTACCAGCGCAAGGTCTTCGGCCAGCGCAGTCGTCCAATCCAGGAGAAGCACCTGAATCGGATCATCTGCAGCCTCTTCCAGAAGGCTCACGGCCTCCTCCAGACCAGAGACCGTTTCCACCGAAAGATTTTCATTCTCCAGCAAGATACAGATATTCTCACAGGCCTTTGGATCCGCGTCCACTGCCAGAAGCCGTCCGATCCCATTGTCCGCCCAGAACTGCTGGTCTGCATGGCTCTCCGGTATCCGAAACTCCAGCTCCACACGGAACAGACTTCCCTGACCCATCTGGCTGGAAACATCTATGGTGCCTCCCATAAGCTCAACGATATTTTTCGTGATGGCCATGCCAAGGCCGGTCCCCTGTACCTTGTTGGTGGTACTGTTCTCCGCCCTGGTAAATGCGTCAAAAATCTTCTTCTGGTATTCCTCTGTCATTCCATATCCATTATCCTCAACCTCAATCCGGATATGCTGATATTGGCTGGAACGCTGCTTCTGGCCAATCATCCGAAACCAGATCGCTCCGCCCTCCTGGGTATATTTCACGGCATTGGAGAGAAGATTGATCAGAATCTGGTTCACCCTGGTCTCATCTCCCATCAGATATTCATGCCGGATCCCTGTCACCTCTACATGGAACTCCTGATGTCTGGCGCCGGCCATGGGACGGATGATGGCATCCACAGAGGATACCAGATCATTCAGGGTAAATTCCTCCACATTCAGCACTACCTTGCCGCTCTCAATCTTGGAAATATCCAGAATATCATTGATCAGGCTCAGCAGATGCTGGCCGGAGGCAGTGATCTTCCTGGTATATTCTCTCACCTTGACCGGATCCTCCGCATCCATGGCCAGCAGTGTCGTAAATCCCAGAACCGCATTCATGGGCGTTCGGATATCATGGGACATATTGGACAGGAAGGTGGTCTTGGAATTGCTGGCAGCCTGGGCCGCCTCCAGGGCCTCCGCCAGCTGCTGGTTATGAATCTCCCGCTCCTTCTCCCGTTCCGCCCGGAGCTTCAGCTGCTGCCTCTGGTTCAGATAGTACAGCAGGCAGCACAGAAGAAAGGCTACCAGCATAATAATGACCACCACAGCGATATTCTGATTGACTGTCCGTTCCTCCTGCTGGATGGCCTCAATGGGCACATAACCGATCAGATAGATGGTCCCCCCATTCACCGACCACATGAAGTTCAGGGCATCCTTCTCCCGGATGTCATGGTTGAACAGGATATTGCCTCCGCTGCTTAAGGTGTCCGCAACCTCCTTGCGGAGCCCCTCCTCCCGGATATCATTGGCCCGGTAAAAATCCTCCAGGTTCAGATGGCCTGCATTCCGCTCTCCCATCCCCTTGGGCTTTAATACAAACCGCTCACTGTCGGAATCCATAATATACAGCATGGCCCTGCCGTCATAGAACCCGTCAGGAAGGGAATGGTCAAAGGAATCATAAACATACTCCACATACAGCGTCCCAATCTCCCGGCCGTCCTTCTCAACCGGACACTTCATGGTATAGGCCCAGGTTCCCATATAGTTCATATAAGACTGGGATACCGGCAGCCCTCCCACCATTCCGCCCATGGAAAAATCCAGCTCATCCTCGGAAAAGCTCTCTCCGGTGCTTGAAATCCCCTCCGTCTCTCCTGACCGGATCAGGGAAAGCTTTACTATCGTCTGGTTTCTCTTGTAGGAACGGATATACGCCTCCGGATCCTCCAGGTTCGCGATCTCATGGGCCATCAGGCACTGGAACTCCGCTTCCTTATCGGAAATGGATTCAATGGTACACTTAATAAGGTCCAGGCTCTCGCTGAGGTTCTGAATGGCCGAGGCCGACATCTCCGCAGACAGCCGCCGGGCCACAAAAAAAACAACCGTTCCCAAAATAGCAAAAACCAATACGATAGAAAGAAACAAAGAAATGCCTTTGTCTATCCTGATTCGATTCCGCTTCCTCTTCATCCTTAACCACCTCCACTGGACTCACTATATTATATTACCACGAATCCGAATGTGAAACAAGTCGGCAAAATATCTGTTTAAAAATTTGATTCAAAAATTCCCGAAAAAAAACCTCCCAGGCAGATTCTGGTTCCTTTCCATATATCTGCTTAGGAGGCATCCCTATTTCCTGTTTTATTCCTATATTGCTTTAGATCTCATGCACCTGCCGCTTCACATAGGCGGTATGCAGAAGCTCATGGGCTCTGTGGCTGCCCGGCTTTTCCAGATAGGCGGCATACAGCTCCTGGATGGCCGGATTCTCATGAGACTTGCGGATGGGGTTGGCCTTGTCGATGTTATAGAGCACCTGGGCACGCTTCCCGCGGATATCCGTAAAGTTGCGCACGCTGCCCGGCTGCTGGGGCTGGCCGCCGCCATTGATGCAGCCCCCGGGGCAGCCCATAATCTCAATAAAGTGATACTCTGCTTCCCCGTTCTTAACCTGATTGAGAAGTTTTCTGGCATTCCCAAGGCCGGAGGCGACCGCCACCTTCACATGCATACCGGCCACCTCGTAGGAGGCCTCCTTGATGCCCTCCATCCCCCGGACATCGGTGAAGTCAAGGTTCTTTAACTCCTCTCCTGTCAATGTCTCCACTGCGGTGCGGAGCGCTGCCTCCATGACGCCGCCGGTGGCGCCGAAGATCACGGCCGCCCCGGTGCCAAGGCCTAAGGGCGCGTCAAATTCTTCCTCCGCAAGCTCCGTAAACCGGATCCCGGCGCGTTCAATCATCCGGGCAAGCTCCCTTGTGGTAATGGCGATATCCACATCCGGCACGCCGTTGGCATCCTCATGGGGACGTCCCACCTCAAACTTCTTGGCGGTACAGGGCATGACGCTGACCACCACCATCTTTTCCTTGTCAATGCCCATCTTCTCGGCATAGTAAGATTTGGCAATGGCGCCGAACATCTGCTGGGGCGATTTGCAGCTGGAAAGATTCTCCGTCATATCCGGAAAATAATGCTCGCAGTACTTCACCCAGCCAGGAGAACAGGAGGTAATCATAGGCAGCACGCCGCCGTTCTGTACCCGTTCGATAAACTCATTGGCCTCCTCCATAATGGTCAGGTCGGCGGAGAAATTGGTGTCAAATACCTTGTCAAAGCCAAGGCGCCTTAAGGCCGCTGCCAGCTTCCCCTCCACATCCGTGCCGATAGGCAGGCCAAAGGCCTCTCCCAGGGCCGCCCGGACGGCAGGAGCTGTCTGTACGATCACATATTTCTCCGGATCTGCCAGCGCTTCAAAAATCTGGCTGGTGTAATCCTTCTCATAGATAGCTCCGGTGGGACATACGGCGATACACTGGCCGCAGGACACGCAGCTGGTCTCCCCAAGGCCCATGTCAAAGGCAGAGCCGATATAGGTCCCAAAGCCTCTCTCATTTGCCCCGATCACGCCGATGCCCTGAACCTTCTCGCAGGTGGACGTACATCTGCGGCAGAGAATGCATTTGTTGTTGTCGCGTACCATGTGGGCCGCGCTCTCGTCCAGCTCGTAGGTATTGCGCGTTCCGTCGTAGAGCTTCTCATCCTCCACCTTGTAGTCATGGCAGAGCTTCTGCAGCTCACAGCTGCCGCTGCGCACGCAGGATAAGCATTTCCGGTCATGGTCAGACAGGATGAGCTGCAATGTCTTTTTCCGGGATTCCAGCACCTTGGGGGTGTTGGTCCATACCTCCATGCCCTCGTTGATGGGATATACGCAGGAGGTCACCAGCGTCTTAGCCCCCTTTACCTCCACCACACAGATGCGGCAGGCGCCGATCTCATTGATCTCCTTTAGGTAACACAGCGTGGGGATCTCGATGTGGGCCAGCCTGGCTGCCTCTAAGATCGTGGAGCCGGCAGGTGCAGACACCTTCCTCCCGTTGATTGTAAGATTTATCATTTCCATTGTTGTTGCACCTCCCTTAATCCTTATAAATGGCATTGAACCGGCATTTTTCCATGCAGGCGCCGCACTTCACGCACTTGGCCGGGTCAATGACGTGGGGTTCCTTCACGGAACCGCTGATAGCCCCGGCCGGACAATTCCGTGCACACAGGGTACAGCCCTTGCATTTCTCAGGGTCAATCTTATAGGTCAATAAGCTCTTGCAGACACCTGCCGGGCATTTCTTATCCACCACATGGGCAATGTATTCATCCCGGAAATACCGCAGGGTAGACAGCACCGGATTGGGGGCTGTCTGACCCAGGCCGCAGAGGGCATTGTCCTTAATGTAGTATGCCAGCTCCTCCAGCTTGTCAATGTCCGCAAGGGTTCCCTGGCCCTTGGTGATTTTGTCCAGAATCTCATACATGCGCTTCGTCCCGATCCGGCAGGGAGTACATTTGCCGCAGGACTCATCCACCGTAAATTCCAGGAAAAACTTGGCGATATCCACCATACAGTTGTCCTCGTCCATAACAATCAGGCCGCCGGAGCCCATCATGGAGCCGATGGACAACAGGTTGTCATAATCAATGGGGATATCCATATGCTCTGCCGGGATACAGCCGCCGGAGGGCCCCCCGGTCTGGGCTGCCTTGAACCGCTTGCCATTGGGAATGCCGCCGCCGATCTCCTCAATGACGGTCCGCAAGGTAGTTCCCATAGGGATCTCCACCAGGCCGGTGTTGTTGATCTTGCCGCCCAGGGCAAACACCTTGGTTCCCTTGGACTTCTCTGTACCCATGGAGGCAAACCAGTCTGCCCCATTTAAAATGATCTGGGGGATATTGGCGTATGTCTCCACGTTGTTGAGGATTGTGGGGCTCTCAAACAGTCCCTTCACTGCCGGGAAGGGCGGACGTGGCCTGGGTTCTCCCCGGTTCCCCTCAATGGAGGTCATAAGAGCCGTCTCCTCCCCGCAGACAAAGGCTCCTGCCCCCAGTCTTAAGTCAATGTCAAAATCAAAGCCGCTGCCGAAAATATCCTTGCCCAAAAGGCCGTATTCCCTGGCCTGGGCAAGGGCGATCTTCAGCCGTTCCACCGCGATGGGATACTCGGCCCGCACATAGATATAACCCTGGCTGGCCCCGATGGCATAGCCGGCAATGGCCATTGCCTCCAGAACCACATGGGGATCCCCCTCCAGCACGGAGCGGTCCATGAAGGCCCCGGGATCTCCCTCGTCCGCATTGCAGCAGACATATTTCTGTACATTTCCGCGGTTCCCGGAGGCGAACTTCCACTTCATGCCTGTGGGGAAGCCTGCGCCGCCCCGGCCCCTTAAGCCGCTGTCTAAAATCGTCTGGATCACCTGATCCGGCGTCATCTCTGTCAATACCTTCCCAAGGGCCTCGTAACCTCTGGTTCCGATATATTCGTCGATATTCTCCGGGTTGATCACACCGCAGTTGCGCAGGGCGATCCGGTGCTGGTTCCGGTAGAAATCCGTGTCCTTTAAGGACTTGATCCCGCCGCTTTCCACCGTCTCCTGGTAGACAAGGCGCTCCACCGGCCTTCCCTTCAGCAGGTGCTCCTCCACAATCTCCGGAATATCCTCCAGCTTGACCATGGAATAAAACACTGCCTCCGGATATACGATCATAATGGGCCCCAGGGCGCACAGGCCATGGCAGCCGGTCTTTACTACCGCTACCTCCTTGGAAAGCCCCTGGCGCTGAATCTCGGATATTAATTTTTCTGCAATCTGTGTGCTTCCGGAGGATGTACAACCGGTGCCTCCACAGACTAATACATGAGAACGATACATCGCTGCTTCCTCCTTATAATCTTGTCTCGTTTAAGGTGTATTTTTCCACCACCTGGCCCCGCACCAGATGCTGCTCCAGCACCTCTACGGCCTTCTCCGGCGTCATCTTGATATATGTAATCTTATCCTTTCCGGCCTCCAGCACCTCCACAATGGGCTCATACTGGCACAGGCCGATGCAGCCGGTCTGGGTGACTGTCACATGCTTTAGGCCCTGCTTCTGCACCTCCTCCGCCAGTGTGGTCAGCACCGGCCTTGCCCCGCTGGCAATCCCGCAGGTTGCCATTCCCACAACAACACGAATCTGGTTACTGTCCTCGGAGCGAAGCTCTACCTGACCCTGCATCCGCTCCCGGATGGCCTTTAATTCTTCCAATGATTTCATAAGATCTCCTCCTGATCTGCTTCTCTCTTATTTTCCTCCAAATATTCCCGGATAAAAGCCGCAACCTCACTGCTCCCAAGGGGCATATCCCCCAGCAGGCCGCGCATCTTACTGGTATCCAGCACAAATTCCCGTCCATCCACAGCATACCGGTAGTAAAAATCAATGGCCTCATTCATCAAAATCAGGGAATACATCGTGGCATTGATGTCTCCCAGGGGAATACAGTCAATATGTCCCATATGATATTCTGCCGCAAGCTCTGTCCCTGCGCCTGCCTGGGAGCGAATCCAAAAGCTTCCGCCGGTGCATTCTGCCGACTGCTTCAGAAACGGGATTCCCAGACCCACCCGCCGGGTCTTCCTGGACGTAAAAAAGGGATCCATACACTGTGACAGCTGCCTGCTGTCCATCCCGCAGCCATTGTCCTTCACCGCAACCAAAAGCCTTTTGGCAGCCGTATCTGCCGCGATCTCAATCCGGATCCGGGTGGCGCCGGCTTTTATGGAATTCTGTGCAATGTCCAATACGTGCAGTGAAATCTCCGGAAACATTTACTTATATTTCTCCAGGATCCCGGGCAGCTCTTCTACCGTAAGCCGTCCGTACACTTCCTCATTGATCATCATAACCGGAGCAAGGCCGCAGGCTCCCACACAGCGGCAGGCATCCAGGGAAAACTTCCCGTCCGGCGTACACTCCCCGCCCTTGATGCCCAATAGCTCCATCAGCTTATTGTAAATTTCCCCGGAGCCCTTCACGTAGCAGGCTGTCCCAAGGCAGACGGAAATCTGGTATTTTCCCTTGGGATACAGGTTAAACTGGGAATAAAAGGTGGCAACGCCGTATACCTTCTCCATGGGGATTTCCAATTGATCCGCAATGATTTTCTGCACCTCTTTGGGCAGGTACCCGTAGATCTCCTGCGCCCTCTGCATGATGGGCATCAGGCAGCCCTTATCGCCCCGAAGCTCCTGGATTGCCGCCAACAGCTCCTGCTCCTGCCTGGGGGTTCCCTGAAAGGAAGCCGTTTGTTTTTCCATAAAATTGTCACTCCTCCTCATAAAACATTCCGTTTGCAGTTACCTATTTATCCTACCATTGTATTTCTTTCGATACAATCCGCAAAGACACAAAAATTTGTTCCTTCTGAAACGGTCTTTTTGTGTGATTGTACAAATTCGCGTACAATTGTGCATTTGTTATAAATTTAACAATGTATTTCTGTTGAAAATCACGATTTTAAATGATATACTTGGAAATGCGTACCTATTTTTTCGTGATACAACCCAAAGAACGGGAGGAATGACTTTGAATCTGGAAGATATTTGCAGCCTGCTGCAAGCCACCCTACTCACAACAAACCACAACCTGAAGCGGGTGGTTCACTCTGCCTTCAGCTCTGGCCATTAAGGATGTGTACCAGATCCTCCTCTCCTACCTGCCCCAGGCTGAGCAGAACCCCATGGAGCTGTCCTCCTGCGGCAGCATCGGCGTAGGCTGGGGCATTGCAGGCGGGGAGGCGGTGGGGATGAGCGCCGACAGCTATCTTGCCGCCGACGGCATTGAGAACGTGATTCGTGTGCTGGAGGATCTGGAGGATGAGAAATTCACCCCCAACCTGCAGTTTATTGAGCTGAATGCCTGCAGCGGCGGCTGTGTGGGCGGTGTGCTGAATGTGGAGAACCCCTACCTGGCCAAGGCAAAGACAAAGCATCTGAGCAAATATCTGCCGGACTCCTTAGATCGCCCCGGGGACCATCCGGCCTTTGATCCGGAAGAGCTGTATTTTACCCAGCCGATTACATACGAGCCGGTCTACCGCCTGGGCAGCAATACCATGGAGAGCATGGCGAATCTGGAAATCGTGGAACGCTACATGAAGGAATTTCCCGGGCTGGACTGCGGCTCCTGCGGCGCTCCCACCTGCCGGGCCCTGGCGGAGGATATTGTCCGGGGCTTCCATAATATTTAGGAGGGAATCTCTATGACGATTCAGGAACTGATGGACCGAAATCTATTTACTGTCATTGATGCCGGCAAGGACACCGGACGCACCATCTCAAAGCCTTACTGCTGCGATCTTTTGAGTATCGCCATGAGCTCTGCCCCAGCAGACGGCATCTGGTTTACCGTGATGGCCAACCTCAACACGCTGGCAGTGGCTGCCCTGACGGATACTGCCTGCGTGGTGCTGTGCCAGAATACGGCCCTTGACGCCCATGCCCTGGCCAAGGCCCGGGAGGAGGGCATCACGGTCCTGGCCACAGAGCTGCCGGTCTTCGATGCCGCGCTGCTGGCCTATGGGCAGCTGGTCCAGGGAGAAGCCGGCAATGCTTAGTTATGACCTTCACATCCATTCCTGCCTCTCCCCCTGCGGGGAGGACGACATGACTCCAGGCAATATCCTGGGCATGGCCTCCCTGATCGGGCTGGATCTGATCGCTCTGACCGACCACAACAGCTGCAGGAACTGTCCCTCCTGGCCCAGGCAGAGGGCCTCCCCATCCGGGTGATTCCCGGCATGGAGCTGACCACCTGCGAGGAGGTTCATGTGCTGTGCTATTTTACAGCCCTTGCAGACGCCATGGCTTTTGACGCCTATGTGGCTGCCCATCTGCTGCCGGTTGCCAACAATCCCGCTATTTTCGGGAACCAGCTTCTGTGCAATGAACAGGACGAGATCTGCGGTTCCTGTGATCCCCTTCTGATTTCCTCCACGGATATTTCCTTTTTCCGGCTGGCCCCCCTGTTGGCAGACTATCACGGGATTATGGTGCCTGCCCACATTGACAAGCATTCCAACAGCCTCATCAGCCAGCTGGGCTTTGTACCGGAGGGGATTGATTTCCCCTATTTTAAAGTGCACGACATGGCTTCAGCGGAGGGACTGCGGGAGCGCTTTCCCGCGCTGCGGGATGTGCCCGCGCTGTGCAGCTCTGACGCCCACCGGCTGGAGGGGCTTCACGAGAGGGAGTTTTTTATCGCCCGCACACCTGAATCATGCTTGCCATTCCGATCTGGAACTGGTAAGATATCTTTATGAGCTGCCCGACAAATGGGGCGTTTCAAAACTGAGATTGGCAAATGGCACAAGATGCAAACGCCCCATTTGTCGGGCAACTCATCATTATAAATACAGTTAATTCCAACCTGGGAAAGGAAGTGTTATTATGGCGCCAGCATTGGCGAAGGAAACGCTTTATACCGTTGCATACATTTATTCTCTGCCGGAAGGAAGCCGTGCGGAACTAATTGACGGACAGATCTATGATATGGCGCCTCCAAGCCGGATGCATCAACGGCTTACAGGAGAGCTGTTTGCAATGATTCGGGAGTATCTCCATCAAAACAATGGCTCCTGCGAAGTAGACCTCTCCCCATTTGCCGTATTTTTAAATGAAGATGATTTCAATTATGTGGAACCGGATATTTCTGTTATTTGTGACCCCCATAAGCTTACGGACAAAGGATGTCTCGGTGCGCCGGATTGGATTATTGAGGTCGTCTCCCCGGGCAGCAGACGTATGGATTATTTCACGAAGCTTTTTAAATACCGTACCTCCGGTGTTCGGGAATATTGGATTGTTGATCCTGACAAAAACCGTATCCTTGTTTACAATTTTGACTCTGAGGATACCGGAGACTATACTTTTGCAGATTCCGTAAAAGCCGGCATATATGAAGATTTGTATATTGACTTCTGCAGGATTGCCAAACAGCTGGGCCTACCATAGCCATGCCCTGCCTGTTACACTGCGTTCTGTTACACGCCCGTTCTGTTACACGGCCGTTCCCCTCTGGGGCGCAAAAAATCGCTCCATGTCCACGCCCTCATGGGTCAAGAGCCATATTTTGTTCTCTATCCCTCCCGCATAACCGGTGAGGCTTCCGTTTGTACCTACCACACGATGACAGGGGATGATAATGGAGAGGGGATTGTGACCCACAGCGCCGCCCACTGCCTGAGCCGACATGCTGGCAAGGCCCTGGTCCGCAGCTACCTTTTGTGCAATCTCTTTATAGGTTATAGTTTCACCATATGGGATATGGCACAGGATGTTCCAAACCGCCTTACGGAATTCACTTCCCATAGGAGAAAGGGGCAATTCATGAATCGGCGGTTTTTCACCGCCGAAATAGCGGTCTAACCACTCTTTTGCCTGGCGAAAAACCATGGTATCCTTTTTCTCCTGCATTTCTTCCCGAAAAGAACCGAGATAATATTTCTGCCCCTCCAGCCACAGCCCCACCAGAGAATTCTCCTTTTCTGCCAGAAGCAGCCGCCCGATTGGTGCATGATAATAAAAAGTGTACAGCATACATTTCCTCCCACTCCCGGCACTTTTCCAACGCAATGCCTGCATAGATTTTTAATATAGATAAAATATTTAATATAAACTTTATTTTTATACATAATAGCCAGAATATAACTAGCATCGGTTTTCCAAAACTGTAAACAGCAAATGGCACAATGTAGCAAAATCCCCCTCTAACCCCCTCGATATTTCCATAAATCAATCCCCATTTATTTAATCTGAATTTATTTAATCTAAATTTATTTCCTATCCCGCAGGCAAAACATATTTAATCAAACCTTAACTTACACATCTATTGCAGATTTCCCCCTATCATTGATATACACCGTAATTGTATCATGTTCCGAACAATCTGGTATCTCCCACAGCAGACAGCTTTTGTGGTGATAGACATTCCCCTGACTGCTATAGGTATACAGAATCCGATAAGGATATTGCCTCCCATACTGGGTGTAGCTCTGCAAATATACCTTTTCTACCGTCCCCTTCACCCTGTCTCCATGCTCCAGCAGCTCACAGTGCAGCTTCCATTTCATACAGCCCAGAGCCTTACAGACAGCATACACCACCAAAAATGCGATTCCCAGGGAAGAAAAAATGATTCCCATGAGCCTGCTGTTCTGGACCATAGAGCTTTCCGTCGGCCATAGGATACCCGCAAAGCTTAACAGGCCCGTAAAGATAAAGCCAGTGCCCAGCCAGAAAAAAATAATTTTAAACATATCCTCCGTATATCTTGGCTTCTTCATATCATTCCCGCACCTGCCCATTCCCGTAGATAATATATTTCGTGCTGGTCAGCGCCTCAAGCCCCATAGGCCCTCTGGCATGAAGCTTCTGGGTGCTGATGCCGATCTCTGCCCCAAAGCCGAATTCAAAACCATCTGTAAACCGGGTGGAGGCATTCACGTAAACGGCTGCCGCATCCACCTCATTTAAAAACTTCTGGGCATTGGTGTAGTTCTCGGTGATAATGGCCTCGGAATGGCCGGTATTGTATTGGTTGATATGGGCAATGGCCTCCTCCACAGAGGATACGGTTTTCGCGGAAATGATGTAGTCTAAGTATTCTCTGCCCCAATCCTCCTCGGAAGCGGGAACTGCTTCCGGAACCGCTGCACAGACCCGGGCATCCCCGCGGATCTCCACGTCCTTTTCCTTCAGGCGGGCCGCGATCACAGGCATCATTTCATCCACGATTTTTTCATGAAGAATCAGGGATTCGCAGGCATTGCAGACTCCGATCCGCTGGGTCTTGGCATTGAAAATGATATCAGCCGCCATGGTAAGGCTGGCGGACGCATCCACGTAAATATGGCAGTTTCCGGTTCCCGTCTCAATCACCGGCACGGTAGCATTCTCCACCACTGTACGGATCAGCCCTGCGCCGCCCCTGGGAATCAGCACATCCACATAGCGGTTCAGCCGCATGAACTCCCGGGCCGTCTCTCTGCTGGTATCCTCAATCAGCTGAATAGCAGCCGGATTCTCCCCGCAGGCCCGAATGGCCCTCTGAAGGCACTGTACGATGGCCAGATTGGAATGAAGGGCGTCGCTGCCGCCTTTGAGAATCACGGCATTTCCGGTCTTAAAGCACAGGGCAAAAGCATCAGCCGTCACATTTGGCCGTGCCTCATAGATGATGCCGATCACACCCATGGGAACACGCTTCTGGCCGATCTGAAGGCCATTGGGACGCTGCTTCATGGAAAGCACCTCCCCCACCGGGTCGTCTAAGGCCGCCACCTGGCGCAGGCCCTCTGCCATCTGCTCCACCCGCTCTTGGGTCAGCAGCAGCCGATCCATTAGCCCCTGGGGCATCTGGTTTTCCCTCGCCCGCTCCATATCCTTTTCATTGGCTGCAAGCAGCTCCCCGGTGTCTGCAAGAAGCCCCTCCGCTGCTGTAAGGAGCACCTTATTCTTTCCGGCAGTCCCCAGCACCCCCAGCTGCCGGGCAGCCTCCTTTGCCTGGATTCCCATCTGTTCCAAAGTCATTGCCATATCCATTTCTCCTCTCATTCAAAATACTGCGCTGCTTTCTGCGCATACAGGGATACCCGCAGGGTACTTCCTTGATACTGCGCTGCTAAGAAAGCAGCGCTCCCACCATCCCGTCATAGCCATACTGCTTTGCCGCTGCCAGAAGTCCCTGGGAAATCTCCTCCCGGCTGTAATCTCCCTGCTCCAGCTGCTCATCTGTCATCTGATTCAGGTACTCATAAAAGAGGATTGCCATTTTGAAATCCTCCTGGTCTGCTCCGTCCAGCTGCTCCCACAGCTGATTTTCCGCCTGATTGATCTGTCCCTGGCGGGCCAGCTGACAGAGCCTTTTGTATTTCTCCGCTGTCACCGCGTCGGAAAGGACAATTTCCTCTTCCTTTTCCTCCTCGATCCCAAACAGAAGCTTTAACAAGGTGCGTACCGCCTCATGGATGATACGCATAATATAATCTTCCCTGATCATACAATTCCTCCTTACGCAGCAGCCTGCCGGCTACCGAATCCCACGCTCCGTCACCAGGTAATCCATCCAAATATCATGCGCCTCCATGGGAATCCGCTCTGCCAATTGCCCTTCCATACAGATCCCAGCCTTGACTGCATGGGGAAACTGCCGGAAATACCGGTCATAGTAGGCCTTGCCATACCCGACCCGCCCCTTCCTACGGTCAAAGGCCAGCCCCGGTACCAGAATCAGGGGGGCTTTTTCCTGCATCCGCAGCCCCCCTGCCGGCTCCATCACATGAAACGCCCCTTCCCGGAATTCCTCCAGGCTCCTCACCTGGTAAAAATCCATCTGCTCCCCGGCTGTCCTTGGAAAGGCTGCTGTTTTCCCCTGCTCCAATACAAGCCTGGCCGCAGGCAGCAGGTCCGCCTCACTGCCCAGGGGATAATAAAAATATATGGCCTCTGCCTCCCGAAATACCTGCCATTCCGTAAGGAGCGCGCAAATCTGCCGGGACAGCTCTTGGCGCAGGGCCTCCGGAAGGCTGTTCCGCCACATCCTGGCCTCCCGGCGCAGGACCTCTTTAATTTCCCTGCTTCCGCTTTCCATACTTTTCCCCCAGGTTCTCAATGCTTCCGTCCGGATTGATCACATCAATGTTATTCAGCTGCCCCCGGAGGTTGGCCCGCACATTGGCAATATATTCCTGCCGTAGAAGCGCCTGCTCCTTTTTCTCCGCCTCATTCAGGCCCTCGGCCTTTGATTTCCTGGCAAGCTGATTGATCCGGTCAATTTTTTCCTGATTCATGCAAATGCTCCTTATCCCATACTTTCTTCAATATAGTCAGCCAGATAAAAGTCTTCATTTTTATTGGCCAGAAATGTAGTTCCCACAAAGTCTCCCTGAAACATCTGGTGAAGGATCCCCACGTCCGCTCCGTTGCCAATCACCATATCCGCGCCGGACCAGGTTGCAATCCGGGCTGCCGTCAGCTTGGTGGCCATTCCGCCGGTGCCCACATCGCTTCCGGTAGATTCCTTTGCCATATGCAGTACCGTATTGTCCAGCCTTTCTACCACAGGAACCAGCCTGGCCCTGGGGTTCTCCCGGGGGTCGTCGGTAAACAGCCCGTCAATGTCCGACAGCAGGATCAGCAGATCCGCCCCCACCAGAGACGTCACAATGGCCGACAGGGTATCGTTATCGCCAAACTGCATCTCATAGGTAGAAATCGTGTCGTTTTCATTGACAATGGGGATCACCCCCAGCCGAAACAGCTCCTCAAAAGTATTCTCTGCGTTCTTCCTGGACACATTGTCAAGCATGGTCCCCTTGGTCATCAAAATCTGCCCTACCCCCTGATGATACTCGGAAAACATCTTCTGGTAGGTCATCATCAGCCGGGCCTGTCCCACCGCGGCGCAGGCCTGCTTGGTAGAAATGGTCCTGGGACGCTCGGTAAGCCCCAGCGCCCTGCGCCCCACGGCAATGGCCCCGGAGCTCACCAGGCAGACATCCATCCCTTGGTTCCTCAAGTCACACAGCTCCCGCACCAGCTTCTCCAGCTTGGTAAAATTCAATCCTCCGGTGGCTGCATGGCTCAGGGAGGAGGAGCCGATTTTTATAACCACGCGTTTTTTATCCTGAAAATTCATTCCTTTGTTCCCTTCTGCATCTGCCGCATTTTCTCATATACGATACTACTTTACCACACAAAAGGGAAAAAGAAAACAGAAAATATCCTGAATTTCCTGGTTTTTACTGTTACTATTCACGGCCCGGGGGGCCGCTCATAGTAACGATTCGGGGCGATATTCCGAATTTTGCTACGCAAAAATCGCCCCTCACTCCTGAATCATGTTCTCACGGAATGCGCAGCTAGTGCGCATTCCTGACCCGTGAAAATTAACTTTTTACTTGCCTATTTTTGATGTCTGTGCTATTGTTTTTGTAGTTTTTGCGCTTACATTTCTATACAGGGAGAGGTCGCTATGCCCAGAAAATATATTTCTCTGCTGTGTTTCCTATTGGGACTCCTGTTTTATACCGGCTGCCAAAAGCCGGCGGAGCCCATTACTAAAACAGCCTTTTATTTTGATACCATGATTCAAATCACCCTTTATGACAATACAGAGGAGGCTCTGATCGACGACTGCTTCCAGATGGCGGCTGCCTACGAACAGCTGCTGTCCCGCACTGCAGCCGGCAGCGATATTGACCAAATCAACCAGGCCGCAGGACAGCCTGTCTCTGTATCCTCAGATACCATAGCATTGCTGGAAAAGGGGATTTCCTACTATGCGCTCAGCGGCGGCGCCTTTGACCTTACCATGGGGCCCTTAAGCGACCTGTGGAATATTTCCGGCAATCCCGGGACTGTCCCCCTGCCGGAGGAGATCGCTTCCGCCCTGTCCCACGTGGGAACTGACAGGATTTCCATCCAGGGAAATACCGTAACCATAGCAGATCCCCTGGCCAGCCTGGATCTTGGAGGCATTGCCAAAGGCTTTATTGCCGATGAGATGAAGCATTACCTGAATGAGCAGGGTGTTACTGAGGGCATCATCAACCTTGGGGGAAATGTGCTGACTCTGGGGCCCAAATCCAACGGCTCCCCCTATGTGATCGGAATCCAGAAGCCCTTTTCCCAGGAGGGCGCCCCCCTCCTGTCCGTAGCGCTTACCGACGGGACTGTGGTCTCCTCCGGCGTCTATGAGCGATATTTCCAGGTGGGGGAGAAGATTTATCACCATATTTTAAATCCTGCGGATGGCTATCCCTATGATAATGGCCTCTATTCTGTCACCATCCTCTGCCAAAGCTCCGCTGACGCCGACGCCCTCTCCACTGCCTGCTTCGGGCTGGGCCTGACAGAGGGGCTTGCGCTGATCGAGACGCTGCCGGATACGGAGGCTGTATTTATCACAGATACCTATGAGGTGATTGTAAGCTCAGGCATGGGAGAGAAAATCCCCTATACCCTGTATGAAGAGCCTACTGCGGATACGGCTCCGTAAATCTGGCATGCTCCTGCTTCAGCTCCTCCAGAAGCTCCCATGCATTCCACTGCTGATTTGTCTCTGTCAGCACTGCTTTGTAAGGAATGGGGCCAGTCTTCCCCTTCCGCAGAGCTGCCAGCACCGCATCCACCCGGGCGCTTGTAAGGCCTGCCATAACCAGCATCTCATCCCCCAGCGCCTGGCCGCATCCCTCTGCCGCCATCCCCTGGCTCTGCTTCTCCTCTGCTCCCTTCTCCGAACTCTGCTTCTCCTCTGCCGGCTGCTGGCCTGCCAGTACGCCCAGCGGCTGCCCCAGCTGATCCTGCTCGATCCTCTTGATCCGCATTTTTAAGGGCAGCAGGGCCCGCATCAGCTTACTCTGCCGCTCCTTGGAAAAACCAAATAGTAAAATCGTCTCTCTCATTTCACACACTCCTCATTTCACATACTCCTCATTTCACATATTCCTAATTCCTGGAACACTTTTCCGCGTCAATGGCCAGCACCACCATCAGAGCCATCAGGCTGTCCTTGGGGTCTGCCACATCAATCACATAGGTGTCCGTCATATGGAGCAGCTCCTTGCTCACCGTGGCAGCATGGGAGCCCGAACCATTTAAAATCTCATAATCCCATCCCAGGAAGTCCCCTTCAATCTGCCAGTCATTGCAGTCAATATTAAATCTAGGTTTAAAAAACGTGAATTCCTTAGCAATACAGCCCACATAGGAATCCTGGATATACAGCTCAAACTTGGGCAGGAAGGTCAGCACCACCTCCTTGACTGTGCCGATATGGCGCCCCGCTGCATCCAAAATATGCAGGCAGTGTCCCCAGGATAGCTTCCCCTCCACTGTATAGATTGTATTCCCATGCTCGTCATAAATATCGTAACTGTCCAGCCAGGAAAAAAAGCGCTGTTTAAATAATAGCTTCATGAAAAATGTCCTCCTTTTTGCAGTAATGACATGAGCTGCCCCATGATGTTTATCGATTTACAGTGCGATAATGCCGCAGGCATAGCCAAAAACCTCCTTATGTTCAAAAGCCAGCTTTTGAAGCATCGTTGCATTAGCAGGAAGCTGTCTTTTGGATTGATGACCAAACAGATATCAGAATAGCCCCAGTCCAAAATCCTCTCCTGCAAAACCAAATCTGCCCGATCTGATAGGTATATATGTATTTCATAAAGGGAAGGGGATGATTTCGGAAATTCGTCTCCAGCCATAAGAATCCATAGGTGAGCCCAATCCCCAAACCAAGGGTCACGATTGCCCTTCTGGCAATCGCTGCCACCAGAAGCATAACCGCTCCCATAACAGCGCATCCGGCCAAACCGCATGTGGCCTGCAAAAAAACATTCCACACCTTCCTCCCTTGATCACTGATATATAGTACTTTTCCAAACCGGAATTTCCCACCTTCAGCTCTTATATATCCACATCACTTGTAACCAACAGCTTTGAAATATCTCCCTCTCACGGTTCAGCTTTTTCAGAAGCTCGCGCAAGGCTAAGATCCCTTCCGGATCTAAACCATTCACCGGTTCATCCAACACTAAGAATTCCCGGTTTCCCATCAATGCCATGGCAAGTCCCAGCCGCTGCTTCATACCCATGGAAAAGTCCTTCACCCTTTTATCTGCCGCCTCCGAAAGCCCGACCGTCTTGAGGGATTCCAAAATGCATTGCGGGTCGTCGATTCCCCGTTGTCTGCGAAGTATCTCCAGATTGTCTCTTGCCGTCATTCCCGGATACAGCGCAGGTGATTCAATCAATGCCCCGATACGCCCACGCTGCCTGACCACCTCCTTCGTGAGCGGTTCATCACTTACGAAGGAAATGCAGCGGTTGGAGGAACTTTACCGGGCATCAGAGAAAGAAAACAAAGGGCTGCGGAGGGAGAATGCGTACCTTTGCAGGATGCTGGAGAAGTACCTGTACCCTGACCTGGCAAGGCAGCTGATGCAGGAAGCACACCTTCCGGTCAGGACTGTCGGGAACGTGACGCCGGCGGCATTGGGGGACCTGATCGAAGGGACAGGCCCCGACCCGTTCGGCGGTGCACAGAAAGCGAAGGAAAAACCAAAGACCAGGGAAGAACAGCTCCTTGATGAGATGAGGAGGCAGGCAGAGGAATGAACCAGTACCCATTGATCAGGGGACAGACAGACTTAAAGGCAAGGAATCCCGCCCTTGCGGAGGAATGGGAAAGGATAATGAACAAGGAGATGACGGCGGAAGACGTGCAGCCGGGATCCATGAAAAAAGTCTGGTGGATGTGCCGTAAAGGACACAGCTGGATGGCCGCCGTTTACAGCCGGACGGCCGGGGCCGGCTGCCCATATTGCGCTGGTAACCGGAGGTCTATGAACCGGCCGCAAGGAACGGCTGCCCTGTCTGCACGCACCTGCTGGACCGGCACCCAGTCATAAATATGGCGATAACACAGCACAGGGAGCCGGTTATCCTGGATACGGCTTTTTGAATAAAATGAGCGTTCCGGATACAGAAGCCCTCTTTTTTAGACCAAAACAAAAAATAAAATTTAAGATTTGTCGCCTGTTCAATATTCAGCAAAATCTTCGTAAATTCATCCCGAAATACTTCTCCCGCCTCTGTCAATGCCACACTGCGCTTACTGCGGCTCATCAGCTTCGCACCTATCTCTGTCTCCAGCAGCTGAATCTGCCTGGAAAAGGAGGGCCACATACAGATTCTCAGCCGCCCTGGTAAAGTTCATAGTCTGACAGACCTCCAGAAAATAACGGATCTGTGTCAATGTCATTGCAATTTCCTACCTTTCCCCAATCAGCACCCGTTTCCCCTCAAAGGCAAACCCATAATGCCGGATCCTTCCCTCTGGTATCCCCTTTTCGATCAAGGCAGCGTCATAATTCTTTTCATCAATCTGCCTCAATGCCTCCTCCACCGTATCCTGCAGTGTACCCTCCCTGTCCGGGTCATACACCTTGAATTCGAACACATAGGCATCCTGCTTCCTATCCCGTGGTTCCATCACCACGTCGTACCTGCCAAAGCCGCTCTCCCGGTTGGAGGTAATGATATAGTCAATCCTGGAATCCGCAATCAATCCAAGGACAAATCCATGATAAAACCGTTCCGGCTCCTGCTCCGACGGCTGCCTGCCCGTATCAAAGTAGCTGAACACTGCACCTGTCATCTGGTTCATAAAACGGTTCATATACCGCAGGTCATTGATCAGCAGCGCCTTCACAAAATCATTGTACTTCACTGTGGATTTGCCAAACCACCCCTGGATCATCCGCTGGAACATGTTCCGTACCTCATAATTAGTCAAAGACAAGCGGTAATTGCCGCCGATCTCCTCCGGAATGTGCTCCACCTTCAGATAGCCGGAGGCCAGAAGCAGGCTCCAGACTGCCGTATCACTCTCGTCCAGCTGATTGAACACAATCTCCTCATCAATCGGCGTTTCAATCTGTCCCTGTGCCAGCAGCGTCTCCATGTCCATCTTGATCTCCGCCGTCCCCTCCCGGATCAGCTTGCCCACCAGGGAATTGGAACTGGTATTGGCCCAGTAAGGCTTAAGCTCTTTTAATTTCAGATAATTAATAATCGACCAGGGATTATACATATCCCTTCGGCTTCCAAACGTAAAACCGTCATACCATTTTTTTACTGCCTCCTTCTGTTCTGACATTTCAAAGAAATCTAAGGCATCAAAAACCTCCTCTTCCGTAAAGCCAAACTGAGTACAGTAGCTTTCCGATGTAGTCGTCACCACCATCAGGTTATTCAAGTCGGAAAAAATAGATTCCTTGGAAACCCGTGTGATTCCTGTCATCATTGCCCGTTCCATATAGGGATTGGTTTTAAAGGCGGAATTAAATAAGCTACGAATAAAACCAATCAGTTCCTCCCAGTATCCATGCACATAAGCCTCCTGCAGCGGTGTATCATATTCATCCAACAGGATTAATACCTTCTGCCCATAGTAGCGGCATAGATAATCAGACAGGTTTTTCAATGCCAATACAGCGATATCCTCCGGCATATCAGGAGTAACAGAATCAAAAAAATGCAAATCCTGTATCCCCATATCACTTCCGGTACGTACATATCTATGCACCCCATACAAATTGGCTAACGCATACTGAATGCCCTTTTTTGTCTTTTCAAAGGTGCTTCCCTTGATATCCGCAAAGCTCAAAAAGAGGACTGGATAGCTTCCCTGGAGATTCCTGTATCGTTCTTCCTCCCAGATGGACAGCCCTTCAAACAGATCGCCCCGTCCCTCATATTTGTTTGAAAAAAAGCAGTTCAGCATATCCAGGTTTAGGGTCTTACCAAAACGGCGGGGACGGGTTACAAGGGTCACCGCATCCGCATTCTCCCACCACTCCTTGATCAATCCTGTCTTATCTACAAAAAAGCAGTCATTTTCCCGTATAAATTCAAAGCTCTGGGTCCCGATTGAAATTGTCTTCCCCATTGTCCTGCCTCCTGTCCGCATTCGGCCGCTTCTGCTCCTTTTTTCATCAAAATCTTCAGCATAGGACTATCATAACATAAAACACAATCCCCTGCAAGAATGGAATAAGCAAACCCACGACAAAGCTGTGTTTTTCTACTTTTAAAGACAAAAAGGATGTGGTGCTTCTGTACCAGAATGAATTAAGCCAAGTTATTTAATAATGCCGTATAGAAGGTCTTTTCATCCTCCATAAATTCTGCATTCTTCTCTGTCACTGCCCCTAATGGGTTCTCCAGCCGTTCTATGATCTTCTTTACAGCCGCAATGCTGCTTTCCAGGTCGCTGCCGAAAATATCATCATTCCCGCCTGTCGCAAAGTCCTGTTCCATAGCAAGCTGTGACAACGTGCTTGAAAATCCCTGCGGGAATGGATTCACGCCCGTTTCTTCAAGCGTTTTCTGCCATGCCGCTTTCAGACTTTCTGTAGTATTTTCCAGATAATAATTGCTTATGTATGCGATCTGGTTTCTTGTCCTTTCATCCGCATAGGTGTATGTCCTGTTATTTGCCGTCAGCATTTCATAAGCGGCTTTTGCCTCGCTGTTCGCCTTTGATTCAAACTGGCCATTCCCATTCCTGCTGTACTTCATTCCGTTGACTGTAAAATCCTTTGATGCGTCTATGCCAAGATACCCCATCACATCGGAAACGCCCTCATTCCATCTGGCATATTCCTCCTGAGAGTATGCTACCGTATGCATATTCCCGCAAGCGTTTCGCAGCAGCGTAGCCAGCGAATCAGCCATCTTCTGCGCTTTCAAATATGCCTGCGTGTCATATGGATTATCCCCGCCGGAAACCTCCACGCCCTGCGGCTTCACCGTCAGTATATAACCGTCATTTACCGCAATGCGGCTGCCGGATGCAATATCAACAGAGTTTCCCTGCCGGTTCAGGGATGACCTTTCTGCCAGCTTGATAGGTGTTTTCAAAACCTGCACCAAATCCTCTACGGGATTTAACAAGTTTTGCATTGAACCATTGAAGGCTTCTCTATCCTTTATTACAGTATTTTTCACATTTGATGTAAGCTGTCTGGTATTGGGATTGATATACCATGATTGATTATTTGAAATCTCCATTCTTTTCTCCTTTCTGCGGCCCCTCTGTCGGTCAGGGCCAACTTAGCTCTCTCATAATAAGTCCGAGCAGTTTATCGCTTCATACAGAAACACTTTATCTAACTTCCCCTTTCAAATTCCATACTGACCTTCACCTCCTCTCGCTGCTCCCCCAATTCCCCAATCTACCGGGAAATCCTGCTCTATCCTATTTCCTTACATGGTCTCCCCATCAATTTCTATTTCTTCATCGTAGGATATCGTTGCATCCGCTGATTCAATCTCATCTTCATCTACAAACACATTTTCCCCCGGAACGCCAGAGATGCTTGCCCTGCCCGCCTCTGTGTATTTTGGGAGATATGCAACTGTGGGATTATATGCTTTTATTATCACAAACAAGAATTCTGATAAAACAATTTTTATAGCATTTATTAACTGTTATATCTTATCTTCAAAAAGCCCGCAAACCCTTAAAAATACTAAATTTATAGCAAGTGAATTTGCCCTTATGCTTTCCCTTGTGTTATATCCTTTTCCCTCATGTTACGAACTCTCATAAGGG
>CAJUQB010000045.1:0-3009 GCA_910588285.1 uncultured Lachnospiraceae bacterium
CCTCAAAGGTGTAGGCCACGATCATCCGGCCAAGGCGTTTTTTCAGATCTTCCATATCGTCTGCCAGGCACAGGACAGCCATGATTTCCGAGGCCACTGTAATCACAAAATGATCCTCACGGACCATGCCGTCCATCTTGCTGCCCAAGCCTACCACAATGTTGCGGAGAGAGCGGTCATTCATGTCCAGGCACCGCTTCCAGACCACCTGCCTGGGGTCAATCCCCAGGGAATTGCCCTGCTGGATATGGTTGTCAAGAAGTGCGGCCAGGAGATTGTTGGCAGAGGTAATGGCGTGAAAATCACCGGTAAAATGAAGATTCAGATCCTCCATGGGCACCACCTGGGCGTAGCCGCCGCCGGCAGCGCCTCCCTTAATGCCAAAGCAGGGGCCGAGGGAGGGCTCCCGAAGGGCCAGGACCGCCTTTTTCCCAAGCTTCCCAAGGGCCTGGCCCAGGCCGATGCTGGTGGTGGTTTTGCCCTCTCCGGCCGGGGTGGGATTGATAGCCGTCACAAGGATCAGCTTTCCATCCGGGTTATTTTTTGCCTGTTCCATCAGATGGTCCGATAATTTGGCCTTATATTTTCCATAGAGCTCCAAATCATCCTCTGGGATGGACAGCTGGGCCGCCACCTCTCTGATATGAATCATTTCTGCTTCCTGTGCAATCTGAATATCGGTCTTCATCTTTTTCCTCCTGCTCTGTTGATTCTATTTACATTGCCAAACTACTTCATAATAGCTATGTACTGCCTGTTTAAACATATTCCTCCACATATGCCTCAAACTGCTCCAGGGACATCAGGATCTTCCGGGGCTTTGTCCCTTCCTCGGGCCCTACCACACCGGCCTCCTCCAGCTGGTCCATGATCCGCGCCGCCCGGTTGAAGCCCACCTTAAACCAGCGCTGCAGCATACCGATGGAGCCCTTTTCCTTCTCAATGACAAACCTTCCTGCATCCACAAAATAGGCATCCCGCTCTCCTGCGCCGTTGTCGGAGCCGGCCCCCTGGCTGGAAATGCTGTTCATCTTCTCCTCAATGGCATCATTGTAAACTGCCGTATTCTGCTTTTTCAGGAAATCCACCACTGCCTCCACCTCCGGGTCTGACACAAAGGGGCCCTGGACACGGAGGGGCTTGGGATAGCCCTGGGGATAGAACAGCATGTCGCCATTTCCAAGGAGCTTCTCCGCGCCGTTCATATCCAGGATTGTGCGGGAATCCACACCGGAGGACACGGAAAATGCAATCCGGGAGGGCATGTTTGCCTTGATCAGGCCGGTGATGACATCCACCGAGGGACGCTGGGTGGCAATGATCAGATGAATGCCTGCCGCACGGGCCAGCTGGGCCAGACGGCAGATGGCATCCTCCACCTCGCCCGGCGCCACCATCATCAGGTCTGCCAGCTCGTCTACAATAATGACAATCTGGGGCAGCTTCTTCGGCTTGCTCTCATCCTCAATGTCCGCAATCTCAGCCACCTTCTTATTGTAGGACTTTAAGTCCCTTACCTGATACTCCGCAAACTTCTGATACCGCTCATCCATCTCGGAAACAGCCCAGTGCAATGCCCCGGCCGCCTTCTTGGGATCTGTCACCACCGGGATGAACAGGTGCGGGATCCCATTGTATACACTCAGCTCCACCACCTTGGGATCAATGAGGATCAGCTTCACGTCCTCAGGGTTCGCCTTGTAGAGCAGGCTCATGATGATGGTGTTGATGCAGACAGATTTACCGGAGCCGGTGGCGCCTGCAATCAGCATATGGGGCATCTTGGCAATGTCTGCCACCACCACCTTGCCGCCGATATCCTTGCCGGCCGTAAAGCAGATACTGGAGCTGTGGTTCTGGAATTCCGCGGATTCCACCATGTCACGGAACCGCACCATGACCACCTCATTGTTGGGCACCTCGATGCCCACTGCCGCCTTGCCGGGAATGGGCGCCTCGATCCGGATATCCGCAGCTGCCAGGTTCAGCTTGATGTCATCCGCCAGGTTCACGATCTTGCTGACCTTCACGCCAACCTCAGGCTGAAGCTCATACCGGGTCACTGCAGGCCCGCAGCTCACGTCGGTGATGGTGACGCAGACGCCGAAGCTTTTCAGCGTCTGCTGCAGCTTCAGGGCTGTCTCCTGCAAATGCTTCTGGCTGTCCCCCTGTTTGCCGTCCCCCTGCTTCAGCAGGGATACCGGCGGGAATACATAGTCCTCCCTGGATCGCTCCAGGCCGGCTGTCATGGCCTGTTCCATCCGGATCACATCCTCTGCAGGCCGCTGGCCCTGATTCTTGTTCCCCTTGGACAGATGCTCTCTATCTGCCGGTTCCCCATGAGACCCGGCAGATTTTGGCGCTGCAGATGCAGCAGGCAGATCATAGGCAGCAGAGCCGGCTGGTTTAGGCGCAGCGGATCCAGAAGAGCCGGCAGCTGCGGCAGGTAGGTCGTAGGCAGCAGGCCCAGCCGGCAGATCGCAGGCAGATGCGCCGGCTGCTGTGGACGGCAGATCGCAGGCAGCAGGCATCTGCTCCATGGGGATCTGCCCCGGCTGCTCTGCCTGCAGCGAAGCCGCCCTGCTTTGCACAGAGCCTCCCGGCACTTCGGCCATGCCGTGGGCCGGGAAGGGCATCTCCTGCGGCGCATATTCCGGGGCCTTTTGCTCTGTCCCCCGTGCCACAGGCTCCACCACATGCCGGGATACAGGAACCAGCTCCTGCTCCGGCGCCTGGGGAACCGGCTCCCGAGCCGGCTCATGATTGGGCTCTGATGTAAAAAGCTTCTCCATGGCCTTCTTAGTGAAGGGGGCTGTCTGTGTAACCGGCGTCACCTCCCGCAAATTATCGGATATCTCCATGGCAGGGGGCTGGATCCTGGTATCAATGGCCACACCGGTGACCTTTTTGTCCATCCGTTTCTGCTCCTGCTCCTCCCTGCGCTGCTCCCGTTCCTCCCTGCGCCGTTCCGCATGCTGGCGGTAACGCTCCGACTCCACCCGGGCCGTG